>NZ_CAJXGF010000064.1 GCF_913053745.1 uncultured Nitratireductor sp.
TCTGCAACGTGCGCCCCGGCCTGCCGGAGCCGCTCGACACCGACGAGCCGGAGCGTGTCGCGGACGCCACCGCGCGGCTCGGCCTTGAGCATGTCGTCGTCACGTCTGTCGACCGTGACGATCTTGACGATGGCGGCGCCGAGCATTTCGCCCGCACCATCCGCGCCATCCGCAAGGCGAGCAAGGCCACGATCGAGGTGCTGACGCCAGACTTCCTGCGCAAGGACGGCGCGCTTGAGGTCGTCGTTGCGGCGAAGCCCGACGTCTTCAACCACAACCTCGAAACGGTGCCCTCGCACTATCTGACGGTGCGGCCTGGCGCGCGCTACTTCGCCTCGCTGCGCCTGCTTCAGCGCGTCAAGGAACTCGACCCGTCGATGTTCACCAAGTCGGGCATCATGGTCGGCCTTGGCGAGGAGCGGAACGAGGTGCTCCAGCTCATGGACGACCTGCGCTCCGCCAACGTCGATTTCCTCACCATCGGCCAGTACCTGCAGCCGACACGCAAGCACCATCCGGTAAAGAACTTCATCACCCCCGAGGAGTTCAAATCCTATGAGACGGTGGCTTACACCAAGGGTTTTCTGATGGTCTCGTCGAGCCCGCTGACGCGCTCGTCGCACCATGCGGGCGAAGATTTCGCCAAATTGCGCGCCGCGCGCGAGGCGCGTCTAGAGAATGCGGGCGCCGCTGCGAACTGATGCCGAAATTCGAGACCGTTCGCCGCGTGGCTCACACGCCCGAAGACATGTTCGCGCTGGTTGCGGACGTCGAGAAATATCCCGAATTCGTGCCCATGTGCGAAGCGCTCAGCGTGCGTACCCGCAAGGAGCGCGACGGCATAACCTTGCTCGTCGCAGACATGACCGTGGGTTACAAGGCGCTGCGCGAAACGTTCACCAGCCAGGTGACGCTAAAGCCCGACGATGCGGCGATCGACGTGCGTTATGTCGACGGTCCGTTTCGCTTTCTGAAGAACGAATGGCGCTTCGAGCCGGCAGGCGAGGGCGCCTGCGATATCCATTTCTTTATCGAATACGAGTTCAAGAGTCGCATGCTGGGTGCCGTGATGGGGGCGATGTTCGACCGCGCATTCCGGATGTTTTCCGAAGCCTTCGAGCGCCGCGCGGACGTGGTTTACGGCGTGGGTGCCTGATTTCAGGTTTCCTGCAGTGCCGACAGAATCATGTCGAAAGCGGTCTCGACGGTCGCTTCGCGCACGCCGGCACGGTTACGCCCTGAAAAGACATGGGATTGCGCGATGGGTGCGTGGCCCTTCTTGGCCAGGCCGAACCAGACGAGCCCGACCGGTTTTTCCTCCGAACCGCCGTCGGGGCCGGCGATGCCCGTGACGGCTATGGTCACGTCGGCATGAGAACGGGCGAGGGCGCCGCCCGCCATTTCCAGAGCCGTTTCCCGTGATACCGCGCCGTGGGTCGTCAGCGTTTGGCGCAAAACGCCGAGCATCTCGACCTTGGCTTCGTTGGAATAGGTGACGAAACCGCGATCGACGACAGACGAAGAACCGGCAATGTCCGTGAGGGCGGCGGTGATCATGCCACCGGTGCACGATTCGGCGGTGGCGAGCATCATGCCACGGGCCCCGCAGGCGGAAAGAACTGCGCGGGCGAGCGCCGGGCAACGGTTCATGCAGGCACCTCGCCGGGATAGATGACGCTGGCGGTCGCGATGGCGGCGATGCCTTCCTCGCGGCCGACAAAACCCATTTTCTCGTTTGTGGTGGCCTTGATGGAAATGCGATGCGCGGCGATGCCCAGCATGCCGGCGATGGCTGCGGTCATGGCCTCGCGGTGCGGACCGATCTTCGGCGCTTCGCAGATGATGGTTACATCGGCATTGGCGATACGTCCGCCGGTTTCGCGTAGGATTTTGGCCGCGTGTTCGAGGAAAATGCTCGACGCGGCTCCTTTCCATTTTGGATCGGATGGCGGGAAATGGGTGCCAATGTCACCGGCGCCGCAGGTGGCCAGCAAGGCATCGGTCAGCGCGTGCAGGCCGACATCGGCATCGGAGTGCCCCGACAAACGCTTTGTGTGCGGGATGGTCACACCGCACAGCACCACGGCGTCGCCCTCCGCGAATGCGTGAACGTCGTAGCCATTGCCCGTGCGCACATCCGGAAAGGCGCTGGGGCGGGTCAATCGCTCATCGGCCAGGCCGATATCGCGTGCCCAGGTGAGCTTGATATTGTCGACGGACCCGGCAACGAGACGCACCGGGATTCTGGCCCACTCGGCAATGGAGGCATCGTCGGTAAAATCCTCGCGGCCGAGTTTATGAGCGCGCTCATGGGCGGCGGCTATGAGCGAGAACGGAAAGCCCTGCGGTGTCTGCGCGGCGTGAAGGTCATGCCGCGGAACCGTTTCGGCAATGTTGCCGGCAGGCCCGGCGCGCTTGATCGTTTCGGCGATGGGCAGCGAAGGCAACGCGCCGCGATCGTCTTCCACCGCCGCAACGATGCGGTCGATCAGCTCCCGATCGACGAAAGGGCGCACGCCGTCATGGATAAGCACGGTCCGGGGGGCAGGATCGTAGAGCGCAAGCAATGCCAGCCGGGTGGAGGCCTGGCGGGAGTGCCCGCCATGAATGGCGATGACGCGGTCGTCGGTAAGACCCGCCGTGGCCTCGGCGAACAACGCCTCGTCGTCGGGGTGGATTGCCACCACGACGCGCCCGATGCGCGGATCGGTGAGGAACGTTTCCAAAGTGTGACGCAGAACCGGCCTGCCGCCTATCTGACGATACTGTTTCGGGCCTTCCACCGATTGGCCCGCGCGCTCGCCGCGCCCGGCGGCGACGATGACAACGGCGATCTCACCCGTCCGGCGGGCCGCCACGCTGTCGGATTGAGTCATCTGCTTGTCCATAAAGCAGACGCATAATAATACAGGCCGCGAAAGGCCAGCCGAATTTGCATGAATCAAGGCGAACGTCAAAAAACGCAGTTGCGGGCCTCCACTGAAATGGCTAATTATTAAGCATGATAAAAAGGTGCTTTAAATTTGTGCATCTCAGCCGCTGACTTTCTTTCGACACCGCTTTCGGTCGGGGGCGTTGCCATTCGCAACAGGGTGTTTCTGGCGCCCATGTCCGGCGTGACGGACCTTGCCTTCCGCGCTCGCGCCTATGAGCACGGCGCAGGGCTCGTGGTTTCGGAAATGGTGGCGAGCGGCGAACTCGCCCGGGGTAAGGCGGAATCTGCACGCCGCTTGCGCCGACCGGATGTGGATGTGCACATGGTGCAACTTGCCGGGCGCGAGGCGCACTGGATGGCCGAAGGCGCGCGCATTGCTGAGGCACAGGGCGCGGACATTATCGATATCAATATGGGTTGTCCCGCCAAGAAAGTGACAGGTGGCTATTCCGGTTCGGCGCTGATGCGCGAACCCGCGCATGCACTTAGTCTGATCGAGGCGGTGGTGGGCGCAGTGCAAATCCCGGTGACGGTAAAGATGCGGCTTGGTTGGGACGAAAACACATTGAATGCGCCGGAGATCGCCAAGCGTGCGGAAGATGCGGGCGTGGCCATGGTTACGGTGCATGGGCGCACGCGCTGCCAGTTCTACAAGGGAAAGGCCGACTGGGCCGCCATTTCGGACGTAAAGAACGCGGTTCGCATCCCGGTCGTGGCCAATGGCGATGTCACATCGGCGGACGATGCGGCAGGCTTGCTGGAAGCCTCCGGTGCCGACGCGGTTATGGTGGGCCGCGCTCATTACGGCGCTCCCTGGATCGCCGGCGTGGTGGCTTCAAACACCCAACGGCGGCCGGACAATCTGGCCGACTACGTGATCGACCACTATCAGGCAATGCTGGCGCTCTACGGCACCGAGCACGGAACCCGGCATGCGCGCAAACATCTCGGCTGGTATATGGACCGGCATCTTACGGAGGTAGCGCCGGCGACCCGAAAGGCGATTATGACGGGAACGGACCACCGGGACGTCAGCCGCCTCCTGCAAGACCTGTTTCGCAGACAAGAGGATCGGCTGGCCGCATGAGCAGAGAAGGAGCGCGCGCGCGCATGGAAACCGGCCCGGCCAGCCTGCTTCTCAACACGCTGCGTCATCCTGTCCTTATGGTCGATCAGGACGGCTTCATGATCGAGGTGAATGCCGAGGCCGAGGACTTCTTTCGCTCCGGCGCTTCGATTCTTGCGCGCAGCCGTCTTTCCGATTTCGTGCCCTTCGGCAGCCCGTTGATAGCGCTGGTCGAACAGGTGCGCGAGCAGCGTGTCGCGATCAACGAATACCGTGTCGACATCTCCTCACCGCGGCTGGGACCGGAACGCATGGTGGACATCCATGCCGCTCCGGTCTCGGAAATTACCGGCGCGGTGGCGCTGCTTCTGCAGGAACGCTCCATGGCCGACAAGATCGATCGGCAAATGGTGCATCGAGGAGCGGCACGCTCGGTGACGGGACTTGCAGCCATGTTGGCACACGAGATCAAGAACCCGCTATCGGGCATTCGCGGCGCAGCGCAATTGCTCGAACACGCCGTTTCCGACGAAGATCGGGCGCTGACGCGTCTCATAACCGAGGAAACGGACCGGATCGTCGCGTTGGTCGATCGCATGGAAGTGTTTTCCGACGAACGCCCCGTGGAGCGCGATCCCATCAACATTCATTTGGTCCTCGACCATGTGAAGGCCGTCGCCAAGAGCGGTTTTGCACGCAAGATCAGCATTGTGGAGGATTACGATCCGTCTCTGCCGCCGGTCTGGGCGAACCGTGACCAGCTCATTCAGGTCTTTCTGAATCTGGTCAAGAATGCCGTCGAAGCCATTGGCGACCGCGAGGACGGGGAAATACGGCTGACGACCGCGTTTCGTCCAGGAATTCGATTGTCGGTGCCCGGCTCGCCCGACCGGGTCGCGCTGCCGCTGGAGTTTTGTGTTCACGATAACGGGCCTGGTATTCCAGAGGACCTTAGACAGATCATCTTCGATCCGTTCGTCACCTCCAAACAAAACGGTTCCGGCCTGGGACTCGCGCTTGTAGCGAAAATCGTCGGCGCGCACGGAGGCGTAATCGAATGCGAATCCTCCGGCCAACGCGGTACCGTGTTTCGGATACTCATGCCGGCCTGGCGCGAGGCGCGCCGGCAAAGACTCATGACGAATAAAACGGATAAAGAAGAGAACGCATCATGAGCGGTTTCAGCATTCTCGTTGCCGATGACGACGCCGCGATCCGCACGGTGCTCAACCAGGCGCTCTCACGTGCAGGCTACGAGGTGCGGGTGACGTCGAATGTCGAGACGCTCTGGCGATGGGTTTCAGCGGGAGACGGCGATCTCGTGATCACCGACGTCGTTATGCCGGATGGCAATGCGTTCGATCTCCTGCCCCGGATTCGCAAGGCACGGCCCGACCTTCCGGTCGTCGCAATGAGCGCACAGAACACCTTCATGACCGCGATCCGTGCCTCCGAAGTGGGCGCTTACGAATATCTACCAAAACCTTTCGATCTAACGGAACTCGTCAACATCGTCGGACGCGCGCTCTCCGAACCGAAATCCGGCCAGAAGGAAACTGCGAGCGCCGAGGCACCCGACGCCCTTCCGCTGATTGGACGTTCGGCCGCCATGCAGGAGATATACCGCCTGCTTGCCCGTATGATGCAAACCGACCTTACGGTGATGATCAACGGAGAATCGGGCACGGGCAAAGAACTCGTTGCCCGTGCACTGCACGAATACGGGCGCAGGCGGAAAGGGCCGTTCGTGGCCATCAACATGGCCGCCATCCCGCGCGACCTGATCGAGTCGGAATTGTTCGGCCATGAGAAAGGCGCCTTTACCGGTGCGCAGGCGCGCTCCTTCGGTCGCTTCGAGCAGGCGGAAGGCGGAACGCTGTTTCTCGACGAAATCGGCGACATGCCGATGGAAGCCCAGACGCGCCTTCTGCGCGTGTTGCAGCAGGGCGAATACACGACCGTCGGCGGGCGCACGCCGATCCGCACCGACGTTCGGATCGTCGCCGCAACCAACAAGGATCCAAGAACGCTTATCGATCAAGGGCTTTTTCGCGAAGACCTCTTCTATCGGCTCAACGTCGTTCCGTTGCGATTGCCACCGTTGCGCGAGCGGGCGGAGGATATACCGGACCTCGCCCGACATTTCTTCGCGCGTGCGGAGCAGGAGGGATTGCAGCCCAAACAGATAAGTGCGGACGGGCTCAATCGTCTCAAGAGCTACCGTTGGCCCGGCAATGTGCGCGAACTGGAAAATCTGGTACGGCGGTTGGCCGCTCTTTATCCTCAAGATGAGATTTCTGCCGAGATAATCGAGCAGGAACTGCGCGCCGCTGGCGCGCTTCGGGGAAACCAGACGGACGTACTGCCCGATGAAACGACGTTGACGCAGGCCGTAGAACAGCATCTTCAAAGTTATTTTGCGCAGTTTGGCGACCAGTTGCCTCCAACGGGGCTTTATCAGCGCGTGCTGGCAGACGTCGAACAGCCTCTTCTGATAGCCGCCTTGACGGCGACCGGCGGCAATCAACTCAAGGCTGCCGACCTTCTCGGGCTTAATCGGAACACGCTGCGCAAAAAAATCCGGGACTACGGAATCAACATTTATCGCGGCGCGAACTGATCCGACGGCACGGTCTCGACCGGAAGCCGTCGAAAATCGAAATCGCCTCGTCCGATCCCCATTCTGCCCCAGCAATGCCGCATTGTTCAGAAATGCAACTGTTGCCAGTTGGTTACAGTCGTTGCATATGTGCAACAAGCAGAGCGGCACGAAGAGCAGAAGCAGGAGTGATGGTCAGCTTGTCCGAGAGTTCGCCGATGCAGCCTTTCGTAGGGGCTTCGCCTGTCCGGCGTGGGCGCTCGACCGTCTTCTATATCGGCGTTGCCGCAGCCATCGGCGCGCTGCTTACCGCCACGGTGTCCTTTACCGTGCTCCTCGGTCTCACCCCTTTCACGCCAGACGAACGGACGACACTTTTGCTGATCGCCGTGAATTTCGGCTTTATCATGCTCCTGTTCGGGCTGATCGTTCTGGAAGGTCTGCGGATCTATAAATCCAGGAAAGGGCAAAGAGCGGCGTCGCGACTTCACGTGCGCATTATTGCGATGTTCTCGCTGGTGGCGGCGATACCGGCCATCCTCGTGGCCGTGATTGCGTCGGTGACGCTCGAACTGGGTCTCGATCGCTGGTTCGAGCTGCGCACCAAAGTGATCGTTTATTCTTCGCTCTCCATCGCGGATGCCTATGTACAGCAGAATGCGCGCAGCCTGCAGGGGACAACCGAGAGCATGGGCGCGCGGCTCGACCAGGCCCGCACGCTCTACAATCTCGACCGCTACGGTTTTCGCGATTTCATGACGCGTCAGGCAATGCTTCGAGGGCTGGCGGACGCCGAACTCGTTCGCGACGACGGCTCCGTCATCATGAGCGCGCAGATGACGGAAGACATTCCGCTGCCGCGCCCGGGCGAGGGCGCCATGGAAATCGCCAACAATTCGCAGATTGCCTTCAATGAAATCGGCGGCACCAATCTGGTAACGGCCGTCTACAAACTTCAGGAAATTCCCGACGCCTATCTCTACACCGGTGCGCTTTTGGATCCCGAAGTGCTCAAGGCGCGCCAGATCGTCCGAACCAACACCGACGAATACCGTTCTCTGGAGGGCAATCGCGGTAACACGCAGATTGCGTTCGCCTTGCTTTATCTCGTCGTGACTCTGGCCATCGTTCTGGCTGCCATCTGGACAGGCATTGCGGTGGCGGACCGGCTGGTTCGCCCCATTCGCCAGTTGATCGGTGCGGCCGGTGCCGTTTCCACGGGCGATCTCGACGTGTCCGTGCCTGTGCGCGCTTCCGATGGCGACGTCGGCCTATTGGGCGACACGTTCAATCAGATGACACAGCAGCTCAAATCGCAGCGCGACCAGCTCATTGCAGCCAAGGACGTCATCGACGAACGCCGCCGCTTCACCGAAGCGGTGCTCTCGGGCGTCAGTGCCGGCGTCATCGGCGTGGAAGCCGATGGCTCGGTTGCCATGGTCAACCGCTCGGCCGAAGCCATGCTCGACATCTCCGCCCGCGAGGCGGTGAACCGCAACTTGACGGCCGTTCTGCCGCATGTCGGACGCGTGTTCGAGACCGGTCGCAAATCGGGACGCCCTGTCTACCGCGAACAAGCGACGTTCTTTCGGGGCGGTTCAGAACGCACGTTCAACATTCAGATCACCACGGAGGAGGGGGTCAACGAGGACGATCAGCACTCCTATGTGGTGACCGTAGACGACATCACGGACCTGATGCAGGCCCAGCGCTCGATGGCCTGGGCGGATGTGGCCCGGCGCATCGCTCATGAAATCAAGAACCCGCTGACACCCATTCAGTTATCCGCCGAACGCATTCGCCGCCGGTTCGGAAAGGTCATCGAACAGGACCGGGAAATCTTCGATCAGTGCACCGACACGATCATCCGTCAGGTCGGCGATATCGGTCGAATGGTGGATGAGTTCTCGGCCTTCGCGCGCATGCCGAAACCGGACATCCAGCGTCTCGATGTGCGCGAACCGCTGCGGGAAGCTTCCTTCCTGGTCGAGGTGGCGCGCAACGAGATCGCCTTTGAACGACAGATTTCCGATACGCCGCTCGTGGGCCGTTTCGATGCCCGTTTGATGGGACAGGCGTTCGGCAACGTCATCAAAAACGCCGCGGAGGCGATTGACGCTGCGGAGCGGAGCAACGGCCAACCCGGCGCTATCCGCATCACCGCCAGCATGACCGGACGTTTCATTCAGATCGAAGTCATCGACAATGGCAAGGGACTGCCACGCGAAAACCGGCAGCGGCTCCTCGAACCATATATGACCACACGTGAGAAAGGCACCGGCCTCGGCCTGGCAATCGTCAAGAAGATTGTCGAAGACCATGGAGGCCGATTGGAACTGCATGACGCGCCGGCCGATTTCCATGACGGGATCGGCGCGATGATCCGCATCATACTTCCTGCCGCCGGAGACGCCGGCGGCACCGAGACGACAAAAAGGTAGAAAATGGCTTCCGATATCCTGATCGTAGACGACGAGGAAGACATCCGCGAGCTCGTCGCCGGCATTCTTAGCGACGAGGGCCATGAAACGCGCACCGCATATGACAGCGACAGTGCGCTCGCCGCGATAACCGAACGGGTTCCACGACTGATTCTGCTCGACATCTGGCTGCAAGGCTCGAAACTCGATGGCCTGGCGCTCCTCGACAAGATCAAGGAACTCCATCCGCATGTTCCCGTGGTGATGATTTCGGGTCACGGGACAATCGAAACGGCGGTCTCGGCCATCAAGCGCGGGGCCTACGATTTCATCGAAAAACCGTTCAAGACGGATCGGATGATCCTGATTTGCGAGCGCGCCTTGGAGATTTCGAAGCTCAAGCGCGAGATGAGCGACTTGAAGAAGCGCAGCGGCGCATCCTTCGATCTCGTGGGAGATTCCGCAGCGCTCAATCACCTGCGCCAGACCATCGAGCGCGTTGCCCCCTCGAACAGCCGTATCATGCTGACGGGGCCTTCGGGATCCGGCAAGGAACTCGTCGCCCGCGCCATCCATTCGGCATCACCGCGCAGCACCGGCCCGTTCGTGACACTGAACGCAGCCGCCATCACGCCGGAGCGGATGGAGATCGAGCTTTTCGGCACCGAATCCGACGGTGGCGAGAGAAAGGTGGGCGCACTGGAAGAAGCGCATGGCGGCCTGCTTTATCTCGACGAAGTGGCCGATATGCCGCTCGGCACGCAGAGCAAGATTCTGCGCGTTCTGGTGGATCAGCAGTTCGAGCGGGTTGGCGGCACACGACGTGTGAAAGTGGATGTGCGCATCATCTCTTCCACGGCACAGAACATCGAATCTCTGATCGCCGAGGGTCGCTTCCGCGAAGATCTGTTCCATCGGCTGGCCGTCGTGCCCGTGGTCGTTCCGCCACTGGCCGATCGTCGCGAGGACATTCCGCTTCTTGTCGATCACTTTATGCAGCAAATCGGCGAACAGGCCGGCATCAAGCCGCGCCCGCTCGGCAACGACGCCATGGCGGTTCTTCAGGCGCATAACTGGCCGGGCAATGTGCGCCAACTGCGCAACAATATCGAACGGCTGATGATCCTGACCCGTGGCGACGGCCCGGATACGCCAATAACGGCCGATCTGCTGCCCGCTGAGATCGGCGATGTTATGCCTCGTTTGCCGACCCAGTCCGATCAACACATCATGGCGCTGCCGCTGCGCGAAGCGCGCGAACTGTTCGAAAAAGAGTACCTCCTGGCTCAGATCAACCGCTTTGGCGGAAACATTTCGCGCACGGCGGAATTTGTCGGCATGGAACGTTCAGCGCTTCATCGCAAACTGAAGTCGCTCGGCGTCTGACAAGCGGGTGTCCATACGACGGACGAGGTTTTCACAGAGCCGGAAAAGCGATAGAGCAGGGGCCGTGCAGACCCGAGATCCGGTCTTCGCTCAGGCAGGGAACAGGCGATGAAAGTCATTATCTGTGGCGCAGGCCAAGTCGGTTTCGGTATCGCGGAGCGGTTGGCGGCCGAGCAAAACGACGTATCCGTGATCGATACCTCGCCAGAGTTGATTCGCGCCGTGCGAGACACGCTCGATGTGCGCGGCTTCGTCGGTCACGGCGCGCATCCCGACGTGCTGGCCGCGGCCGGCGCGCGCGAAGCCGACATGATCATCGCCGTGACCCTGTTCGACGAAGTCAACATGGTTGCCTGCCAGGTGGCGCATTCCCTCTTCAACGTGCCCACCAAGATCGCGCGCATCCGCTCGCAATCTTATTTGCAGTCGCATTATATGGACCTGTTCTCGCGCGATCATCTGCCGATCGACGTGATTATCTCGCCGGAAGTGGAAGTGGGCGAGATGGTGATGCGCCGTATCGCGCTGCCGGGCGCGACGGATGTGGTGCGTTTCGCCGACGACCAGGTCTCCATGGTGGCCATCGAATGTCTTGAAGAGTGTCCGGTCATCAACACGCCGCTGGCGCAGTTGACCGAGCTTTTCCCCGATCTGCCGTCGACGGTTGTGGGTGTGTCGCGCGATGACAAGCTTTTCATTCCCCATTCGGGCGACCAACTCATGGCCGGCGATCTTGCCTATGTGGTGACGACGCGCGAGCAGGTGCGGCGTACGCTGGGCCTTTTCGGGCACGAGGAGCGCGAGGCGACGCGGATCGTCATCGCCGGCGGCGGCAATATCGGTCTCTACGTGTCCCGCGCCATGGAGAAAAAGCAAAGCCGGACCAAGGTCAAGGTGATCGAGAACACGCGCGATCGTGCGGTGGCGCTGGCCGACAAGCTGCGGCGCACCGTTGTTCTGCACGGCAGCGCGCTCGACCAGAAGCTGCTTCTGGAAGCCGATATCCAGCATGCCGATCTGATGGTCGCGCTGACTAATGACGATCAGGTCAATATCTTGTCCAGCGTGATCGCCAAGCGTCTCGGTTGCCGCTCCAACCTCGTTCTGATCAACAGCCCGACCTACCACGATTTTGCGAAAACGCTGGGAATCGATGCGCATGTGAACCCCCGCTCGGTCACCATCTCGAAAGTGCTTCAGCACGTGCGGCGCGGACGCATCCGCGCCGTCCACAACATTCAACGCGGGGCCGCCGAGGTGATTGAGGCGGAAGCGCTGGAAACCTCGCCGCTGGTCGGACCGCCGCTAAGCGAGGTGGATTTTCCCGACGGCATGCGCATCGGCGCGGTGTATCGCGACGGCGCTGTCATCAAGCCAAGCGGTTCGCTGAAGATCAAGCCGAAGGACCGGGTTGTGATATTCGCGCTCGAAAGCGCGGTGCGCCAGGTAGAGCAGATGTTCCGTGTCAGCCTGGAGTTCTTCTGAGGCGCTTGAAAAACACGCCGCACGGCGGCAAAACAGAACCCTCATTTACGCCGCGTCATCCCAACACGGCGACATCCATCAGACGGAGACCGACACATGCCACGCATTGCTTACGTGAACGGGCGCTATGCGAATCACAATGACGCGATGGTTCACGTGGAGGATCGCGGTTACCAGCTCGCCGACGGCGTCTATGAAGTCTGCGAGATCTCCAGAGGCTTTATTATCGACATGAAAGGGCATCTGGACCGTCTCGACCGATCTCTGCGGGAGCTTCGCATGGAGTGGCCGGTGGAGCGCAAGGCGCTGGAATTCATCATACGCGAGGTTATCCGGCGCAACCATGTGCGCAACGGCCTGGTCTATATTCAGGTAACGCGTGGCGTGGCGCCGCGCGACCATGCGTTCCCGACCAAGCCGGTTCGCTCCGCCTTGGTGGTGACGGCCAAGCGCGCGGATCCCATGGCCGCAGCAAAAAAGGCCGAAAAGGGAATGACAGTGATCACCGTTCCGGAAAATCGCTGGGACCGGGTGGACATCAAGACGATTGGCCTTCTGCCGAATGTTCTTGCACGCCAGGCGGCTGTCGATGCGGGCGCTCAGGAAGCCTGGTTCGTGGATCCGGATGGAACCGTCAAAGAGGGTGCCTCCACCAATGCCTGGATCGTCACAACGGATGGCAGCCTGGTAACTCGCCCGGCCGATTTCGGGATCCTGCGGGGTATTACCCGGGCGACGGTTATGAAGGTCGCCGACAGCCTCGATCTCAAGGTTGAAGAGCGGGCTTTTTCGGTTGAAGAGGCGCAAAGCGCGCGCGAAGCCTTCGTGACAAGCGCGACGAGTGTGGTGATGCCTGTCGTCAGCATTGACGGAAAACCCGTGGCCAACGGACATCCCGGAACGGTTGCCCGTTCTCTCCGTGACGCGTTTTTTGCGATTGCGGAAAAAAGTCCTAGCTGTTAACCAACGCGCATAGTGGTGGTGGTGGCTCGGCACAGCCGACGAATACTTGCATCAAGTGATCACGCAGCCTCTGTCTCAGAGTTTCTTGACAGGAGCGTGTCATATTTGCGCTACTGGCTGCCGGAACGGCAGCGAATGGGTGAAAGACCAAAAAATGGCGGAACGATCTCAAAACCTGCAGGACTTGTTCCTGAATACCGTTCGCAAGAGCAAGAACCCTCTCACAATCTTTCTCATAAACGGTGTCAAACTGACAGGTATTGTTACTTCCTTTGACAATTTCTGCGTGCTTTTGCGCCGCGACGGACATTCGCAACTCGTCTACAAGCACGCGATCTCGACGATCATGCCGAGCCAGCCCGTGCAGCTTTACGACGCCGAGGAAAGCAATCGGGAATCCTGATTGGGCCAAGCACGAAAACCAGCTGGCGCTGCGCGGGGCGACGATCGGTTGACGACCCGGCCGGATCTTACGCGCGCCGCCGTGATCTCTCCCATCCTGACCTCCGAACGCCGTGCTGCCGAAGGCAGCGCGCTGTCTCTTCGTGCATCCGATGCGCGTCACGAAGAGGCGATCGGTTTGACGGAGGCCATCGACCTGGATGTGGTTCTTGCCGAGATAGTGACGGTGAGCGCGCCGCGCCCTGCGACCCTGATGGGTACGGGCAAACTGGAAGAGATTGCCGAGAACGTCGCAGAACGGGATATCGAAGTGGTTATTATCGACCACCCGTTGACACCGGTTCAGCAGCGTAATCTGGAGAAGGCGCTGAAAGCGAAGGTTCTCGATCGAACGGGCTTGATCCTTGAGATTTTCGGTCGCCGCGCCCGTACCAAGGAAGGGCGACTTCAGGTCGACCTCGCGCATTTGGAGTATCAGCGGGGTCGTCTCGTGCGCAGTTGGACGCACTTGGAGCGTCAGCGCGGCGGCGGCGGCTTCATGGGCGGTCCGGGCGAAACCCAGATCGAGGCCGACAGACGCCAGCTTCAGGAACGCATTATGCGACTGAAGAAGGAGCTGGAGCAGGTGCGACGCACACGCGACCTGCACCGGGCAAAGCGCCGCAAAGTGCCGTTTCCCATCGTGGCAATCGTCGGTTACACGAACGCCGGAAAATCGACGCTCTTCAATCGGCTGACAGGCGCGAGCGTGATGGCCGAGGATATGCTGTTCGCCACACTCGATCCCACTTTGCGGCGCGTACAGTTGCCGCACGGCACGATCGTCATACTGTCGGATACGGTGGGCTTCATCTCGGATCTGCCGACGCATCTGGTCGCTGCATTCCGCGCAACGCTTGAAGAGGTTGTCGAGGCCGATTTGATCGTGCATCTGCGCGATATTTCCGATCCCGACTCCGCAGCTCAGGCAGCGGATGTGGAAGAGATCCTCGGCGATCTCGGAGTCGATGCAGCCGACAGGACGCGCGTCCTGGAAGTTTGGAACAAGATCGACAATCTGGACAATGCAAAGCGCAACGCCTTGCTCGAGGGAACGCGTGCGAACAACGCTCCCCTGGCGATCTCGGCGGTGACGGGCGAAGGCATTGCGGAGCTGTTAGCGCTGATCGAAGAGCGCATCTCCGGCAAGATGGTCGCGCTGTCGATAGAGATCCCGCCCGAGCGCATGTCGTTGCTCGACTGGATCTATCGCAACAGCGAAGTTACCGAAAGGAACGACAATGATGACGGCAGCATCACATTGAATGTTCAGATGACGGAAGCTGCACGGCAAGAAATCCAGGAGCAGCTACAGGATCATAAAAAAGCTTAGGGGAATCTTTTATCTATTTGATTATAAAATACTTTAAAGAATTTTGGCTATTCAGACGGCTTTCGTTTTCGCCTGTTTCCAAAGCGTTTCCATATCGTTCAGATCGGCTTCGTCCAGGGTGCGTCCGGCCTTGAAGAGTTCGCGCTCGATGAAATCGAAGCGCTTGCGGAATTTGTTGTTGGTGCGCGCAAGCGCCGCTTCCGGATCATATCCCATATGACGGCCCAGATTGACCACTGCGAACAGAAGATCGCCATATTCCTCGGCGGCATGAGCATCATCACGCTCTAGAAGCGCTTCGCGCAACTCTCCGATTTCCTCTTCGATCTTGTCGAGAACGGGCTCCGTTTCACCCCAGTCGAAGCCAACACTGGCGGCGCGCACCTGAAGTTTCAGCGCGCGCATAAGCGCGGGCAGGGCTCGCGGTACATCGTCCAGATAGGCCGTGGTTTCGGCGGGTGCGCCGTTCCTGACACGCCGGGCGAGGCGCTCCGCCTTCTCTTGCGCCTTGATCTTCTCCCACATGCCTTTTGCCATGCCTTTGCCGCGGGCATCAGCGTCGCCAAAGACATGGGGATGACGTCGAATCATCTTGGCGGTGATCGCCTCCACCACATCACCGAAATCGAAACGATCCTCTTCTTCCGCCATCCGGGCATGAAATACCACCTGGAGAAGGAGGTCGCCAAGCTCGTCGCGCAGATCATCCAGATCGTTACGCTCTATGGCATCGGCAACTTCGTAGGCTTCCTCGATCGTGTAGGGAGCTATGGAGGCAAAGTCCTGTTCCACGTCCCACGGACAACCGGTTTCGGGTTGGCGCAGTGCCTCCATGATCTCGATAAGCCTGGTAATATCCTTTGAAGGCCGCATTGTCGTTTCCTGTTTTCCCGAGATCTCAGCCTATTGTGCGTTCGAGAACGCGAAGCCAGTTACGCCAGGCGATTTTCTCGATCAGTTCGCGCCCATAACCATGCACGCTCATCGCTTCGATAAGCTTTGGCAGGCCCGCGACATCGCCAATCACGCGAGGCACCATGGCGCCGTCGAAATCGGATCCAAGGGCCACACCGTCTTCGCCGAGCGTTTCGAGCATGGCGTCCAGATGTCTCATCAGAATGTCGAAATCGGTATCGGCATTGGTTCGACCGTCCGGTCGCAGGAAACTTACCGAAAAATTGAGGCCGGCCAATCCGCCCGTTTCCCTAATGGCGCTCATTTGCCAATCCGTCAGGTTGCGCGATTGGGCGCAGATGGCGTGAACGTTGGAATGGCTTGCAACGAGCGGTGCATCGCTGATTGCCTGAACGTCTCGAAAACCCTTCTCGTTGAGATGCGACAGATCGACCAGGATTCGCAGGCGGTTGCATTTGCGCACGAGCGCCTTGCCCGCTTCCGTCAATCCTTCGCCGATATCCGGCGATGCGGGATAGCGGAATGGAACGCCGTGGCCGAAGATGTTCGATCGGCTCCAGACCGGCCCAAGCGAACGCAGGCCAGCCGCATAAAGCACATCGATCAGGTCGAGATCGGGGCCCACGGCTTCAGTGCCTTCGATGTGAAAGACCGCCGCCAGCGCTTCGGATGCCATGGCATGACGAATGGCATCGACATTTCGACAAATGGCGAAACGACCCTCGGACATGCGTTCAAGACGCTGGAGCAGAGCAGCCATGGCCAGCGTGGACGAAAGCGCATCGGACTGTTGAAGCTGCGGAAACGTCATATCCTCGGGGCGCCTGCCATTTTCCTTTCCATTGCTCAAAGGCGGTGGGAAAATGGCGAACAATCCACCAGCCAAACCTCCCTTGCGCGCACGGGGAAGATCGATGTGACCGCGTTCCGCGCCATTGAGGAAAAGTTGTTCGGCGTCCGACCGACCGCTCTCGTGAAGACGAAGGAGCGCGTCATTGTGACCGTCGAAAACGGGAATGATGTCTGTCATGAAGGAGTTCGCCTGTTCGCGCTAATGACTTGCGTGAGTCTTGATCCGCTAGTTCTAGGCAAGGGCAGGCGGGGACGCAAATCGTGATTGTTGCCGCGCCTTACGGAACAAGTTGACGTCGCGCCGAGGTGGGCTGTAAAAGCGCCGAACAGTTTCCGGAGGGATGGCCGAGCGGTTGAAGGCACCGGTCTTGAAAACCGGCAGGCGGGTGACCGTCTCGTGGGTTCGAATCCCACTCCCTCCGCCATATGTGCCAGAGCAGACAAGGCATTTCGCGGCGCTCCGGGTGAATTCCAACGATGGTGTTTCGGCCTCGGTCCGATTGCGGATACACTTCCGATCGAGGCTGGCATGGAATCTCCGGCAATCGCCGATCAGAAATCGGCTTCCCAGAGCCGGGCCGTCAGTAGGTGGCGGATCGCAACGACGGATGTAGAATGAGAGCGGATATGCCTGGCCGGTTGGTTCCATTGAAAATCTGCGACGGCGTGATTGAAGCAAAACTATATGTAAGCATGCTAAAAGCCTACGGTATTTACGCTTTCGCTGCCACAGAGTTTGCCGGAACCGTGCCCTATATGCGCGCGCCCACCGAAGGAATCGAGCTCAAGGTCGTCGATACCGACCTCGAAGCGGCACGCGAATTGCTGACGCAAATCGATGCCGACCAGAGCGATTCGCCAAAGGGCGCTTGACGTTTCGTTCGCCGGCAGCAGAAAACAAACGCCATTGTACGATTTGCATCTTGATCGCCTTCAACGTAAACCCGCATCCGAAATGTGCCGAAGTTGACACAATTTGTGCAGTTTGCCGCTTTGCTGCCACAAATGATTTACAGCTTGCTAAGGTGTTTCAGGCAGGGTGCAGAGGGCATCCTGGACTGTCGAAGACCGGAACGCCTCGGTTCCGGCGTATTATTGAGTGGGAAGTCCCGCAACCATGAACGATATTTCGATGTCCGGGGGAGACACGGACGCATGAGCCTTGAGTTTGTCGCGCGCCGCATGAGGGCGCGCCGCTTATCGTCCGCCATCGCATTCGCGGCATGTGCTGCCTTGCTTTCAGCGTGCACGTCCACGACTCCGAAAGTCGCCGTCAACAAAAGCAAATCCAAGGAATATTTCGCCGAGTCCGAATATGGCGTGAAGGCCAGCCCACGGGTTTCCGCAAAGCGTTCCAATCTGCGCCGCGGCGGTGGGCGCTATCAAGTCGGAAAACCCTATCAGATCAAGGGAAAATGGTATCGTCCCAAGGAGGACCCCGACTATGAAAGGGTCGGCTCGGCCTCCTGGTACGGCGACGCATTTCACGGCCGGTTGACCGCCAATGGCGAAGTCTACGACATGACGCATCTAAGTGCGGCTCACCCGACTATGCCATTGCCGAGCTATGCGCGTGTGACCAATATGGGCAATGGCAGTTCCGTTTTGGTGCGTGTGAACGATCGGGGACCCTTCGCGCACAATCGCATCATCGATCTTTCAAAGCGTGCCGCCCAGCTTCTCGATTACCAAAGCGCCGGCGTGGCTCAGGTGAAGGTGGAATATGTAGGCCCCGCGCCGCTCGAAGGACGCGACGACGAGTATCTCCTTGCTTCATACAAGCCGAGCGGCGTTGCGCCCGATCCCGCCGAAGGTTTGCCCACGGGTGTCATGGTGGCCATGAACGGTACGACGCCGACGGGCGTCCTGCCGGGCGTAAAAGCGGCCAACGCTTTCGCCAGTCAGCCGGGGTTGACGCCACCGCGGCCGGTCGCTGCATCGGCAGCGTTCGAATTGCCCGTTTCCGGACCGATCGTTCCCGATCGCCCGCGCACGCTGCCGCTTGACGATGTTGCGCGGGATGTAGCGGCTCTGTCCTACGCCGATCAACGCATCAGTGCGGCGGCTGGCGCATTCGACAGCGTGCTGGGCAGCGATCTTCGCTCACAGGATGTGACACGCTGGTGGCGATTGCGCAGCGAACGCTCCGGCGCCGGTTTCACGACGGGCGCAACCGTAAACATCGGCACCTGGAAAACCGAATCCGAGGCTCAGACGCGGGCGGATGATTTGGCATCGCTCGGCGAGCCGCGGATCGAGGCCGTGTCCGATGAGACCGGCGTGATTTTTTACACGCTGACCATCACGCCGGACCGCCAGGCAGAAATAGACCGGTTGCTTCAGGCCGCCTGGGCAGGCGGTGCACAGGATGCGTTCATCGTTCGATAGCGTGGTTTTACGGCTCCGCGCCGATTGCGCCGACAAAAGCGGGTGAATGCTCCGCTTGCCGATAACTGCCCCGATTGCGCCATAACAGTTGATTCTGCCGGGCTCGTATCGCTAGATTTGGGACAGATCCTGCTTTTGGGGGGCGTGGTCGTGGTTCCTATGCTAAACAAGTCTCTGATTTTTGCCTGCTGTCTCCTGCTTCTGGGAAGCCAGGCAGCGTTGGCGCAGCTTTTCGAAACCCGTGCAAAGCAGGCTTTTTTGGTCGATGCGGAGACGGGCACTGTCCTTTTCTCCAAAAACCCAGATCAACGGATTCCCCCGGCATCGCTCGCGAAATTGATGACGATGGAAGTCGTGTTCAACGCGCTCAAGAGCGGGCGGCTTTCAATGAGCGACGCGTTTTATGTCAGCGAGCATGCCTGGCGCACCGGCGGCGCCGTCTCCGGAACCTCGACCATGTTCGCGGAGATCAAGTCATCCGTGCCTCTCGAGGCCCTGATTCAGGGTGTGATCGTACAGTCGGCCAACGATGGCTGCATCATCATCGCGGAGGGTATGGCAGGATCCGAAGAAAACTTCGCCAAACTGATGACCGAACGGGCAAGGAAGATCGGCCTGAAGGATTCCCTGTTCGTCAACTCCACCGGCCTGCCTGCCGAAGGTCAGCATGTGACCATGCGCGATCTTGTGACGTTGTCCCTTCATCTTTGGAAAGAGTACCCTGAACTCTACAAATATTACGCGCAGGACGCTTTCAGCTGGAACAATATCCTGCAGCGCAATCGCAACCCGCTCCTGCGCATGAACATTGGAGCGGAAGGCTTGAAAACCGGCTACACGGACGCTTCGGGCTATGCGATCGTAGGGGCGGTGAACCGCAACGGCCGCCGTCTGTTCGTGGCTATGAGCGGTCTTTCGAGCGAGAACGAACGGGCGGAAGAGGCGCGCAAGATACTGGATTGGGGCGTACGGTCCTTCGAAAAAATAGAGATTTTCCAAGGCGGCGAAACGATCGGCCGGATAACGGTTTTCGGCGGCGACAAAGCGGATCTGGCGGTGCAGGCGAAAGGTCCCGTCGCGATCTTTCGTCCGATCACAAATGCCGATCGGCTGCGCGCGCGCATCGTCTATCAAGGGCCGGTTCCGGCCCCGGTGGAGGAAGGCGTCCGCGTCGGCACGCTGAAGGTCTGGATCGGCGACACGCTTAGCCAGGAAACACCGCTTTACGCTGCGGAAAGCGTCGGCAAAGGCGATCTCCCGGACCGGGCGCTGGATGCGGTTGGCGAATTGCTGACCGGATGGCTGAGGAAATACCGGTCGTAGTTGCGCGCGACGCGACCAGCCATCCACAAAACCGGCATCGTGACAGTTCGGCATGGACCTTCACGAGGCGACCGCCTAAGTAGGGACGTGTTCGGCAATCAAGCTGGCGGAATGCGACAAAAGGAAGAAAGTCTCTTGTCTCGCGGTTTCTTCATCACATTCGAGGGAGGCGAGGGGGCTGGAAAATCGACGCAGATCGACCAACTCGCCAGAAGTCTCCGCGAAGAGGGCCGCGATGTGATCGTCACGCGCGAGCCCGGCGGCTCCTCCGGCGCCGAAGCGGTCCGGCATGTTCTTCTTTCCGGTGCGGCCGAGCCATTCGGATCGGCGATGGAGGCGGTTCTTTTCGCCGCAGCGCGATCCGATCATGTGGAACAGGTGATCCGGCCGGCGATCGAGCGGGGCGCGGTAGTTTTGTGCGACCGATTTCTCGATTCCTCGCGCGTCTATCAAGGGGTGACCGGCAATTTGGACGACGATTTCATGCGCAATCTCGAGCGTGTGACCGTGAACGGCATGGTGCCTGACCTGACGCTTGTTCTAGACATCGATCCGGAAGAGGGCCTGCGTCGCGCCAGTGCACGGCGTGGCACGGGCGCCCCGGATCGCTTCGAGAAAGAAACACTTGCAATCCACCGGCGACGCAGAAAAGCGTTCCTCGAGATCGCCAAAGCCGAGCCGGCACGATGCGTCGTCATCGACGCGTCGATGTCGGCAGACAAGGTTACGGCAGCAATTCAGCGCGCTGTGCAATTGGCCATGGCGGCGGCATCGACCGACCGCGAGAGGAGCGAGGCGTGATGTTTGAACGTGTTGCACCTGAGCGCTTCGACACGTTGCCGGACATTCCGGAACCGGCGGAAAACCCGATTCTTATCGGCCATGAACGGGCTGCGGACATGTTGGCCGGTGCATATCGGACAGGCAAATTGCACCATGGTTTGCTGTTTGCCGGCCCTCCGGGAATCGGCAAGGCGACGCTGGCCTTTCATCTGGCCAATCATCTTTTCTCCCATCCGGAAGCAGAAACGGCACCGGCGCGATTCTCCGCTCCCGATCCGAAAGCGCAGGCTTTCCGTTTGATTGCGCAGGACGCACATCCCTCGCTGTTGCACCTCACCCGTCCCTACGTGGAGCGCGACAAGAAGTTCAAGACGGTGATCACTGTCGACGAAATTCGCCGAATCCAACGGTTTCTTTCATTGACGCCGCATGATGGCGGCTATCGAGTCGTGATCGTCGATCCGGCCGACGATCTGAATGTCAGTGCCGCAAATGCGCTGCTGAAAAGTCTCGAAGAACCACCGCCACGCACGGTGTTCATCCTCATTGCCCATTCGCTCGGGCGTCTCTTGCCAACCATTCGCTCGCGCTGCCAGATCGTGCGGCTGCAACAGCTCGATGCGCCGCAACTTGCCGGGCTGTTGCGCGAGCTTGGCGCGAGTGAAACGGACAGCGACACCGAAATTGCCGCGCGTGCCCAGGGCAGCGTACGCAACGCAATTCTTCTATCGCAATTCGGAGGCGCGGAGATCGCCGACGTGCTGCAGAAACTCGTCAACGAGCGCCGTTTTGACGCTGCAGAGGCGTTGCGCCTGGGCGAGGCGGTCAGTGGCCGCGACCGGGACGTGCAGTTCTCCATATTCAACCGCGCCGCTCTGGAGATGGTCAACCGGCAAGCCGTGGCACGTGCCGAGGCCGGAGACGCGTCAGGGGCTGCAGCGGCAGCCGATCTCTGGGATGAGATCAGTGTTGCGATCCGCGACGCGGAAACCTTCAATCTAGACCGGAAACAGCACGCTGCCGGCATTGCCGCCAGGCTTAATGCCGCATTCCACGCCTGAAGCTCGAGGTTGGACTGGCATGCGCAACCTCGATGCGCTATTTGGGCGACATCAAGCAATATGTTCTCTGGACTTTCTCCCCAATGGCCCGCGATAGCTTTTACATCACGACACCCATTTTCTATCCGAACGGCAAGCCACATATCGGCCACGCCTACACCGTGATCGCGACGGACGCGATGGCGCGCTTCCAGCGCCTCGACGGCAAAGACGTCTTTTTCCTGTCCGGCACGGACGAGCATGGCCTGAAAATGCAGCAGACGGCCGACAAGGAAGGCATTTCACCGCAGGAACTGGCCGACCGCAACGCCACCGTTTTCCGCGAGATGATCGCCGCCATGGGCGGCTCCAACGACCGGTTCATCCGTACGACGGAAGAGCAACACCATCGCGCATCTCAGGCCGTCTGGAAGAAGATGGCCGACAATGGCGACATCTATCTGGACCGCTATACCGGCTGGTATTCGGTGCGCCAGGAAGCCTATTTCGACGAGAGCGAGACGACGGTGGGCGAGGATGGCGTTCGCCGTGAGCCGCTCGGCTCGCCGGTCGAGTGGGTCGAGGAGGAGAGCTATTATTTCCGCCTCTCCGTCTATCAGGATCGGCTGCTCGCGCTTTACGAGAGCAATCCCGACTTCGTTGGCCCCGACGAACGGCGCAACGAAGTGGCGAGCTTCGTGAAGGGCGGCCTGAAGGACCTGTCGATCTCGCGCACGACCTTCGACTGGGGCGTGCCGGTTCCCGACGACGACCGGCATGTGATGTACGTCTGGGTCGACGCGCTGACCAACTATCTCACCGCCGCCGGCTTCCCCGAAGAGACGGCGCCGCGCTGGGGCTACTGGCCGGCGACCCACATCATCGGCAAGGACATCGTGCGCTTCCACGCGGTTTACTGGCCGGCCTTTCTAATGAGCGCCGGGGTGGAACTGCCGAAGCGCGTCTACGCCCACGGCTTCCTGTTCAACCGCGGCGAGAAGATGTCGAAATCGGTCGGCAACGTCGTCGACCCCTTTGCCATGGTCGAGGCCTACGGGCTCGATCCGGTGCGCTATTTCTTCATGCGCGAGGTGCCCTTCGGTCAGGACGGCAGCTACAGCCACGAGGCGATCGTCAACCGCATCAACGCCGACCTCGCCAACGATCTCGGCAATCTGGCGCAGCGCTCGCTGTCGATGATCGCCAAGAACTGCGGGGCGGCCGTGCCGACACCGGGTGCGCTGTCGCCGGAGGACGAGGCGATCCTCGCCCGCGCCGACGCGCTGCACGGGCTCTGCCGCGAGGCGATGGCAACGCAGCAGATCCATCAGGCGCTGAACGCGGTCTGGTCCGTCGTGGCCGAGGCGAACCGTTATTTCGCGGCGGCCGAACCCTGGGCGCTGCGCAAGACCGACCCGGTGCGCATGGAGACCGTGCTCTACGTCACGGCGGAAGTCGTGCGCCAGGTGGCGATCCTCGCACAGCCGGCCATGCCGGCCTCGGCGGCGAAGCTGCTCGACCTCCTCGCCGTGCCGGAGCAGGGGCGCGGCTTTGCCACCCTCGGTGCCAGCGGCCGATTGACCGCGGGGACGGCGCTGCCGCCTCCCGCCGGGGTCTTTCCGCGCTATGTTGACAGCGAGGACGACAAGAAGGCCGGCTGACGCGCCGGAGGCAAGCGATGGCGCACGACCACGGCCACGGCGATCACGATCATGGACATGACCATGGGCACGGTCACAGCCACGCCCATGGTCATCACGATCATGCCCACGGTGCCAACGAAACACGGCTGTTCTGGGCGTCGCTGATCACCGGTGGTTTCATGGTGGTGGAGGCGGCCGGCGGGCTGGTCGCCGGCTCGCTGGCGCTGCTCGCCGACGCCGGGCACATGCTGACCGACTTCGCCGGCCTGTTCATGGCGTGGCTCGCCTTCCGCTTCTCGCGCTGGCCGGCGGACGGCCGCCGGACCTACGGCTTCGAGCGCCTGCAGGTGCTGGTCGCCTTCGCCAACGGCCTTGCGCTGTTCGTCATCGCCGGGGCGATCCTCGTCGAGGCGGCCAAGCGGCTGGCAACGCCGGAGCCGGTGCTCGGCGGCACGATGCTGGCCATCGCTTTCGTCGGCCTGCTGGTCAATATCGGCGTGTTCTTCGTGCTGCACGGCGCCGACCGCGACAATCTCAACGTCCGTGGCGCCATGATCCATGTGCTCGGCGACCTGCTTGGCTCGGTCGGCGCCATCGTTGCGGCACTGATCATCCTCGCAACCGGCTGGACCGCCGCCGACCCGATCATCTCGGTCGTGGTAGCGGTCATCATTCTGCGCAGCGCCTGGTTCGTGGTGCGGGACTCGGCCCATATCCTGCTTGAGGGAACACCGAGCCAAATCTCTCTCGGCGAGATCGAAAGCGATCT
>NZ_CAJXGF010000065.1 GCF_913053745.1 uncultured Nitratireductor sp.
CGCCGCTCTCCGGCCGCCCGCCGGCCCAGTTCGTGATCACTCCGCCCGCCTGCTCGATCAGAGGCACGAGCGCTACGATGTCGTAGGGCTGAAGCGCCGTTTCGACGACGAGGTCGATCTGCCCCGCCGCCAGCATCGCATAGGCATAGCAATCGGTGCCGTAGCGGGCGAGGCAGACGGAGTTTTCGACTTTGTCATAGGCGGCGCGACGCAACGGATCGAACAGCGCCGGCGTAGTGGTGCAGAGGGTGGCGTCTGCGAGCTCGGACGTGTCGCGCGTTTTCAACCGACGCGCCCCACCCGGCCCCTCATAGTGGGCGCCCTCGCCGACCGTGTAGAAGAGTTCGCCCGTGAATGGCTGCGACATCATGCCGGCAACGGCCCGACCGGACACGGTGAGCCCCACCAGGGTGCCCCAAAGCGGAAGACCGGAAATGAAAGCCCGCGTGCCATCGATGGGATCGATAATCCAGCGATGATCGCTCGCCTCGCCCTCGAGACCGAACTCCTCACCCAGAATGCCATGGTCTGGATAAGCCTCGCCGATCAGCGCCCGGATCGCCTTTTCAGCCTCGCGGTCGGCCTCCGTCACCGGGTCGAAGCCTCCATCGATCTTGTTGTCGATGAGCACCGGCTGGCGGAACCGTGGCAGGGTTTGCGCTGCCGCAGCCTCGGCAATGCGGCGCATCAGGGCCGGCGAGACGGTCATGGAACACTCCTGATTTTTCGGATTCGGCTGGTAGGCGGACGGGCGAAAAAACGATCTTCGCCGCGAACGCAGCGGTTTGCAATGTTCGTCGAACGGTTAACGCTTGACAATGCTGCAATGCAACATAAACTTATTTCCAGGCAGTTCGTCTGCCGAATGCCCTTTTGGGCGTTTCCTCCCTAGACCTTAGGCCGTGTCGCGGATGCGATACGGTCTTTTTTTCTGCCGCCCGGCGCTTCTATATTGATGCATTGCAACATAAAAGCATCACTCGGCTGCGAGCGGGTACTCGGTAAAATATTGTCCGGCGACGATCATGAGTTCGTGCACGAAACCGGTCAGATCGTCCATCAGCGCATGAAAGCCCTGCGTTTTTTCCAATGTGCGCTCATCCATGTAAAGGCTGCGATTGATCTCGATCTGCAGCGCATGAAGGCCCTGAGCAGGACGACCGTAATGCTCGGTGATGAAGCCCCCCGCATAGGGCTTGTTGTGTACGACGCAATAGCCACGCGCCGATAGAAGACGGATCACGCACTCAGTCAGTGCCGGAGCGGCCGAGACCCCGAAGCGATCGCCGATAATGAAATCGGGACGCAGAGCGCTTTCGCCCGAACGCACACCCGCCGGCATGGAATGGCAATCGATCAGGATGCCGTGGCCGAACGCACAATGCGTTTCGATGAGGAGACGCTTCAGGCATTCATGGTAAGGCTCGTAAATCGTCTCGATGCGCGACACGGCCTCGGCCAACGGCAGCCGCCCCCGATAGATGTCGAGCCCCTCGCCGACAAGTTTGGGCACGGTGCCCAGCCCTCCAGCGACGCGGGGCGAGCGGATATTGGCGTAAGCGGGAACCGGTTCGCAGAACATGCGCGGATCGAGCTCCCAGGGCTCGCGGTTCACATCGAGATAGGCGCGTGGAAAATTGGCCATGAGGAGCGGTGCACCGCAAGCGACCGCACCGGAGAAAAGCTCGTCTACGTAACAATCTTCGGACCGTCGGATGACATTGGCATCGAGCCGACTCATATCCAGGAAACGCTGCGGATAATGACGCCCGCTGTGCGGCGAGTTGAACACGAAGGGCGCCGCCTGAGACGCCGGAGCGTGCAGCTCGAAAGCGGGGATCTGTTCAAAATCCGCTGCAGCACTCATTCGTGTTTTACGCCTCCGCCACGCCGTCTTCCGGTAAAGCCTGCCACCCGCAAGCGCGCCTGTCCAGCCGCTCCACAGCCTGGCCCAGCAGGATTCACTTGATATTTACCATGCGGGAATCATATAGCTGCATACACACAAGCGGTTTGCGGGACGACCGCTCTCGCACGATTCGGACGGCACAATGGCACGGATTCTCCTGGCGGAAGACGACAATGACATGCGGCGCTTTCTTGTTAAGGCGCTGGAACGAGCGGGTTACGAAGTTGTCGACTTCGACAACGGAGCGGGCGCTTATGACAGGCTGCGCGAGGAACCTTTTTCTCTCTTGCTGACCGACATCGTTATGCCGGAGATGGACGGCATCGAACTTGCACGACGGGCCACGGAAATCGATCCCGATCTCAAGGTGATGTTCATCACGGGATTCGCCGCCGTGGCGCTCAATCCCGATTCGAATGCGCCGCAGGACGCAAAAGTTCTTTCCAAACCTTTCCATCTGCGCGATCTCGTGAACGAGGTTGAAAAACTTCTTCAGGCAGCCTGAACCCGGTTTTCAGGATCGATGGGCAGACCCGCGAGGCCGATCTCCAAATTGCCGCGAAAACACCGAAACTATCTATTGACGCCAGCTGTGAATATGTGATCTATGCGCGCGTCGGATGGGCGTGTAGCTCAGCGGGAGAGCACTACGTTGACATCGTAGGGGTCACTGGTTCAATCCCAGTCACGCCCACCATCCAAATCAATCGCTTAGCCAAGATTTACGACGTTCCCGCCAGGTTCATCAAACCTTGGAACCCCGCCTTACCATTCGCTTGCGCGAAGAACCGACCGGCAGCCCTATCGGCGAGCCTCTCAGCGTTTCCCACCACTGATCCGAAAGCCTCATCGCCTTTATAAGGAGAATGTGTGCCGACCGTTTTTGCCACGCCCGGCGGAAAGTACCGACGTGGCTGCGGGCTTCGGAGAGAAGCAAATCGGAAACGGGTGGGATCAACGATCCACCATTCCCGACGAGAAGCGCTGGTGCGCAGATGACTATTGAATCGATAGTTGTCTGCATCCGTTCGCCGGGCTAACAATCGTCAAGCCTTCGAATCGAAGCGACGGAGATGCCTGAATGGCGGACGTGAAAATACCCCTGCCCGGCACACCCGTGCGAGGATCCCGATCAGGCGCGCCAGTCATGGCGCTGCTCGATCTTCTCGGGCGGCCCTGGGCATTGGGGATCGTCTGGGTGCTGGCGGAAGCGGACGAGCTCAGTTTCAACGAACTGCAGTCGAAATGCGAGGCGATTTCACCTGGCGTCCTCAACACGCGCCTGAAAGAATTGGTGTTGGCGAAACTCGTCGACGCGAACAAGCGCGCTTATACCCTGACGCGAGAAGGACATGAACTGTTCGAACTGATCGCTCCGCTGGGACGATGGGCGCGCAGGACATGGGCGCCCACCCTCCGGGCTTCGGAGACCGGCGCAAGTGGAAACTGACGAAAGATCGCTGCCTGGCAGACGGAACAGCGCACCGCTTGACGACGTCGCCGTTCTTGTGCCTGGCCGAAGACGCTATGCACACGCCGCCGGAACCTTGCTCGTCTCATCGTCCAGCCTGTTCCAATGGGCGAGAGACGAGTCTATCCGGGCAGGCATTTCGATTCTTATCTGGAACCTCCGCGCAGAAAAATCATCGCCCACGAAATCGCATTTTTGAACAGGGAACATGGAGATGCCCGAGATCACCACGGCCGAAAGCTTCTCCGGTGCGGAACTTCGCGAGGCGATGGTGGACGCCTTTTCCGATTATCAGATCCCCCTGACACTCAGCCAGCCGGCCTTCGACCTGATGATGAAGCAGCGCGGCCTTGATCGCCGTCATTCACGCGTTGCCATTGTTGACGGGCGGGTTGCCGCAATCTGGCTCATGTCGCTCCGCGACGAGCGGGCTTACCTGATTTCCAGTGGGACGAGACCAACGTTCCGCGGGCGTGGACTTGCAAAAACACTGGCGCAGAATTGTATCGCCGCGCTCGCAGACATCGGGGTCCGTTCAATTCAGTTGGAGGTCCTGCGAGACAATGAGAAGGCCATCCGGCTCTACCAAAGCATTGGAATGCAGCTCCGCCGCCGGCTCGATTGCTATACGGTGACCGCAAGGTCCGGCGTCCGGAACGACGCGGACATGAGCTCCGTCCCGTGGCAGCTTATCGAGACGGAAGTCGCCAACATCCGAGACTGGGAGCCCACCTGGCAAAACAGCGACGCCTCAATGCGGGCCATCGCCGGTGTCTTGCATTGTGTGGCGCTGCGGGATCAGCACGGACTAAGCGGATATGTGATCGCGGAAACCACAACGGCAACATTGCATCAACTCGCCGTTCGCCAAGACATGCGGAGGCGCGGCGTAGGCCGCGCACTTATCGGCACCCTGCTATCCAGACTGAACGCCCCCGTCTTGCGTCTCTTGAATGTCCAATCGGACGATCAATCTTTCCGCGGCTTGATGCAATGTCTCGACGCCAGCGAAACGGCCGGGCAATACGAGTTGAAGATGGATCTTTAGATCGGTGGCGATCCACCGGCTATTCGGATCCATCTGTGATGCTTCGCGCGCTTAAACACCTGAGCACCTCGGCGAACTCGCGCGCCGCCGGTCCCATAGGTTCGTCAAGGCGATGAGCCAGATAGGATTCGGACGAGACCCTGCCATTGCGTCCGAGCGAATTTGCATTCAGCCTGACCAAGCGGCCATCTTCTAAATCCCGTTCCGCCAGCCATAACGGAAGCCGACCCCAACCGACCCCGGCAAGAATGAGCGCATGCTTGGCGTCCTGGCTGCTGACACGGCAGGTTTGCGGCGACACCACGCCGAAATCGCGCCCCTGCGACACATCCGACGGGTCGGAAAGCACAATCTGAATGTGATCGGCGAGCTCGGGAACTGCGATTGCGCGACCAGCACCCACTGCCAGTGGATGCTGAGCCGCAACCACCGCCACTTGTGATATCGACGAAAGTGCCTCGTACACGATACGTGGATCGCGAAAGTCTTCCCCGACCATAACAGCGAGGGCACAGCGCTTCTCTCTCAGAGCTTGAAGCGGGCCGCCAAGCGGCTCGACCGCCATTCTAAGCATCACCGACGGATAGCGTTCCCGCATTCGAGCAATGGCGACGCCGATTCGTTCAATGGGGAAGAGCGTATCGACAACAATCGGTAACTCAAGCTCGACCCCGATGCCCAACCCGCGTGCTTTCGCACGCATGGCGTCGACGCGAAGCAATATGTCCCGCGCATTGGCCAGAAGCATCTCTCCATCCGGCGTCAATACCGGCCGGTGGCCCGAGCGATCGAACAGCAAAACGCCGAGTTGCGCCTCGAGATTTCCGATTGCCACGCTGATTCCCGATTGAACACGAGACAGTTTGTGAGCGGCCGCGCGAAAGCTCCCGCTATCGGCAACCGTCACGAAAGTTCGCATCTGGTCCAGAGTCAACGCATCCAGCATGATCGATCCATATGATCATCTTAATATATATTATATCACTTACTCCGGACATTTACAGCCTGCATCTTCCTGGCCTCCCCGAATTTGCGATGAGGCAAGGAAAATGACCAAGGTACTCGTGCTCTATTATTCGTCCTACGGCCATATCGAGACAATGGCGGCTGCGATCGCGGATGGTGTCCGGCAGGCTGGAGCGTCGGTCGCGGTGAAGCGCGTTCCCGAGCTCGTTCCCGAAACCGTGGCCAGAGAATCGGGCTACAAAGTAGATCATCAGGCTCCCGTCGCAACGGTGAGCGAGCTCGCAGATTACGATGCGATCATTCTGGGTACCCCGACCCGCTACGGCAACATGGCTTCCCAGATGAAGAACTTTCTCGATCAAACCGGCGAGCTCTGGTTTGAAGACAGGCTGGTCGGGAAAGTGGGAAGTGTCTTCACATCCACCGGCAGTCAGCACGGCGGGCAGGAAACCACCATTCAATCCACCCACACGGTGCTCTTTCACCTGGGGATGATCGTTGTCGGTCTGCCATACAGTTTCAAGGGGCAGATGCGCATGGACGAAATCACCGGCGGCACGCCATACGGTGCCTCGACACTCGCCGACGACGGCACTGGCGGGGACCGGCAGCCGAGCGCCAACGAACTCGAGGGAGCCCGTTTTCAAGGCCGACACGTCGCGGAAGTCGCCCTCGCATTGGCCTCGCGAAGAAAAATCGAGGCAGCGTGATGGTCGGCATCGTTGAAACCTCAAAGCCGATCGCCACCCGCTGGAATGCTGTGTTTCTGCTGGTCGCAACGGGCGTGGTGGCCGCGTTACAGGTCGGCAAGGTGGCAATCGCCGCCCCGGTCATGCAGGAAGATCTCGGCATTGGCCTCGCGGCAATCGGCTGGCTGACCGGTATCTTCGCCGTTCTTGGATTGATCGGCGGCATATTCACCGGCGCCTTCACGGCGAGCTTCGGCAGCCGCCGCGTGCTCGTTCTGGGTCTGCTTACCATAGCGGCGGGTGCAGCAATGGGCGCCCTGGCAACGACGCTTCCGATACTTCTTCTTTCGCGGGTCATCGAAGGCGCGGGCTTTCTCATGATAACGGTCGCGGCACCTTCGATTTTGGGGCATGTGACCGAGCGTGCCCACCGCGATCTCGCCTTCGGTTTATGGAGTTGCTTCATGCCTGTCGGCATGACGCTTGCGATGCTTACCGGCCCGCTTTTCGAAGGTTGGCGCGCCATGTGGTGGGCGAGCAGCGCCACCACGCTGGGCGTATGCCTTGCCGTCATGTTCGCCATACCTGCAACGGGTGAACGGTTGGCCTGGTCGTGGCGAAGCCTTCTTGCAAATACGCTCGCGGTCGTACGCACCGGCGGACTCGTCGTGCTCGCCATCGTGTTCGCACTCTACAGCCTGGTGTTCTTTGCCTTGTTCAGTTTTCTTCCCGTGCTCCTGATGGAGCGTATGGAAGTCACGCACAAGACAGCGGGGTTGCTGAGCGCTTTCGCGACAATATCGAACATTCTTGGCAATTTAGCCGCGGGTTATTTGCTTTCGAATGGAATCCGACGCGCATCGCTCCTTGCAGGTACGGGCCTCGTCATGGGCGTTACCGGCCTCGGGATTTTCCTGCCTGTGTTGCCAAACACGACCGCTTTCGTGCTCTGCGTCGTCTTTTCGGCAGTGGGAGGACTGATCCCGGCAACCCTTCTTGCATCCGCGCCGCTGGCCGCACCGACCGCAAGTCTCACGCCGGTGGTGCTGGGTCTGATCGTGCAGGGCAACAATCTTGGCCAGATCGTCGGCCCCATCGCCATCGGCAGCGCGATCGAGAGGTTCGGTTGGGAATCGGCATCAATCCTGGTGGCCTGTGCCACCCTCTTTACGGCCGGGGTCGCCATGCGGCTCAGACGCATGTCCTGGAATTCATCCGAGTAACCGGCCGGAAGTTTTGCCTTTTCGCAGGAGTTCACTGAAATGAGCATAAGATTCAATCACACCATCCTTGCCGCGCGGGACGCGGAGGCTTCGTCCGATTTTCTCGCCCAGATCCTCTCACTGCCAGAACCCACCCGCTGGGGACCGTTCTGGATGGTCACGACCGACAACGATGCGAACCTCGACTATATGAATGTGGAACACGCCATCACGCCACAGCACTACGCCTTTCTTGTCGATGAGCAGGACTTCGACGATATTCTGGAGCGCCTCGTTCAGAAACAAAGGCCCTACTGGGCCGATCCACAAAAGCGCCAGCACGGCATCAACCGACACGACGGTGGTCGCGGCCTCTATTTTGAAGACCCGAACGGGCATCTCATGGAGCTCATCACCAGGCCCTATGGTAGCGGCGGCTGGGAGCCATGACACTTTGAAGCCTATGTGGGGAGACAGGATGGCCGGTTTCCCGACCGTCGTGATCTTCAATATTGGTAACGGATCGGCCCGGTCTGCGCCGTGCCGATCAGGGCTTTCCTCAGCGCTTCACCGTCCGGAAGCGCTCTTCCAGATAGGACACCAGTCGCACAGCGGGCCAAAGCACGATCAGATACATGATCGCCGCGACGATCAGCGGCGTGGGGTTCGCCGTCAACGCCTGGGCGTCGGTCGCCTGTTTAAGCAGGTCGGGCATTGCCACCACCGACGCCAGAGAGGTGTCCTTGGCGATCGCAACGGAATTGCTCGTGTGCGGCGGAATGGCCACACGAAACGCCTGCGGCAGGATGATCTTGTAGATGATCGCCCAGAACGGCATGCCAAGCGCCTTGGCCGCCTCCGACTGGCCGTCCGGTATCGACTGGATGCCAGCGCGGAAAACCTCGGCCGTGAAGGCCGAGAACACCAGCCCCAGCGCTAAAGTTGCGGATGTGAACGCATTCAGGCTGATCCCGACAAACGGCAAAGCGTAATAGATAAGCACCAGAACGACGAGAATGGGCAGTGCGCGAAACACATCCACATGCAGAACGGCCAGAATCCGTACCGGACGTGGGCCGTAAAGCCGCGCCAGACAGATCAGAACACCGGCCAGACCGCCGAGCGTAATCGTGGTCAGCGCCAGGAAGATCGTGTTAACCACCCCGCTCAACAGCATTGGAAAGACACGAACAAAGACCTCGGCGTTCAAGAACGTGTCAACGAATCCCGGCATTCTTCTCCCCTTACTTGTTTATCGGTGGGCAATGCGACACTCTATTCAGACGCACCGCACCGCTGCACCTTCTTCCAAAATCACCGGTGACGCCGAGCTGATGCATGAACTTTCCGATCGTCAAACCTGTACACCGCGTCGGCTGTGCAAGGCGATGACGACACGCCAAGATGGCGCATTGCCGGACCGGATTCCATAAGCAATGGCCGTCTCCAGAAGCGTGTACTCCGCCACCGCCCGCGCCTGTCCGGAATCTGGCAGTTCCATGATCGGCACCGGCGCGACACGATAATCGCTACTTGAGTCAAGCACGACAGAATCCGTCTCTTCGAACCGCGATGGCGCTTCGATAAGGCCATGCGGCGCAGAGTTGCACCGGGCGCAAAAACTTCACCGACCGTATCCGATCAAGGCGGCAAACATCCCGTCCAACTCCGACGGATCGTCGTGCGGCATTGTTTCGACCTCATATTTCATATAATCATTCATATTATATATAATTCTCCAGCCAGACAAAATTTTGATCAAATGAGCATGAAAGAACAAAATCAGGATGTGCATGTGATGGCAAGTGCCGATGAGGCCGACATGTCGGACTCGTTGAGGAGTATCCGGTCCAGATTCGTCCTACCGGAGGAGGTGATTTATCTGGATGGAAACAGCCTCGGCGTTTTGCCGGCCGGTCTCAGCGATCGCATGAACGATGTGATCGAACACCAGTGGGGGACGCGGTTGGTGCGCGGTTGGAACGATGCAGGCTGGATCGATCTGCCATCCCAGGTCGCGGGTAAGATCGCCGCCCTGATCGGTGCAGAGACGAACTGCGTCGCAGTCGGCGATTCTACGTCGGTTAATATCTTCAAAGTGCTCTCAGCGGCTCTGTCTCTGCGTCCGAACCGGCGCGTCATACTCTCCGACAGAAACAATTTTCCGACCGACCTTTATGTCGCCGACGGGCTGACCAAACTGCTTGGTCAGGGCTATGAACTGAAGCTCGCCACAGCCGACACAATGGAGGATGCGGTGGACGAGACTGTCGCCGCGGTGCTGCTGACGGAGGTCGATTATCGAACCGGCGAGCGCTACGACATGCTCACCATGACGAAACACATCCAGAAAAACGGCGCTCTGGCGATCTGGGATCTGTGCCACAGCGCCGGGGCCTTTCCAGTGAATCTCGATGCGGCCGAAGCGGATTTCGCCATAGGGTGCGGCTACAAATATCTGAATGGGGGTCCCGGTGCGCCGGCCTTCCTCTACGTTGCCGAACGCCATCTGGCAGGAGTGGCGCCGGCTCTATCGGGGTGGATGGGACACAAGACCCCCTTTGCGTTTACCCCAGACTACTTGCCGGCGGCCGGAATCCACCGGATGATGGTGGGCACGCCGCCGATCCTTTCGCTCTCGTCTCTCAATATCGCACTCGACGCCTTTGAGGACGTCGACATGACGCTGGTTCGACAGAAATCGCAGGAACTATGCGATCGCTTCATCTCCGAGGTGGAGCGACGCTGCCCAGAGCTAGAGCTCGTAACGCCTCGTGCCCACGAGCGGCGCGGCAGCCAGGTTTCATTCCGGCATCCGGAAGGATACGCAGTCATGCAGGCGCTTATTGCCAATGGCGTTATCGGCGATTTCCGAGCTCCGGATATTCTGCGTTTCGGCATGACACCGCTTTATCTAAGGCATGCCGATATTCAGGCGGCGGCCGAAATTCTGGAGCGCGTCATGTGCGAGAAGCTCTGGGATCAGGAAAAGTATCGCAAGCGGGCAAAGGTAACCTGACGATTTGGCCGGCATTGTCGTTCACTTAAGAAACCCGCCCGGATCGCGTAGCCTTACGATAATTTAATACTAGAAAAGGTGAAAAACCGCCAAGAAGCTGGCATAAAGAACATGGCCTGAAGCGACCGGTATACCGGCTGACGAGCGCCGCCTCCATAGCCAAGACCGAATAGCCGGAGCGTGCATGTCTTTCTGGAAACAGGCAATTGCCTGCCTCATCGTTCTTATCGCCACAGCATTTGCATGGTTCTGGTACTATCCCGGTGCGCAGGACGTGCTCGCGCGCGCGGGGATCATCGACCCGGTGGAAACCTCGACGCAAAACGCCGAAGGCGGTCCGCAGACAGGACGCCGCGGTGGCGGCGTGCCAGGTCCCGTGGTGACGGCACCGATCGCCTATGCAACGATCAACGACCGGCTGTCCGCCATCGGCACAGGCAGGGCTTTGCGCTCGGTAACCGTCAATCCCCTGACTTCGGGAACGCTCGTCGAAGTCGCCGTAACCTCCGGAGCCGAGGTCAGGGCCGGTGACCTCGTGGCCAAACTCGACTCGGATGCCGAAGAAATCGCCGTGGATCGCGCTGTAATCGCCCTGGACGATGCCCGGGCCACGCTCGACCGCGTCATGGCATTGCGTACATCCAACACGGTCAGCGTCGTGCAGCAGAACGAAGCGGAACTTGCGCTCCGCAACGCGGAACTGGCCAAGCGTGAAGCCGAACTTGCGCTCGAACGCCGCTCCATCACCGCGCCCATCGACGGCACGGTGGGTATTCTGCCCATCTCGGCGGGAAGCTACGTAACGAGCAGCACCGAGATCGCCACCATCGACGACCGGACGCAAATCCTGGTCGATTTCTGGATTCCAGAACGCTATGCCGATCTTATCGATATCGGCTCACCGGTCACGGCGACTTCCGTGGCACGCGCCTCATCGGTGCACGAGGGCGAAATCAGCGCCATCGACAACCGTATCGATCCTGAAAGCCGCACGCTGCGGATCGAAGGACGAATCGACAATCCCGACGACCGGCTGCGCGCCGGCATGGCCTTCACCATCTCCATGCGTTTTCCAGGCGAAACTTATCCGGCTATCGATCCGCTGGCGATCCAGTGGAGCACGGAAGGCCCATTTGTATGGACGGTCGAAGACGGCATGGCACGGCAGAAAGCGGTGCGCATCGTGCAACGTAATGCCGACAGCGTGCTCGTAGAGGCAGAATTCGGCGAGAACGATCTCGTCGTCACACAGGGCATCCACAACGTGCGCGAAGGCGCACCGGTCGAAACGGCAGGCAACCCGGCAAATGCCGGAGCGAAATTCGCCAATGCGGAAGGATCCGCCACGTGAAGGAAGCGCTTCACAATGCCCAAACGGGCATCACCGCCCTCTTCATCCGGCGACCCGTTCTCGCCTTCGTTTTCAACACGCTGATCGCCGTTGCCGGGCTTGCCGCGCTCTTCGGTATCGAGGTCCGCGAACTGCCCGACGTAGACCGCCCGGTCATTACCGTCTCCACCAATTTTTCAGGCGCCGCCGCCGAAACCATGGATCGTGAGGTGACGGCTATCATAGAAGGTGCGGTTGCCCGCGTTTCAGGTGTGGTGGCGATCTCCTCCGAATCCTCCTACGGTCGCAGCCGGGTGACGATCGAATTCAGTGACAACGTCAATCTCGATACCGCCGCTTCCGATCTGCGGGATGCGGTGGGGCGCATCCAGAACAATCTGCCCGAAGACGCCGATGCTCCGCGCATCATCAAGTCCGACAACGACGCACAGGCAGTGATGCGCATTGCGCTGACGTCCTCAAGCATGCCAGTGCAGGAATTGACAACGCTGGTGGAAGATGAAGTCGTCGATGCGTTTTCCGCAGTGCCCGGGGTCGCCGACGTTCAGGTTTATGGCGACCGCACCGAAATTTTCCGCATCGACATAGACCAGACCAAACTCTCAAGCATGGGGCTGACGGTTGCCGATGTTTCGGAGGCGTTGGACACGGTCGCATTCGACACGCCTGCGGGCTCCCTTAGCAACACGACGCAGGATCTGACCGTGCGCGCCACGGCCGCGGTTTCGACACCCCAGGAATTCGAGGCCATTTATCTAAAGGATTACGTCCGCCTCGGCGACGTCGCCACGGTGACGCTGGGCGGCGACCTGGGAGAAAGCCAGCTACGGGCAAACGGACGCACCGGTATCGGCCTCGGCATCGTCCGCCAGGCGCAATCGAACACGCTGGAAATATCCACGGGTGTGCGCAGGGCGGTGGAAGAGGTGCGCGAAATCCTGCCTGACGGGGTGGACATCGAAGTTACGAGCGACGACGCGACTTTCATCAACGGCGCCATTCACGAAGTGGAGATCGCACTCCTTATCGCCGTGACCGTCGTGCTGCTCGTCATTTTCATGTTCCTGCGCGATTTCCGTGCGACGATTATCCCCGGGCTTGCCATTCCGGTGGCGCTGATCGGCACCCTGGCAACCATTTATCTGACCGGGTTTTCCATCAACATTCTCACCCTTCTGGCACTCGTTCTGGCCACCGGACTGGTGGTGGACGATGCCATTGTTGTGCTGGAGAACATCGTGCGCCGGCGCAATGAAGGCATGGGGGCGCGCGCGGCCGCCGTGCTCGGCACACAGGAGGTCTTCTTCGCCGTGCTCGCGACCACGGCCACGCTGATCGCTGTCTTCGTGCCGATCTCCTTCCTACCGGGCCAGGCGGGTGGCCTGTTCAAGGAGTTCGGGTTCGTTCTTGCCATGGCCGTGTTTCTTTCCTCCATCGTCGCACTGTCGCTCTGCCCGATGCTGGCGTCGCGCATGCTGGCATCGCATCCGGAAAACAAGGAACGGGAGGCCAAGGGCGCGGGTGACCGGATCGGAGCAACTCTTTCTGCAACCTATCGCCGTCTTCTGCATGCCTGCCTCGACGCCCCGGTCGTGGTCATCGTCATCTCAGTGCTGTTCGCGGCTGCCGCCTATGGCGTGTTCGGCTCCATCAAGTCGGAAATCACGCCCAGCGAAGACCGCTCCATAGCATTCATGCGGGTTTCGGCTCCCCAGGGCGTCAGCCTCGACTATTTCGCCGACCGAATGCGCCGTATCGAAACGCTGCTGGAACCGCTTCGCGAAAGCGGAGAAGTTGTCAGCACCTTCTCCATCGCCGGGCGCGGCTCGGCCAATAGCGGCTTTCTCGTTCTGCGGCTGGCACCGTGGGACGACCGCAAGCGCAGCCAGCAGGAGATCGTCGCCGACATCTCCGCACGCGTCCGCAACGAGCCGGGCGTGCGCGCCTTCGTCTTCCAGCCCAACAGCCTCGGCATACGCGGTGCAGGCAACGGGCTGAGTTTTGCGATCGCCGGCAACAATTACGGCAAATTGACCGACGCGGCCGAGAAGATCGTCGCCACGATGGACGAAGACCCAAGCTTTCGCCAGGCGCGGCTCTCCGACGACACGACACAGCCTCAGCTTTCCATCGCCATCGACCGCGATCGCGCATTCGACCTGGGTATCGACATCAACGGCCTCGGCAACACGATCCAGGCCATGTTGGATGGGCGCAAGATCGGTTCCGTCTTCATCGACGACCGCAGCGTCGACGTGAAACTCGTTTCGACCACCAATCCGGTCAACGATCCAACCGATCTGGAGAACATATACATCAAAGCCGGGGATGGGCGTTTCGTGCCGTTGTCGGTGATCGCCACGCTCGAAGAGAAAGCTGTGCCACCATCCCTGTCGCGCGAGGATCAGCTACGCTCAGTCGGCGTCAGTGCCGCGCTCGCGCCCGATATCGCGCTCGGAGAAGCCTATCAGCGCGCCCAGGTGATCGCCGCCCCCCTGCTCGAACCGGGCATGCGAATGGTGCCGCTCGGCGAAGCCGCAGCTCTTGGCGAGACCGCCAACTCGATGCAGATCATCTTCGGGTTCGCTCTCGTGATTATCCTTCTGGTGCTGGCCGCCCAGTTCGAGAGCTTCGTCAGCGCCCTCATCATCATGGCAACCGTGCCGCTCGGGCTCGCCTGCGCCGTTTTTGCCATGATGCTTACGGGAACGAGCCTGAACATCTACAGCCAGATCGGCCTTGTCCTTCTGGTGGGCATTATGGCCAAGAACGGCATTCTTATCGTCGAATTCGCCAACCAGCTCCGCGACCGCGGACTCGGCGTGCGTGAGGCAATCGAGCAGGCATCGCTTATTCGCTTGCGGCCGGTCGCGATGACAATGATCTGCACCATTGTCGGCGGCGTGCCATTGGTGCTGGCAAGCGGCGCCGGTGCCGAAGCTCGCGTCGCCCTCGGCTGGGTCATTGTCGGCGGGCTGGGCCTTGCGACAGTGTCCACACTGTTCCTTACACCGGTCGCCTATCTAATGCTCGGGCGCTTCATCACACCGAAGGTGGAAGAGGAAGCAAGACTGGAACGCGAGCTCGACCACGCGACACGCCTTGGCAACGGATCATCGCAACCCAACACGCCGCGTACAGGCGGGTGACAACCGCAACACAAAACTGTATCTGTGCGCGGCGCGCAGGTGGAAAGAGACCCATCCGCGTGGTCAGCTCAACAGCCATGGAGTGCCCCGTTGACCACCGGGACGATCAGCATCGAAGAAGCGGAAAAACTGATAGGGCAAGAAGTCGGCCTGTCCAAATGGCGCGTCGTGACGCAGGAGATGATCGACCAGTTCGCCGCGGCGACCGACGATCACCAGTTCATACACACCGACCCGGAGCGTGCGGCGCGTGAAACGCCCTATGGCGGCACAATCGCTCACGGGTTTCTGTCACTTTCACTTCTTTCGACCATGGTGTTCGAGGCGGTGCCCCGTCTCGAGGGCTCTGCCATGGGCGTGAATTTCGGTTTCGAGCGCATCCGCTTTCTGGCTCCAGTACGCTGCGGTGCGCGGATCCGCGCCCGCTTTGTGCTCGCAACCATCAAGCTGCGTCCTTCGGGCATCGCCGAGGTCAATTACGATGTTTCGGTGGAGATCGAAAATTCAATCAAACCCGCCCTCACCGCCCACTGGCTGACGCTGGCCATGCCGGATCGCGCCCGCGAAGACTGATAGGACCGACGCGCTCATTTGTCGTATACTGGGCGTCAGCACAGGATAGTGTTGATTGATCGACAACCATACTCAATGCTGTAGAGGCTCGGGTCCTGCGTTGGGAAACCGGAGCGCTGCGAATTCCAGCCGGGCTTTGTCAATGTTCTTCATCCGGAACGAATTGCATACCCATTGGATTGAATAAAAAAATCCTGTTCTTCCAAGAGTATTTCCATGACAGTCAATTCGAAAGTACCGCCATCCGCTCCAGGGAAAAAGAGCCCCTATAAGGACCCCCAAAGCCTGGAGTTCAATTTCCGCACAAAACGATTTCAAAACGTTCGTCCGCTTATCGAAGACGCCCTCGCCGAAAAGCGTCAGGTCAGGATTCTCGACCTAGGCGGAACAGAAGAATACTGGAAAATCGGCGCGGAGTTCCTGAAGGAAAATCGCCACCAGATAAAGATCACGCTCCTCAATCTGGAAGCGGAACAGGTTGAGGATAATGGGATGTTCGAGGCGCTATCCGGCGACGCCGCCGATCCGGCTCTTTTTGCCGGAGAGGCATTCGACCTGGTGCATTCAAACTCCGTCATCGAGCATGTCGGAAGTTGGGAACGGATGGGCCAGTTCGCCAGGAATACAAAGCGGCTCTCCAAACGCTATTTCGTCCAGACACCGAATTACTGGTTCCCCTTCGAACCGCATTTTCGCATGCCCGGCTTTCAGTATTTGCCCAAGGCGACAAAGATCGCACTGGTACGGCGCTTCCAGCTCGGCTTTTTCCCGCGTACGCCGGACCGCGCGGAAGCGTGCGACCTGGTCGAGCACAACACGCTTATCTCAACCCGGCAGATGAGGCGACTGTTCGACGATGGCCACATCATGCTGGAAAAATTCGCGTTCCTGAACAAATCGATCATGGCGATGCGGATGGGATGAAGACGAGCTTTCGGGCTTCAGGCCGCAGCTCCATGCATTCTATCCGCCATTCGGCATTTCGCTTGCGAATGATTTGAAGGCGCGTTTCGTCCGTCGTTGCATCGACGCGGTCGTAGAACGGGCCGGTCCGGAGCCATCCAAGACACCGGACCGGCAGACAGATCCCTACTCTTCCTTTTGAGCCTGAACGTCGTGTTCCGGAGCGGCCGAGACCAGCTCGGATGCTGTCGACTGCACGAGCAACAGGTAACGCTCATACTGGATCAGGACATCGTGAATGATCTGATCGCGCGTCATCCCCATGATGTCATACCCCTTGCTGCCGCTGGAGAATTGGGTGCGGGCCTCGTAACGCAGCCCCGAACGCGCCGCATCGAAGGCAGAGAACGACGGCAATCTCTGAGAGGCAGGCGCCACGCCGTAGACGAAATTGCGCATGTCCTCGGCCGGCGAAGTCAGAGCAACCGCACCTGTTTCCTCATCTTCGACAAAGGCTTCGCGTCCGCGCTCGGTCAGTTCCTTGGCCACCTGTTCCAACGCGGGCTTCACGTCATTCCGGATGAAGGCCAGGGTCTCTTTTTCGCTCGGCGCATGAAGCATCAAACCCAGACGCCGCTGCCAGGTGAGTCCAGAAGCGGGATACGCCGGCGCGACCTGCGGCACGGCAGCGTGCGCTTCGCGCTGCGCGACGTCGGCGCGCATACCGACAAAGAGCGCCCACACCAGTGCAAGCATCACGAAAGAGAACGGCAGGGCGCTCGCAATGGTGGCCGATTGCAACGCGCCAAGCCCGCCGGCGAGAAGCAAGCTTGCAGCAACCAATCCCTCGAGCGAACACCAGAAAACACGTTGCAAGGTCGTGGTTTCGGTCTCACCGCCTGCCGCGATGGTGTCGATGACGAGCGATCCGGAATCGGACGAGGTGACGAAGAAGATTGCCACCAGCATCACCGCCAGGGTCGAGGTGAGGCTCGTCAAAGGCAGATAAGTGAAGAACTGGAAGAGCCCCACAGACACATCCTGTGCGACTTTCGCCCCCAACTCGCCGGCGGCGACGCCGGTATCGATGAAGATTGCCGTATTGCCGAAAACGGTCATCCAGAAAAAGGTGAAGCCTGCCGGAATGAACAGGACCGCGGTAACGAATTCACGCACCGTACGTCCACGCGAAATGCGGGCGATGAACATGCCCACGAATGGCGACCAGGATATCCACCAGGCCCAGTAAAAGAGGGTCCAGCCATCCACCCATGGGGTCGGCTCATAAGCATAAATGTTGAAAGTACGCAGCACGAGCGTGTCGAGATAAAGTCCAATGTTTTGCACGAAATCACGGAACAGATCCGCCGTCGGCCCTACGATCAGCACGAAGAACATCAACAGGACCGCAACGACAAGGTTCGTTTCGGAAAGGATGCGCACTCCCTTGTCCAGCCCCGTAACAACCGAAATCGTCGCAAAGGCCGTAATAACGGCGATCAGCGGCAATTGTACCCATGGTGATATCGGCAGGCCGATCAGGTAGTTGAGACCAGCGTTGATCTGCGTGACGCCGAGCCCCAGTGAGGTGGCGATCCCGAACATCGTGCCGACGATGGCGAAGATGTCGACAACGTGGCCGATGGGGCCGTTGATCTTATCCTTCAGAAGCGGATAAAGGCCGGATCGGATTGTAAGCGGTAGGTTGTAGCGATAACCGAAGTAGGCGAGTGACAGACCGACAACCGCGTAAATGGCCCAGGCGTGGATGCCCCAGTGGAAGAAGGTAACCGTCATGGCTTCGCGCATAGCAGCGATGCTGCCGGGCTCCGCAGTCGGGGGCGCGAGAAAATGCGTCATGGGCTCGCCCACGGCATAAAACATCAGTCCGATGCCCATGCCCGCGGCAAAGAGCATGGCCACCCAGGAGTGGTATTTGAACTCGGGTTCGGAATCGTCCGGGCCCAGTTTCAATCCGCCGAACTGGCTGAAGGAAAACAGAAGCACGGCGGCAAGAAAGATGCCGACAGCAAGCAGGTAAAGCCAGCCAAAACTGGCCAGAATGTTGCTCTGCAATGTGGAAAAAATATCCCCGGCACGGCCGGGGAAAACAACACCGATCAAAAGAAACACGGCGATGATGGTCACCGCGCCGAAAAACACCGGCGGATTTATGACAAAGCGATTAAACATGGGAATATTCTTCGCGCTCCCGTTGTTTGAACTGGCGGATGGCGCTCTCAAGCGGTGGCTCGCAATTCGAGCTGGCGACCCTTGAATGGCTGGAACACGGTCGCAGAGCGCCGGCGGCAAGCGTTCTGTTTCTGCGACCCATGATCACATTTGTCAATGACGAGTCGTGTTTCGCTTAAACAGTTATACTCGGGGCGGCACCGCTTCGTCGGCCAGCGCAAGCCTTGCCGAACAGCCGCGGGCTCACAGGATTCGGCATGCGCGGATGAGTTTTAACAGCCTCGGCAAAGAGGGTTGCGTGCTCATCGCGCACCACGTTTCGCGCTCTTCGCCGCCGTAGCTTTCCTTGTGTCGAGCGAGCGATTGGGTGGGGTAAACGAGTTTCTGTGCAACTGAATTGGTGTAGATGAACCGGAAAGCCCGCCGCGTAAGCCAGTCTTTCTGGAATTCCCGATCCTCGATCTTGTGGAAAGGCATGAGGCCCAGATAAAGCTTCGCCACGCCCTCGGCCTGAAAGGTCTCCACGGCGCGGCGCACGAGAAAATAAGCTGCCAAGGGGTCCGTATCGGGCAGCCAGCGCCGTGTCGCCGAAAGATAGCCGATCAATTCGCCATTCTCGTAAAGAGGATCAAAAAAGGCGAATGCCACGGGCCGATTATCCGGATCGAAGATGAAGAACTTTCTCACATCCGGCTCATCGCGCAGCTGAATCGGACGCACCAGGAATGAAAGCTCGCGTCGCTTGGTGGTCCGGGTGCGCCGCCAGCCGAGCGAGATCGCGTCGATGCGGTCCGGATCCAGCGTTGCGAGTGGAACCTCCGCGACGCGGTGCCCCATGCGCGTGAAACGGTTTGTCGCCGTGCGGAAACTACGCCGCGACGGACCGGAGAAATCGTAGGTCTTGAGGTCGATCAAGCTTTCAATGCCCAATGCATTGACGAAAAATCCCTTCGACGACAGCAGCTCGGCCATGGGCCTGGAGACCTGCCAGAAGGTAACGTCCTGCTTGGCCGCCACGAAGGCATCGAGAAGCTCCGGCCAGAACGCGCGTGGCGCAAGTGGATCCGCCAACGCATAGGCCGTTCGCCCCACCATGCGGTAGGCGATCAGACCGTGCTCATTGCCGAAATAGCGCAGCCCAGGCTGGTGTGCGACCGAATAGGCAAGCACAAAATTTCCATGCCTGTGAAGAAGCGCATGGCGTTGATTGTCGGTAAGAAGAGCGTTGTCGCTCAGGCGATTGAAATTGGACAAACGTGCAATCTGGTTCACGGCGAAGAATCAGGTTCAGCGCCCCCACGGACCGATGGATGCCATGCCTCATGCACAGTGACAAGGCGGAATTGACAATAAAGAAACTTACTGGTTATTTTATTGTCAATCGGAGATTCGCCATGTCCGCATCCATAGCTCCCATCCAGCCCGAAGCTCTGCCGGAAACGGCGGATGATCGTATTCTCTTTGCACTCAAGACAAAAGGAGCGATGACCGCCCAGCGCCTCGCACATTTTCTGAACATCTCGCCCGTTGCCGTGCGCAAACAACTTGCCCGGCTCGAGGCGAACGATCTGGTGCGGTTTCAGGAAGAAGCACGCGGGCCCGGCCGCCCAGAACGCGTCTGGCGCCTCACCGCGAAGGGACACGGCCACTTTCCTGACAGTCATTCCGACCTCACATTGGAACTGATAAATTCAATCCGCCGTGTGTTCGGCGAGGTGGGTCTCGACAAGCTTATCGATCAACGCGAACAGACGATGCGTGCGTCCTACAAAAGCGCGGTGGCAGACCAGTTCGACCTGAAGGACCGCGTCGCGGCCCTTGCTCGCATTCGCGCCCGTGAAGGCTATATGGCCGAGATCGAACCACTCGATGACGGAGCCTTTCTCCTCATCGAAAACCATTGCCCAATCTGCGCGGCGGCGACGGCCTGTCAGGGCTTTTGTCGCTCGGAGCTCAACATTTTCAAAGCCGTCCTTGGCCCGCAGACTCACGTTGAACGCACGGATCATATCCTGGCAGGCGCTCGCCGCTGCGCCTACCGTATCGAAGCGCTTTAAGCGACTGCCCCTATCACCGAGGCATATCATGACTGATGCAAGCCACGAGGCGCAGCTCGGCAATGCCGGCTGGACGGCAATCCTGAAAACCGGCCAGTTGGGCCAATTCGCACTTTTGTGCCTCGGCATCTGGCTGCACGCCGCCGATACACTTCTCGTCGCCACGGCAATGCCCGCCGCAGTTGCCGAGATCGGCGGCGAGCGGCTGGTAAGCTGGACCCTATCGCTTTATCTGCTGGGTTCGATCATTTCAGCGGCGGCCGCAGCCCTCGCGGCCTCGGCGGTGGGTTTGCGCCGTGCATTCGTGATTGCCGCCATCATCTACGCGGTGGGTTGCGCGATCAGCGCGCTAGCACCCAACATGCTTACCATGCTGTTCTGCCGCTTCGGTCAGGGGGTGGGTGGCGGTCTTCTGGTGGCGCTCACCTATGTGGCGATCCAGCGGCTTTTTCCAAAAGAAATGTGGCCACGCCTGATCGCCCTGATGTCGGCGATCTGGGGTGCGTCAGCTTTCTGCGGCCCCATGATAGGCGGCTTCTTCGCCGACCTCGGCCTGTGGCGTTGGGGCTTTTGGACCTTTGCGATCCAAGCGATTCTGCTCGTTGTTCTGGTTCCAATGTTTCTGCGCCCAACCAAGGGGTCATCGGAGACGGCACAGCGTTTTCCCGTGGCACGGCTCACACTTCTTTCTCTCGCCGTGCTGGCCGTGGCGGCCGCCGGCATCTATGTGACGCCGGAAGTCTCGCTGCCACTTGTGGCAGCGGGTGCCCTACTCTTCTATCTGTTTCTAAAGCGCGACAGCAGCTGCGCGGGCGACAAGATGTTCCCCACGCGTGCCTTCGACATCCGCACGCCAGTAGGCTCCGGCTTCATCGCCAATCTGGCGCTCGGCACAGCCGCCATGTCGTTCACAGTCTACGGCCCCTTCCTTCTGCAGAGCATCCACGGCTTGTCGGCCCTCGAAGCAGGCTATGTCATGGCAGCAGAAGCCGTTGCCTGGAGCACGACCGCAATTGTGTTCGCAGGCGTAAAAGAAGCTGGCGAGCGGGTCGTGATGAAAGCAGGCGCGCTCCTCATTCTTCTTGCCGTCACGCTTCTTGGCCCCATTATGGCCGAGGGCCCGATCTGGGCGATCGTACTGCTGTCCATCGCACAGGGTGCCGGCTTCGGGATGCTCTGGGGCTTCCTCATCCGCCGCGTGGTGGCAGCCGCTCCGGACGTAGAACGCGACAGCGCGTCCGCAGCCATGCCGACGACGCAGCAAATTGCGTTCGCGCTTGGTGCAGCCCTTGCCGGTATCGTCGCGAATATGGTGGGCTTTGCAGAAGGGGGCGCGCTCGAAACCATGCAAATGGTAGCGCAATGGGTGTTTATCAGCTTCGTACCGCTGGCCGCATTCGGCGCGGCAGCAGCGTGGAAGGTCGCGCGTTAACGACCGATCGAGAGCACCTTAATTCTTTCTTCTTGGGCTCCCCGTATGCGTAGTCGACGTCACGGATACCGGGTCACTCGCCGGAAAGGTGTCTTCGAGGCCTTCTTCCAATTCATCGTCGAGCCCCTCTTCCTCCGGCTTTTTCTTCACCTGCTTGGTTGCGAACTCATCAGGCGCGCCGGTGCGGGTGGCCCGCGTTACGGAAACCGGGTCGCTCGCCGGAAAAGTGTCCTCAAGCCCTTCATCAAGGGCTTCCTCCTTGGCGTCGCGCTCGTTCTGTGTTTCCGGCTTCGGTTTCTTGGGGTCGGGCTGCATCGCAAACATCCTTTTCCGGATCAATGTAGAAGCAACCGTCCCGGTTCCGCCTCCCGGACATTATAAGTCGCGCGCGGCTGCCTCCAGGAGCATGAAAACATAGTCGGAAAAGGAGCGCCAGCATTCGACCCGGAACATCTCGTTATCCGTGCGCCACAAAACAACTTCAGCCTTGCCGAAAACCGTGCGCGAACACGCGCCAACAGGGAAGGCGTCGAGCGACAGATCCTGCGGGCAACCGGCATTGAGTACGGTCTCGACACGCGGGCCGGACACAAGAACAGCCGTGTTGCGATGCGAGACATCCACAGCCGAATGAAATGCGGCGACCGGGGCACAGGCAGCCACCAGGTCGCTGCCGGTTTCGTCGATCACCAGCCATTCATCCGGCCCGAGCCAAAGAGCGGTACGCCCAGCGTTTGCTGCGACGGACTTGGGACGTTGCGGCAGATCGAGTCCAAGCGCCTTCGACAACGTTTTCAACGCCGGTTTCGACGCGCGAAGGGAAAGCCGCGTCGCCGGCTCCGCGCGCACCAGCGTGATCCCTTCAGCATTGAGAAATCGCCCTTCGAGCGAAGTTGTGCGGACCATCGGGTCAGCCATTGATACGCTCTCCCTTTTCATCAAAGAAGATCGTGGATGTGACCTCTACCGCGATCGCGCCTTCGGGCATGGGTATGTATAGGGTCTCGCCCATGCGCTCGTGCCCGCCAGATCCCAGGGCAAGTGCAATGGAGCGGCCGCAATTCTCCGACCAATAAGACGACGTAACGTGGCCCAGCATTGGCACAGGAACCGGCGCATTCGGATCTGCCACGACCTGCGCACCTTCTTCCAAAACGATTTTCGGATCGGTTGTTTTCAGCCCCACCAGTTGCTTGCGATCGGGCGCGATGAGATCTGGCCGTGCCAGGCCGCGCATGCCGACGAAATCCAACTTCTTTTTGCCAATAGCCCAGGAAAGCCCCGCATCGTGCGGCGTGACGGTGCCATTCGTCTCCTGCCCGACGATGATGAAACCCTTTTCGGCGCGCAAAACGTGCATGGTTTCCGTGCCATAGGCGCAAGCGCCGTGCTTTTCGCCCTCCGCCCAGACGGCTTCCCATACGGCGCGGCCATAATCCGCCGGCACGTTGATTTCGAAACCGCGCTCGCCGGTGAACGACATGCGGAACAGCCTCGCGGGCACGCCGCAGATCGCCCCCTCGCGCACCGACATATGCGGCATCGCATCATCGGACAGGTCGATCCCTTCAACCAGCGGGGCGATGATGTCGCGGCTTTTCGGCCCCTGAACGGCGATCACCGCCCATTGCTCCGACGTGGAGGTGAGATAGACCTTCAAGTCTGGGAACTCGGTCTGAAGATAGTCCTCCATGTGGTTGAGCACGCGCGGCGCGCCGCCGGTGGTCGTGGTGACGTGGAAGCGGTCTTCGCCGAGCCGCCCCACCACGCCGTCATCATAGATGAAACCGTCCTCGCGCAGCATTATGCCATAGCGGCAGCGCCCGACACCGAGCTTTTGCCACGGGTTCGTGTACATCAGCTCCATAAAGCGTGCGGCGTCAGGCCCGACGACCTCGATCTTGCCGAGCGTGGTGGCGTCGAAAATACCGGCGCTACGGCGTACTGTACGGCATTCACGGGCGACGGTGGCATGCATGTCCTCACCGGCTTTCGGAAAATACCAGGCGCGCTTCCACTGCCCGACATCCTCGAACACGGCCCCGTGCGCCTCGGCCCAGTCGTGCATGGGTGTACGCCGCACCGGCTCGAACAGACGCCCCTTGCCGTACCCCACAAGCGCGCCGAAAGTGACGGGCGTGTAAGGCGCGCGGAAAGTGGTGAGACCCACTTCGGGGATCGGCTT
>NZ_CAJXGF010000066.1 GCF_913053745.1 uncultured Nitratireductor sp.
CATCGATATCGAGCCCGGTGGTCGGCTCGTCGAGAAACACGATCTCGGGCCGGCCGAGCACCGCCAGGGCCATCTGTACCCGCCTTTTCTGGCCGCCGGACAGGGTGCGGTATCGGCGCCTGGCAAAACTACCGAGTTCGCACATGGCAATCGCCTCCGATACCGGCATCGGGTCGGGATAATAGCTGGAAAACAGCGTGATCAGTTCGCGCGGGGTCAGGTTGTACGGCAGGTTCGCCTCCTGCAGCATCACTCCGATCCGCCGGCGCACGGCCAGCGCTCCCGGCTGGCGGCCAAAAATCCGCATCCGCCCCCTGGTCGGCTTTGTCAGCCCCATGGCACAGCCTCGCCCCGGAAATGGGCCAGCTCGCGCTCTATTCGGCGCTGGCCTATGTGATGTTCTTCAACTTCTCCTGGGGCCCGGTGATGTGGGTCATGCTCGGCGAGATGTTCCCCAACCAGCTGCGTGGTTCCGGACTGGCTGTCGCCGGCCTGTTTCAGTGGGGCGCTAATTTCGCCATCACCATGACTTTCCCGATGATGCTCGCCGCCAAGGGCGTCGGCCTGGTCGGGGCGTATATGTTCTACTGCATCTGCGCCGTGATCTCGCTGGTCTTCGTCCTGTGGGCGGTGAAAGAGACCAAGGGCAAGGAACTCGAGGAGATGCAGGGCTGAGCCCTCCATCGCTTCAGTAACGGACAATGAAAAGGCCGGCGTTGATCGCCGGCCTTTTTTTGTCCGAAATCCGGGGAAGGGGTCAGTCCCCGGTTGCCGGTGGCGCCACCGTCTCGCGCTCGATCAGCGCGATTTCGAGGATCTGGTGGTCGGGCGAAGTCTTATGCCCGCCCGGCGTGACCACTTCCGACAACGCCGTGACGGCGGCGCGTGCCATGTCGGCGATCGGCTGGCGCACGGTCGTCAGCTGCGGCCAGATTGCCGAGGCGATCGGGGTGTCGTCAAAGCCGGCGACCGACAGGTCCTGCGGGATCTTCAGGCCCAGCTGGTGGGCAGTGTCAATGACCCCGGCGGCCATGTCGTCATTGGAGGCAAAGACCGCGGTCGGCCGGTCATCCTGGCGCAGCAGCGTCTCGGCGGCCTGCATGCCGGACCGATAGGTAAACGCACCGCGCACGATATCGGTGTCGCGCACTTCGAGCCGGATCGTATAAATGTCTGTGCCGGCATCCTTGGCGAAATCGCAGGCCTCGATTGTCTTCTCGTTCATCAGCGCGGTCGATTTGCTTGCACTGGCGTTCAATTCGCCGTCGAGACGACCGTCGATCATGTAGCCGAAGCTCGAATAGCGTGAACGCAGCCGGTTACGCAGGACGCCGAACGTGTTGGCGCCGTCCGTCAGGACGACCATGACCTTGATCAGGCCATCTTCCGAATCGCCTCCGGCGAAGGGCTCTTCCGGAGACAGGACCCGTGCGCCCCAGGAAACGCCTTCCATGATGTTGGTGTTGCCACTCGCCCGGAACTGCCTGACTTTCGATTTCAGAGCCGAGTAGTCGTTCGTCAGCGGCGTCAGGGGCTCGGCGTCGCACATGTCGTTCGGGCCCTTACCGGTGTTGAAGAGATTGAGATTAAGCAATCCCAGAATGTTTCCCAGAAGATCGAATCCGTACTTCTTGAGCTTTTTTTCCTTGTCGTCGTCGCTGTCGTCCCAGGGATTGACCGACGAATGTATGTAATTGTTGCTGTAGCCGCCCGGCTCGTCGATCGCGAATGCCGGAACAAACAGGCTTGCGGGATCGCGCTGCTTAGCCGGCGTATCCGCCACGTCATGCCGCGTCTCGCCGTCGGCCATACGCGTCTCGACACAGCCTTTCCACTCATGTCCGAGATTGTTGAACGCTTCGAAGCGGCTGATGCCCGTTTGCAGTTCAAGCTGGGGAATTTCGCTCACCCCGTAGAGATCGAGCCACGGCGCGCCGGTACCTTCCTCCACCTTCCCATCCTCGTCGAATGTCGGGCCGTGTTCCGGCCCGACATTTACGAAAGTGGAGAAGGGAACGAGCGCGAAACGCAACCGCTCCTTGTCGTCCACCTGCGCGGAAATGTTGTCGATCAGTTCTTCGACCGCGTTCTTCATGTCGCGCAGTTTGCGGCCGCTCATGGAGCCCGTGGTGTCGAGCACAAGCGCGATTTCATAGGAGACCAGCGCAACGTCCGCCTGCGAAGACGCGCCGACAGGCATGAAATTCTTGCCGAAAATTCCGCCGAACAACAGATCCACATCGATGTTCGCGGTGACGCGCACGGATCGTTCATTGCGCTCGATCTCGAGCGCCCTGAACGTTTCGGGCAAATTGCCGGCGAGATAGGTGCGTGCAATCGCCTCCGCCTCGGAGTCGGATATCTTCCTGCCCTTTTGCGCCACGGCCAGGGCCGCGGTGTCGAGCGCATTCTGCAGTTCTGAGCGCACCCGGCTCATATTCGAGTAATCGATGGCAAAACCGGATGCACCGATCAAAGCCATGGCCGACAAGGCCGTCATCATCGCAAAATTGCCGGATCTGTCGGATCCGAAACGCCGACACAATTGCGTGCTGGAGCGTAGCACGCGTCCTAACCGAGAAATCATGTTGCCCACCCAAGCTTTTATTGTTGGCGGCAATCTAGATTTCGGCGTTTAAGAACGCGTTAAACGGGCAGTTGCAATTCTACACGCGAAGATTGCGGGCCGGATAACGCTTTTTGCGGCGGAAAAACAGTCCGATCAGCCAGGCGGTCGAAAAGCCGAACACCAGCCCGGCACCAGTCCAGATAAACCCATGCAGTGTGATGGGAACGGCCGGCTCGAAATCGCGATACGCGCCCTGGAGCACAGGCCCGTCGGGCGCGCGGGCCACAACCAGGGGCCTCAGAACAGGCGGAGCTGCGTCGAAGGCCTGGGACTGGCGCTCCAGATCGCCAAGCCGGCCGATGGCGGCGCGAACGGATCCGGCCCGATCCTGAAGAAACGCGCTGCCGGTGTCCTCGTAGACGTTTATCGCCCTTTCGCGGGTCAGGTTGTTTTTGGCCGCATCGGCGTCGAAGGTCTCGATGACCCGCCGTAGTTCTTCCAGCGCGCCGTTGAGCCTTTGTCGATACTGCTGCGAAAACTCAGGTGCCTGCGACGTCGCCAAGCCGCAAACCACCGCAACGGCAAGGCTGAGTATTCGTCCTAGTCCAAACATGCTCCAATCCACCTCTTGCGTGGCAGCAGAACAGTCGGCCCAGGCCTATATGGGCTCGTTGAACGTATCGCAATCGGCCAACCGTCCGCTTTTGAGCCCCCGCGCAAACCATGTCCGCCGCTGCTGCGACGTGCCATGATTGAAGCTTTCCGGCACCACATAACCCTGGGTGCGGCGTTGCAGCGTATCGTCACCGATCTGATTGGCCGCATTCAGCGCTTCTTCGATATCGCCATCGTCGAGCAGCCCCTTCTGTGCCGTGTAATGGGCCCAGATGCCGGCGAAGCAGTCGGCTTGCAATTCGACCCGGATCGACATGGCGTTGGCCTCGGCCTGGCTCATACGCTGCCGCATCTCGTTGAAGCGCGGCAGGATTCCGGTCACGTTCTGCACGTGGTGTCCCACCTCGTGCGCAACCACATATGCCTGCGCGAAATCGCCCGAAGCCTCGAAGCGGCGCGCGAGCTGATCGAAGAAACCGAGGTCGAGGTAAACCTTCTGATCGCCGGGACAATAGAACGGACCGGTCGCCGCCGAAGCGAAGCCACAGGCCGAACGTACGGAATCGGTAAACAGGACCATGGAAGGTTCCTTGTAATCGAGCCCCTGGGACTCGAAAATGCCATTCCACGTATCTTCGGTCTCCGCCAAAACGACGCTGACGAACTGCTTCATCTCATCGCTGGCGCCGCCCGTGCCCTGCTGCTGCGTGGTCGTCGTCTGGCTGCCACCGCCGGGGCCACCGGAGCCGCCGGACAGCATCTCCAGCGGATCGATGCCGCATGCGCGCAAGACGAAGAAAAGCACGACCAGAACGACGATGCCGGACAAACCGCCGCCGGCGCGCCTGCTGCCGCCCATTGGCAATCTTATGCGGCCACCGGACCTGCCAAACCCGCCGGGAAACGATCCTCCGCCTCCCGAACGACCTCTCCGGTCCTCGACATTGCTGCTTTGACGACGACCCTTCCAGCGCATGCGGCAATTCCCAGTTGCTTTCACTGGATACTAGTTACCGGCTTATGCACCACAAGGCCAGAGCTTGTTTCCCGGCTGCCGTGGCTCCACGGGCGCTCCCGCGGGCGATTTCAACATCGCCGGCGGGACAAGCGGATCGAGATAAACGTGATGCGGATGGAAGAAAATCAGGCTGTGGACACAGCGTGCCGGGTCTTGCCGCCACGCCGCACGAAGGCAAGCGCGACGAGCGGGAAGATCGCGGCAACCAGGCCCAGTTCCCAAACCTGGCCGAACTCAAGCACACGTCCGCCCACCAGCGTTCCAAGCCCAATGCCGAAATAGACGGCCGACACGTTGAGCGCGAGCGTCAGCCCCGCCACGTCCGGCGCATATCCTACAAGCCGGCTTGCCTGGGCGGGCGGGAAGGTCCAGCCCAGAAAGCCCCATGGCACCAGAAGCACGATCAGCAACGGGCCGGCGATGGATGTGGGCACGAACAGCATGAGACCGCTGATAAGTACCGCGAACAGTGCCGCGAGAAGCATGGATGCGACAACCACGCGTGTCGCGCCGATGCGGTCGGCCAGCCGCCCGCTGGTGTAATTGCCCAGAATGGCACCGCAACCATAGGCAAGCAGTATAGCAGGCAGATAGTCCGGATCGAGCCCGACCCCGTCGATGGCGATCGGTCCCAGATAGGCGATGATGGTGAAACCACCGACCAGGTAGAGCAGTGTCACGGTGACCGCCCGCGCCACACCCGGCCGCCGGATCACCAGCAGTCTTTCGCGCAGCGGCGTGTGCGACCCTTCCAGGTCGCGTGGAAGCTTCCACCAGAGCGCCAGGAGGCATAGCAGCCCCACACCGGAAAGACCGAGAAAAGCTCCGCGCCAGCCAACGTAATGCGCCAGAAGCGAGCCGGACGGCGCTCCGAAGGCCAGCGCGAACGTGGTTCCGCCCACAACGACGGCAATCGCCGCGGCACGGCGCTCCGGCCCGGCAAGCGCAACCGCAGCCGCCTGCGCTGTGGCTGCGAACAGCCCGCCCGCCATGCCGATGGCGACCTGTGCGGCGAAGAGCGACACGAAGCCGCCGCTTGCGGCTGCCGTCAGATTGCCCAGAACGAATGCCGCCATGGCCATGGCGAGCACGCGGCGTCGGTTCATGGCACCGGTGAGCGCGGAAAGAATCGGCGTGCCAACCGCATAAGCGAGCGAGTAGGCGGAAACGAGATAGCCGGCTTCTGCGACAGTCACCCCCGTATCGGCGGCGATAAGCGGCAAAAGGCCGGCGAAGACGAAAGCGACCGTGCTGACGGCAAACGCGCCCAGCGCCAGCAGGAAGAGACGCTTGTCCATATGAAAACCCTTTAGTTCAAAATTCATTGAACTTTTGAAAAATGTACCGATGATTGTCAATTCCCAACGGAAACGCTCCTGCCAGTTCATGCCGTGATAATGCAGCGCTGCATACGCCCGGGTCCATGGCGGACGGCTTGCATCCTGTGTTCGATCGCTTAGTGTTCAAGACATGCTACCGCATCCGAACGTCGACCAGATTTCACTGCCTCATGTGCTCGCCGTCCTCGGCGATCAAACGCGACTGGCCATTCTGGGCGACCTTGCGCGGCGCGGAGACGAACCCCTGGCCTGCGCCCAGTTCAAGGACTTGGGATCGAAATCCAATCTGTCCTATCATTTTGCCAAAATGCGCGAGGCCGGCATCATCCGCGTCGAACCGCTCGGCACCAAGCGTCTGATCTCGTTGCGCAGCGACGACCTCAACGCACGGTTTCCGGGCCTTCTCGATTCCATTCTCGCCACTGCGATCACATTGCCGCCACCTCAAAAGCGGGTCGCAGACGCGGTCTGACCGGCGGTGGCGCGCACGACGCCGCTACGGTCGGTCGAGAAGCCAGTTGAAAGACCGCTGCAGGATGGCCTGGCCATCGCGCTCGAACCATCGTCCATGGGCGATGATGACCCGTTCCGGCGCCCAGCCGATCATGGTTTCGACAGCCCGCTTCAGCGCCGGACGCTGCCTTGAGAACGTCAGCCGCATGTCGCGCGGCATCGCACCGTGCGGGGCGAGGACACCGCCGAGTCGCGCCACGATGCGGCGCCACCAGTTGAGCTTCCGCGGTTCGAAATTCTCAATGAAATCGGTCAGCACGAGTGTGCGGCTGGTGATGTGAAAGAACTCGACTTCCGTCATGAAACTTCCCTCTATCGGCAAGGTGCGAATTTCAGGGTCCCATGGATATCCGCTTTCGCCCGCGATCTCGCGGGTCGGAAAAGCGATATGCTCCCCCGCCTGCTCGCGGATGCGCGGCGCAAGCCAGATTTCAGCCTCGGGATAGGCGATCCGCCACGAAGGCACCCACCAGTAATGAATGCGGTTGGGCGCCACGATGAAACGGACCGGCCCGAGCGCCTGCAGTTCAGCGCGCAGATCCTTCGTCAGATGTGTCGGCGAATGCACGAACAAGCCGCCATCGCCAAGGCGGACGATGGTCATGCGCGTGGGAAACGGCATCCTGAGGCCGGGCGGCCCGAACCGGATCGTTGGCCCGTCGACGATCCACACAGCCTCGGTAATCGGCTTCAATGTGTTCAGCGGCGGATAGGTCGCCGCCCCAGCCTGCATTCCCATTCAAGCTCCCAATGGGTTTCATGGCGGTCTCGACGGAGTCCGGAGAACGACCATACCACAAGAATCGGAGCCTTCCCGGCGGGATTTCACGTTCCACCACGGTGTCACTCACCTTCCACGAAGGCAAGTTATCGACAGCAATAGACCCCCGTGTCCTTTGGTAGCGTTGAAATCGTCATTTTCGGGGTTCCGTCGGGCCCGCCCATTGCCTATAAGGCGCGCCTAGCCCGACAATTTTTGCCCGGCCTGCGCGCGGCATACGCCCGTGCGGCGTCGGCTCACACGCGCGAGTGATCTTTCATGCCAAAACGCACCGACATCAAGTCGATCCTGATCATCGGGGCCGGCCCCATCGTTATCGGCCAGGCCTGCGAGTTCGACTATTCCGGCACCCAGGCCGTGAAGGCGCTGCGAGAAGAGGGCTACCGCGTCATTCTCGTGAACTCCAACCCGGCCACGATCATGACCGATCCGGAACTCGCCGACGCGACCTATATCGAGCCGATCACGCCGGAAGTGGTAGCGAAGATCATCGCCAAGGAGCGTCCCGACGCGCTTTTGCCCACCATGGGCGGCCAGACCGCGCTTAATACGGCGCTCAGCCTGCGCCGGATGGGCGTTCTGGAGCGCTACAATGTCGAAATGATCGGCGCCCAGCCTGACGCCATTGACAAGGCCGAAGATCGCTCGCTGTTCCGTGAGGCCATGGCCAAGATCGGCCTCGAGACCCCGCGTTCGATGCTCGCCAACGCTTCCGACGTCAAGAATGCCGACCGTCAGAAGCACGAGGCCAGACGCAAGGACCTGAAGGACACGCTTTCGGGCGAAGCCCTCGACACGGCACTGGACGACCTTGAGAACCAGTGGAACCTTGGAGAAGGCGACCGCAAGCAGCGCTACATGAATCATGCCATGGGCGTGGCGGCGCAGGCGCTCGACTTCGTCGGTCTGCCGGCGATCATCCGCCCCTCCTTCACGCTCGGCGGCACGGGCGGCGGCATCGCCTACAACCGCGAGGAATTCTTCGACATCGTTTCTTCCGGTCTCGACGCTTCGCCAACCACGGAAGTTCTGATCGAGGAATCCGTGCTCGGCTGGAAAGAGTATGAGATGGAAGTCGTCCGCGACCGCGCGGACAATTGCATCATCATCTGCTCCATCGAGAACGTCGACCCGATGGGCGTGCACACGGGTGATTCCATCACCGTGGCTCCCGCCCTGACGCTGACCGACAAGGAATACCAGATCATGCGCAACGCATCGATTGCGGTGCTGCGCGAGATCGGGGTGGAAACCGGCGGTTCGAACGTCCAGTTCGCCGTCAACCCCGAGACGGGCCGCCTTGTCGTCATCGAGATGAACCCGCGCGTGTCGCGTTCCTCCGCGCTTGCCTCCAAGGCGACCGGCTTCCCCATCGCCAAGGTCGCTGCCAAACTCGCCGTGGGTTACACGCTGGACGAACTCGAAAACGACATCACCGGCGGTGCCACGCCCGCTTCTTTCGAGCCGTCCATCGACTATGTGGTCACCAAAATCCCACGCTTCGCCTTCGAGAAGTTCCCTGGCTCGGAGCCGGTCCTCTCGACGGCCATGAAATCGGTCGGCGAAGTTATGGCCATCGGACGCACCTTTGCCGAATCCTTTCAAAAGGCGCTGCGCGGCCTCGAAACCGGGCTGACCGGCCTCGATGAAATCGAGATTCCCGGTTACGCCGTCGATGGGGATCCCTCGGAGAACAAGAACGCCATTCGCGCCGCCCTGGGCAGGCCCACGCCCGACCGGCTTCGGATGGTCGCCGAAGCCATCCGTCTCGGCACCAGTCTGGAAGACGTGCACGCCATGTGCCGTATCGATCCGTGGTTTCTCGAGCAAATCGCCGCGATCCTCGCCATGGAAGAGCGCGTGCGCGAGCACGGTCTGCCGGAGGATGCGCAAAATCTGCGCCTCCTTAAATCCATGGGCTTCTCGGATGCACGCCTCGCGTCGCTGACGAAGAAAGAGACGGAAGAGATTCAAAAGATTCGTCATTCTCTTTCCGTTCACCCGGTCTTCAAGCGCATCGACACGTGCGCTGCCGAATTCGCCGCGCCCACCGCCTATATGTATTCGACTTACGAGCTCCCCTTTGCCGGCGCGGTGGCCGATGAGGCCCGCGTTTCCGACCGCAAGAAGGTGGTGATCCTCGGCGGCGGACCGAACCGCATCGGCCAGGGCATCGAGTTCGACTATTGCTGCTGTCACGCCGCGTTCGCGCTGGCCGACGCCGGCTTCGAGTCGATCATGGTGAACTGCAATCCGGAGACGGTCTCCACCGATTACGACACCTCCGATCGCCTCTATTTCGAACCGCTGACGCCGGAAGACGTGCTGGAAATTCTACGTGCCGAACAGAAGGCCGGCACGCTTCACGGCGTGATCGTGCAGTTCGGCGGCCAGACACCGCTCAAACTCGCCGACGCGCTGGAAAAGGCCGGCATCCCGATCCTCGGCACCGCCCCCGACATGATCGACCTGGCCGAAGACCGCGATCGCTTCCAGAAACTCCTGATCAAGCTCGGCCTGAAGCAGCCGAAGAATGGCATCGCCTACTCGGTCGAACAGGCGCGCGTCGTGGCCTCCGAACTCGGCTTCCCGCTGGTCGTTCGTCCATCTTATGTGCTGGGCGGTCGGGCCATGCAGATCATCCACAATGAGACGATGCTGCAGACCTATCTGCTCGACACCGTCCCCGGCCTGGTGCCCGAAGAGATCCGCCAGAAATACCCGGCCGACAAGACCGGCCAGATCAACACGCTTCTCTCCAAGAACCCGCTCCTTTTCGACACCTACCTCACCGAGGCGGTCGAGGTGGACGTGGATTGCCTGTCGGACGGCAGCCAGACCTATGTCTCGGGCATCATGGAACACATCGAGGAAGCAGGCATCCATTCGGGCGATTCGGCCTGTTCCCTTCCCGTCCACTCGCTCGATACCCCATTGGTCTCCGAACTTGAGCGCCAGACGGCGGCCCTTGCCGGCGCGCTCAAGGTCGGCGGGCTGATGAACGTGCAGTACGCCGTCAAGAATGGCGAAATCTACGTGCTCGAGGTCAATCCGCGCGCCTCGCGCACGGTGCCCTTCGTCGCCAAGACCATCGGCCGGCCAATCGCCAAGATTGCCGCCCGCATCATGTCCGGCGAGAGCCTTGAAGACGCCTTCGCCCATTACGGCACCATGCCAAATGCGCGCGACCTCGGCCACATCGCCGTCAAGGAAGCCGTGTTCCCCTTCGCCCGGTTCCCGGGCGTCGACACATTGCTTGGACCGGAGATGAAGTCGACCGGCGAGGTGATGGGGCTCGACACCGACTACGCCCTCGCCTTCGCCAAGGCACAGCTCGGCGCCGGCGTCGACCTGCCGCGCGAAGGCACGCTGTTCGTTTCGGTGCGCGACGATGACAAGGCGCGAGTCCTGCCGGCGGTCAAACGTCTCACGGCTCTGGGCTGGCACGTTCTGGCCACCGGCGGCACCGCACGCTTCCTGCGTGAGAACGGCGTTGAAGCCGAAAAGATCAACAAGGTTCTGGAAGGACGCCCGCACATCGAGGATGCCATCCGCAATCGCCAGGTCCAGCTCGTCTTCAACTCGACGGACGGTCAAAAGGCCATGTCGGACTCCAAATCGCTGCGCCGCGCGACATTGATGCAGAAAGTGCCCTACTACACCACGATGGCGGGTGCAGAAGCCGTGGCGGAGGCCATTGCCGCTCTCAAAGCCGGCAGCCTGGAAGTGCGCCCGCTGCAGAGCTACTTCTCATAAACAACTCACCGCGCAGTCGCCTCCGATACCTCGGCGACTGCGCCATCCTTCCCACCAGGACATCCTTCCCACCAGGATGCTCTCAGCTCGCCTCCTGGAGTCGGTCGGAACCGGCACGAAACTGCTTGCGATACGCCAGCGGGGAAACCCGGAACGCATGAACGAAACGCTGACGCATCGTCACCGCGGAGCCGAAACCCGCTGCCTCGGCAATGGTTTCCATGCGCCGGTCGGTGGTTTCGAGAAGACGTTGAACCAGCGCCAGACGCTGCGTCAAAATCCATTGCGACACCGTTGATCCGGTCGCTTTGCGAAAGCGGCGCGAGAAATTGCGCCGGCTCATCGCCGCCTTCTCCGCAAGTCGGTCGAGGCAAAGCGGCTCGTTGAGGTTGCCGGCGGCCCATTCCAGCGTCTCTTCCAGACGATCCCCTTCAAGCCGCCTGTGGAGCGGTTGTTCGATATATTGCGCCTGCCCGCCGCTTCGGTGCGGCGCCACCACCATGCGCCGCGCCACCCGGTTGGCCGCGTCCGCACCATGGTCGCGGCGCAGGAGATGCAGGCAGCAATCGATGGCCGCGGCCGTGCCGGCGGATGTCAGGATGTCACCTTCATCCACATAGAGCACACTGCGATCCAGAAGAACGTTCGGGTAGCGCGCGGCGAAATCGTCGGCAAACACCCAATGCGTGCTGGCCCTCCGTCCGTCGAGCAATCCGGCCTCCGCCAACACGAGAGCTCCCATGCACAGCCCGGCAAGCCGCGCCCCGCGTCGATGCGCACGCTGCAGGGCCTTCAGCAGTGCATCCGGCGGTGCCACCAGCGGTCCCGGCCAGGCCGGTACGATCACCGTGTCGACCGTTTCGAGCGCGGAAAGATCGTTATCGACGAGCATTGAGAAGCCTGAGGCGGTCTCGATCTTTCCCGGTGTCTGCGCACACACGACGAGGTCGTAGCGAGGGGCGTCGAGGCGAGCGAAATCGTCGGCGAAAACCATGCAGGGCACCGAGAGGTGAAACGGACTGACGCCCTCGAACGCCACCACCGCAATCTTGTGAATACGCGCATCGCGCTTCATGGCCCAACTCCATCGTTCTTTGTCATTTGGGACACTTGTGCCGAAACGCGACTTAAAGAAGTTTGCAGATGATTACAAGTCGACTGGTAATCCACACAGAGGAAACTGTATTCAACCTGAATAAACGATAGGAAGCACGATGACGACCTCAGCGAATCCGACACTTCGAGAGATGATCGGAAGCACTCCCAAAAGCGCGATTCTCACATCAGAGACAGCACTTTTGGTTATTGATTTTCAAAAGGAATATTTTGAAGGATCGTTGCCCGTCCCCGATGCGCGGGAGGCCATGGAGAATGCCGGAAAACTCGTCGCATGGGCCGACGCGAACAAGATAAACGTTTACAATATACAGCATCATAACCCGATTGGCGCTCCGGTCTTCGCAATGGATGGCGACACGGTCGCATTTCACCCCGATATCCGGCCCGCCAAGCACCATCATGTACTGCAGAAAACCTCGGTTAGCGTGTTCCCGACCACCGATCTGGATGCCCGCCTCAAGGCACAGGGGATCAAGACGGTGATTGTCGCCGGATTGATGACCCATGCCTGCGTTTCCGGCGCTGCGCGGGATGCCGTGCCGCTCGGTTATGACGTGATCGTCGCCTCGGACGCCTGCGCAACGCGCGACATCACCGGTCCGAACGGCAAGACGGTCTCACACAAGACCCTGCACGACGCTTCGCTGGCCACGCTCGCCGACGCATTCGCCGAGGTCCTCGACACCGAAGCCATTCTCGCCCTGCCGACAGGCTAGGCGCAGAATCGGGGTCGCATATTTCAAGGCCCCGACTTGTTTTTCAGCACCAAGGACTTTTTGAAATGAAGCCATTTTGGAGAATTGCCCCACCTCTTGCGGCGTTGCTTGCTGTGGTTGCAGCATGCACGGATCAGGCAACGCTCAAAAAGGAAATCATTTCTTTTCCCGTTTCGGAACTCCACTGGATCGTGATCCCGGATTCGGGCGGCATCAGATATGCCAATGTCCGCGGCGACTTGGCAGGCGACGGCCCTTATGAGGCTTTCGTCCTGTTCCCGGCCGGCATGGACACCCCGTATCACCATCACAGCCGATCCATTCCGACGGTGGTATTGAAGGGCACATTTTACGCCATGGTCGACGGCAGGCGAACGGAGTACCCGGCCGGATCGTTCTACGATCTGCCGGCGCATCTGAGGCATTTCAGCGGTTGCGCTGAAGGCGTCGACTGTCTCCTCTTCCAGTATCAGGACGGCGGTTTCGACCTTGTCCCGCAACGGGAGGAGGTGAAGGCACTTTTGACAAAAAACGAGCGCGCCCTGCAAAGGGCGCGCTCTATTCCAACTCTGAAAGACACGCCCTCTAACTGCGCCGGTAAAGCCACAACACGACCGGGGACAAAAGGATCGTCAACAGAGCCGGCGCAAGAAGCGCCAGCAACACTTCGCCACTTGTGGCCGTTCCGCTCATCAGCCCCCGCAGCGCCGTCGTCATGTGAGACACCGGATTCCGCACCACGAACGCTTCCAGCCAACCAGGCATCGTTTCCGGACGCACCATGATGTTGGATGCGAACACCAGCGGAAAGATAAAGGTGAAGCCGATGGTCATCACCGTCATCGGCGTGCGGATCAGCAATCCGAGCACGATGAAGATCCAGCCTGTGCCGAAACCGATGGCGATCAGCAGCAGGAAGGATGCGACGATACCGGTCAACCCCGCTTCCGGGCGATACCCCAGAACGAGCCCGACGGTCAGGATGATCAACCCGGCGATCGTGTGACGCAAAACATCGCCGGCCATCAGCCCGGCAAAGGGCGAAAGCGACCAGATCGGCAGAGAACGGAAGCGCTCGAACAAGCCCTTGGAGAGATCCGTCGACAGCCCCATGCCCGAATAGACCGAATTGAACACCACGGTCTGCACGAGAATGCCGGGCAGGAAGAATTGCAGGTAATCGCTGGTAGAGCCGGCAAGCGCGCCACCGAACACGAAGGTGAACAGCAAGGTGAACATGAGCGGCGTCATGATCAAATCGAACAATTGTTCGGGCACATGCTTGAATTTCAGCACCGCGCGCCAGCCGAACGTCAGTGCATTTGCAAGAGCGGAAGGCCGTGGCGGTCGTGCCGCATTGGAAAGCATCGCCGGGCCGATATCGACTGAACTCATGACGCTTCTCCTTCGGTGTCCTCTTCCATGGGCTGTCCCGTCAGCGCGAAAAACACCTCGTCGAGGCTCGGTGATCCCATCGAGAAATCCGAAAGCTCGATACCGGCCGCAATCAGCGCCGCAAGCGCTTCATTGGCTGCCTTGGGCGATCCGGCGACCACCGAAAGCTGTGCGCCCTCCGCACTGCGTTGCACGCTGGCATCCAGCACCCGTTCCAGAATTGTCTCCCCCTCGTCCAGCCGTTCGTTGTCGGCAAGCGCAACATGGAGGAAACCGGAACCGATCGCCGATTTGAGCTCGCGGCTCGTGCCCTCGGCAATCTTGCGGCCGCGGTCGATCACCGCGATGCGCGCCGCCAATTGATCGGCTTCTTCCAGATACTGCGTGGTCAGCAGAATGGTGACACCCGATTGGGCCAGTGCGCGGATCATCTTCCAGACGCCTTGTCGCGCCTTGGGATCGAGCCCCGTCGTCGGCTCGTCAAGAAACAACACGCCCGGCGTCACGATCAGCGAGGCGGCGATGTCGAGGCGGCGGCGCATGCCACCGGAATAGGATTTCACCTGTTTCTTCGCCGCATCGGAAAGCTCGAACGCCAGGAGCAGTTCATCGGCCCTCGCCTTTGCGGCGCGACCGGAAAAGCCCCAAAGCCGCGCCAGCATGATGAGATTCTCGCGGCCCGTCAGGTCCTCGTCCAGCGAAGCGAACTGTCCGGTGAGCGCGATCGCGCCGCGTACGGCCTGCGGATCGGATATGAGGTCGTGCCCCATCACGCTGGCGCTGCCGTCATCCGGGCGTGCAAGCGTGGCGAGCAGACGGATCAACGTGGTCTTGCCGGCCCCGTTCGGTCCCAGAATGGCAAAGATCATGCCGCGCGGCACATCCAGATCGATGCCATCGAGAGCTTTTACGTCACCGAAACGCTTGGCGAGCCCCCGCACGGATATGGCGAAAGGCTGCCCCTCACGGACAGCCGATATGGCGCCCATCGGTCTCGAATCGTTCATGCTTGTTCCTCCAGGCAGCCAGACTCTTCGACTGCGGGACGGATTCGTCAGGCGGAATCCGACAGCGCGGAGAGATACATCAATCGTCCGTTCGCCTGAACAGGCTTTATGGCGCCTGCTCCAAGCCTACTGACAGCTCCCGCCGGGGTGGCACATCAGTTGCGCAGCCCGGTCTCCTTCAGGAGTCCCTTGCGCTTGGCGTCGTAGTAATAGCCGCTCGCGTAAAAACGCACCGCGCGATCTTCGTTGCCCCCCGCTGTGATGTAAGCGCCGCGCAAATATTTGACCGCGTATTTGAGATTGGTCTCGGCGTCCAACAGACCCGAGGCCGGGCCGCGATACCCCATGGTCTGCGCAGTGTCATGGCGGATCTGCATCAAGCCCCAGTAAATGCGGTTGCGGGCGGCGGGATTGAAATTGCTCTCCCGCTTGACCACACGGCGCACCAATCGCTCCGGCACGTCGTATATTTGAGCATATCGGGCAATAAGCGCGTCAAGCTCGGCGCTGCGCGGGGCGACCGGCCGCGCTTTGCCACCGGATTCCAGCACCGTCAGTGCGGCGGAAGGCGGACGCTGGCCGGCGAAGGCGTCCGGCGTCAGTTCCTCACCGCCGAGTTCGGCATCCTGCTCGGCAACCAGGCTGTTCGCCACCACCGCCGCATCGGCGCCGCTTTCAGACAGTTCGGCCTTCTCTTGACCGTCGTTTCCGGTGGTCGTGCAGCCCGCCATCGATGGAACTGCGAACACAAGTCCGGCGGCGAGAATACGGGAAAACAAAGGCAAGGCGCATTCCTTCAATCAGCATACCCCCACCCGCGAGCCTTCTATCGTGCAACGCCAAGCGTGGCAATCTCGTGTCAGGACGATGCGCGTTCACTCTTCGTACCGCAATGTTTCCATGATAGAAGCGGGCAGTGGAATGGATTCCCCCGGTGAGCATCATGTCTTCAAGTGGTCGTCACGTGTTCGAAACCGCCTTCGGCTTCTGCGGTGCCGGCTGGACGGAGGCGGGTTTGGCTCGTTTTATTCTTCCAACCCCGGAGCCGGAAACTGTCGAGCGCCTGCTCAAGACCCGTCTGCCGGACGCCATCATTGCCGCGCCGACAGGCGCAATCTCGGATGTCGTCGCCGCCGCGCAGCGTTACTTCACTGGCAGCGAAGAGGATTTTTCCGCGGTTCCGCTCGATTTTGCCGGCATCAGCCACTTCCATCGCGCGCTCTATACCGCCATGCGGCAACTCGCCTACGGTGAAACCATTACCTACGGCGCGCTGTGCGAAAGTGTAGGCTATCCGAAAGCGACCCGCGAGACGGGCGCGGCCATGGGACAAAACCCGATGCCGCTCATCATCCCCTGCCATCGCGTGCTCGCCGCCGGGGGAAAGATTGGCGGCTTTTCCGCCCATGGCGGGATTACCGCCAAGCAGAAAATGCTGGCTCTGGAGAATGCCCGCTCCCCGAATGCCGAGCCGGCACAGGCATCTTTCTCCTTCTAGAATCCGTTGGCGTCAGTTCGCGGCCCACGCGTATCGTCCAACTTGCGCCCGGGCGCAGGCCGCGCATAATGATCGTGATTCGGGCACGCCTTGGTGTTTTACGGGGACAGCCACAATCTTGCCGCCAATCGGTCGATTTGTCGGCGGTATTTCTGTTCAGCGTCGGGTTCTTAGCGTCAGTGAATTTTCAACCGACGAGAATACCATGCCCCAGCCTGCCGACAACGGCATCAAGAACCGCCTTATAGAGCCATCGACCATGATCGCGGAAGTCAAACGCCTGCTCACGGCGGGCGTGGCCATGGATCAGATCGCTCCCGAACTGTCAAAGCAGTTCTACATCGACATCGACCTCCTCAATGCCGTGTTGCGCGTGATGCGCAAGAAAATGTCGGCACGCAAGCAGGATCAAGCAAAAGCGGAACAGGATCCGCCGAACTTGGACGACAAGGCAGCAGCCTGAAAAGTGTCTTTGCGGGTGCCCGGCGATATTTGTTTAAAATTTGTTCGAAAGCGCTCACCGTTTCAAAATCCTCCTCTGGTAGCAGTCCCGCACATGCGCAACCCAGCGCATGAACCTGCCAGACCAGAGAGGCCATTCCGTGCTGCAAGGCGATCTTTTGAACCCGCCCTTCAACAACGCTTCTGCAAGGAATGCAGCATCCCGAAATGGTAAGGAGATGCCGGTAAAAACATCCCTTCAGCAATCTCACGATCTTGAGAGAAATCGATCGGCTGGGCCCTCAGCAAAGGCTGTTGACGTACAGCCATGGGCTCGCAGAACGGCACTGCTCCTCCAGGAAGATCAACAATTCGCCTCGATGCTGCAGCGCATCTCGAAGCCGGAAGCATCCGAAAACGTGGTCTTCATAAGCAGACACGCCGAGGGCGTGACGGATTTCTCATCGGCCGCGGTCGCGTATCGCGAGAGCGGAGATGATTGAATTCAAGACAAGATGAGTGTTTTCCACGGATGCAACGATGCGGCGCTCAACGCAGCGGGATGACGACCTTTTCCGGTTCCCGAAAAAACGCATCGATCTCAAGCGTCTGAAAATCCGGGAAACTGCCGCCCTGCGCCGGGCGCGAGAAGAGAGGGCCTCCGACACAGTCGACTCCCACTTCGAGCGCGGCATGCAGTTGCTGCGGTGTCTGGATCCCACCGACCGAAATCTGGATTCCTTTTTCCTGCAAAGCCTCGACGAGCTGCGCGCACAGCCGGCGGGCGGCATCGACTTCGATCACGCGGCGGAACCAGCCGCCGTCGATCCTCACACTATGGGGTCTCCAGGCCTCGATGCAGGCCGGGTCGAAACCGGCGGGCCCAAATTCATCGACCGCAATGCGGACTCCGCTCGCAAGCACCGGATCCAGAACCCGATCCGCTGAACTTTCCTCCTCGCGCGCCTTCCTGGAAAACGCACAAATCAGCGATTGCCGCGATATGCCGATCTCAGCGAGCCGCCCCAGGATCAATGCTGTCCTTTCGGCAGTGCCATCGCGGCCCAGCGCTTGTACATCGCCGCAGGAGAGATAAAGATCGAAGCCATCAATGACAATGTGATGCGCGTTGGCGATGTGCAGCAGAAGGCACAACGTCCCCACCTTGCCGTGGAGCCTGCCCGGAACGGTCTGCAACAGCACATCCAACGGCACCGGGTTGAAATTGAAAAACGCCTGTGCGGCAGCTTCCACGCCTGAAGGGATCAAAGTGTTCGACGAGACGCGGAACACCGGACAAAACACCGATTTCAGATGAAAGGCACCGAGGCGACCGGTTTCAAATCCGAGTTCGTCCGCAAAGATGGATCCTTCCGGCAGCCCGGAAACCATTCCCCCCGTCATGGTGCTAAACTCCGCGCCGGCCGAAAGTGCGACCGCGGGGTGCGGCTTTTGTCGGCGGCCCGTCATCGGCGGTCTCTGTGCGCGTCAAACGCACTGCGGCGTCCGAAAGAATTTCCCTTCGCGCATTCTCGCGTGCCGTTTCGAATTCCTCGAATGCGCCCGGTGCCAGTTGCGGACGCGCAAGCGCGAACCCCTGCACCATGGAAACCCCGCAATGCTCGGCCAGTTCGAGTTGCTCGCCGTTCTCGATGCCCTCGAAAACCGTTCGAATGCCTTTCCGCGAGAAAACGCCCACCATATCCGCGAGCAACGACACGCCGGGCGCCGACGACAAAAGCCGGCTGGTCCATGCTCCGTCGAACTTCACGATGTCGGGGCCCAAAGCTTCGATCCGGTTCAAATCGGAACTGTCCGCCCCATAGTCGTCCACCGCGACCCGGTGCCCATAATCCTTCAACGCCCGGACAAACCCGACGAGCGTTTCGTCCGAACCGGTTTCCTGCTCGGTGATTTCACAGACAGTGCGTTCGGCCGCAATATTCGCTTCCTTCAGAACCGCCTGAACGTCCCGCAGCGCGCTTTTTGCAGAAGCCGCATCGATGAAATGCGATGGATCGAAATTGACGAACAATGAAGCCTTTTCGTTCAGGCTGACACCGGCATTCAATATGTGAAGCGTTCGCGCCAGCGTTTCGACATGGAGGCGGTCGATGTCGGGGACGCCGGAAAAGAACGAACCCGGCGCCACCGGCTGTCCGTCGCGAAAAGGGCGAAGCAATCCCTCATAAGCGGTTACGAGCAGGCGACCCTCGCGAAAAGAGAAGATCGGCTGAAAGGCGGTTTGCAATGTGTAGCCGCCCCACACCCCCACGGCGGTCCCGTTTTCTTCGCGGGCAATGTGGGCCGGGCCGATGCTGCGCGGCATGCTGCGCTTCCCCAAAAGTCGTCATTCACGGCCCAAACTGGCATTCAACGCCTTTATTCGCCGTTAACGGCTGGTTTAACGCCGCGAAACGGCTGGCGGCTTGCGATTCTGCCCGCGATCGGACATGAAGGATCACGCTGAAGCTCAGCGTAAAATCTCACAGGAACCGGAGTCCTCCATTATGGCTTTCCTTGCCGATGCTCTTTCACGCGTAAAACCATCCGCAACCATCGCGGTTTCCCAGAAAGCGCGCGAACTGAAATCGCAGGGCCGCGACGTGATCGGCCTTGGCGCGGGCGAGCCGGATTTCGACACGCCGGACAATGTCAAGAAAGCGGCCATCGAAGCCATCAATCGCGGCGAGACGAAGTACACGCCCGTCTCCGGCATCCAACCGCTGCGCGAGGCGATCGCTGCAAAGTTCAAGCGCGAGAACAATCTCGATTACGACTGGAAGCAGACCATCGTCGCCACCGGCGGCAAGCAGGTGCTGTTCAATGCCATGATGGCGACGCTCAACGCCGGCGACGAAGTGGTCATCCCCAGCCCCTACTGGGTCAGCTATCCGGAAATGGTCTCCATCTGTGGCGGCAAACCCGTCTCGGCGGAGACCAGCATCGAGAACGGCTTCAAGCTCACGCCCGATGCGTTGGAAAAGGCGATCACGCCGAAGACCAAATGGCTGATCATGAATTCGCCGTCCAACCCATCCGGTGCGGCCTATACGGCGGAAGAACTGAAAGCGCTGGCCGACGTTCTTCTGACACACCCGAATGTCTGGGTGCTGACGGACGATATGTATGAGCACCTGACCTATGGCGATTTCAAATTCCACACCATCGCCGAGGTCGAGCCGAAGCTTTACGACCGCACGCTGACCATGAACGGCGTGTCCAAGGCCTATGCCATGACCGGCTGGCGCATCGGCTACGCGGCCGGCCCCATCGAGCTCATCAAGGCCATGGACATGATTCAGGGTCAGCAGACCTCCGGAGCCTGCAGCATCGCGCAATGGGCGGCCGTCGAAGCGCTCAACGGTCCGCAGGATTTCGTCGCCAAGAACAAGGCGATCTTCCAGGGGCGCCGCGATCTCGTCGTCTCCATGCTCAACCAGGCGAAAGGCATTGAATGCCCGGTCCCGGAAGGCGCATTCTACGTCTATCCGTCCTGCGCGGAACTGATCGGCAAGTCCGCTCCTTCCGGCAAGGTCATCGAGACCGACGAAGATTTCGTATCCGAGCTTCTGGAAGCCGAAGGCGTTGCGGTCGTTCACGGTTCGGCTTTCGGCCTCGGGCCGAATTTCCGCATTTCCTACGCCACATCGGAAGAGCTGCTCGAAGAGGCTTGCAACCGAATCCAGCGTTTCACCGCCTCGTTGAAGTAAGAGCCGTCTGCACAAGATTTCTATTGCGCCGCAAAATAATCGTTCTGCGGCGCAATAGTATTAACGTCCTCTTTAAGCTTCATGCTGTTCTCTCTTTTTCCAAGGGATTCGGGGAGAAACCGGGGGCATGAGCATCCTGTCCTCCGTACGCCGCAATGGCGGACGGGTCTATATCGGCGTTCAGACGCTTCTGATTTCCGCGACGGCATTCGTTGCCGCCGCTTACGTTCTGGCGCCCCGCGAGAGCGGCGCGACAAGCTGGCTGCTCTTCGCTTGCCTGGCGTTCAGCACGGCCGGCATGATCCTGCTCGAATATCTCAAACGCACGGTTTCGGGTCAGCTCAAGGACGCGGTGCGCATCGAAGCCGAGCGCACGCGGCTCACCGAAAACGATCTCTTGACCGGCGCCCTCACCCGTGGCCGCTTCCTCGACGAACTCAATGCAAGCATCGGCACATTGTCGAAACCGCGCCGCATCATGCTTCTGCTTGTCGATCTCGATCACTTCAAGCAACTCAATGACGGTTTCGGCCACCAGTTCGGCGACGAGGCACTCGCACATCTGGTCGCTTGCGCGAAGCACTGCTTCCCCGATTGCACGATTGGCCGGCTGGGCGGCGATGAGTTCGCCATCCTCATGTATGGCAACGACCTGGCACGCTGCCGGTCACGCGCCGAAAAGCTGCTTGCCATGCTGCATACGGGCCGCGTCCGCGAGGGACACACCGTGCCGCTCGGCGCGTCGATCGGCATTGCCGTGGCTCCGCAACACGCGAGCAGCCATAAGGAGCTTCCGCTGCTCGCCGATCTCGCCCTATACGAGAGCAAAGGCGCCGGACGCGGACGCGTCACCGTGTTCGATCCGGACATGCTGTCGGAAAAGCGCCAACGCCGCTTCCTGGAGCGCGAATTGCGGGCGGCGATCTATCTGAACGAGCTCGAACTCCATTATCAGCCCCTCACCGATGCCGAGCGCAACTGCACGGCAGTCGAAGGTCTGGTGCGCTGGCGTCATCCAGTCCGCGGCATGGTCTCATCCGCAGAATTCATTCCGGTTGCCGAACGGTCGAACCTCATCGACATGGTGGGCGAATGGGTGTTCCGCCGTGCGTGCCTCGACCTCGATCGCTTCGCCTGCGGTCGCATCAGCATCAACGTCTCCGGCGAACAGCTCAAGCGCGATGGGCTGGTGCACATGCTCGACCGCGTGCTGCGGGAGACGGGAAGCGAGGCAAACCACTTCGTCCTCGAAATCACCGAAACCGTCGCCACTGCAGCGACCCCGGAAATCATCGCCCGCATCGAACGGCTGCGCGCAATGGGCTTCCGCATCGCTCTCGACGATTTCGGGACCGGCCATTGCGGTTTCAACTACATCAAGACACTGCCCATCGACGCGATCAAGATCGACCGCAGCTATATCCGCAATCTCGGCAATGACAGCATCGCACAAGTCTTCGTTTCCGCACTTACACAGATCGCGCGCATTCAGGGGCTTACCATCGTCGCGGAAGGGATCGAGACGGAGGAGGAGCTCGACCTTGCGCGCGCCGCCGGGTGCAACCGCTTCCAGGGTTACCTCCTCGGACACCCGAATGCGGCGCCGCCACGCAAGAGCCGGCCTGCCAATGTTGAACACATGAGGTTGGCGTTAAGCGCTTGAAAACCCGACGAGACTTCGAGCGTTGACCGCAAACGGGGCAAAGATCGGCCCTGAGTAATAGACGGCCGATCCTATGTCGTGGAAGCACGGCAAATCCAATTCTCTTCCGGGACGAAAAAGAACCGTTGGGACGGTCGGTCGAAGTTTCCGGCCGGGCATTCACGCCCCTTGCCCAAAACCCAAAGCCGTGTGACGATATTTAACAGGGAACGTTGGCGCACCGGCATGTCAGTGCCGCAAACGGCTCTCTCAAGAGCGGAAAATGCCCTGCTCATCCGGTAACGCGCCACGACCGCGCGACGGCCGCACAGGCCGGCCGCCGCTCAGGAAACGTGTGCAAGTAAACGCGTGAGAGGAGGTCGCCAACCATGGGAAATCGCTCGGGAGAAAGAAGCCGCGGACCGAAATGCATCGCCATTGTCGGTCCGTTTGCAAGTGGCAAGACAACCTTGCTTGAAGCCATTCTGGAACGCACCGGCGCCATAGCCAAACAGGCCAGGACCGGTTCGGGCACGGTTGGCGATCATTCCGCGGAAGCCAAAGCGCACCAGATGAGCGTCGAGGCGAGTGTCGCCACCACAAGTTTTCTCGATGAAAGCATCACTTTTATCGACTGCCCCGGCTCCATCGAATTTGCCCATGAAGCGGACCCAGTTCTGGCGGCGGCCGACATGGCCATCGTGGTTACCGAGCCCGACGAGAAGAAGATCGCCGCGCTTCAGCTTACCCTGCACAGGCTCGACGAGCTTGGCATTCCGCGCATGATCTTTCTCAACAAGATCGAACACGCCACGATGGGCGTGCGCGATATGCTGAAGATGCTGCAGCCGACCAGCGACACGCCACTTCTGCTGCGCCAGATTCCCTTGCGCAAGGACGGCATCGTCATCGGCTCCATCGATCTGGCGCTTGAACGGGCTTACATCTATCGCGAACATGCCAGCAGCCAGATCGCGCCCATTTCCGACGACGACAAGGCACGGGAAGTCGAAGCGCGTTTTTCCATGCTGGAAACACTCGCCGATCACGACGACAGATTGATGGAACAACTCTTGGAAGAGATCGAGCCGCCGCGCGACGCGATCTTCGACGACCTGGCCGCCGATCTGCGCGACGGCACGGTCACACCGGTTCTCATCGGATCGGCCGAAAAAGGAAACGGCATCTTACGGCTTCTGAAAGCGATCCGGCACGATTCTCCCGATGTCGAAGCCACCCGGGAGCGTCTCGGTGTCGATGACGATGGCGAAGCCGTCCTGCAGGTCATGAAGACGATCCACACGCCCCATGGCGGCAAGCTCTCCGTCGCCCGCGTGCTTT
>NZ_CAJXGF010000067.1 GCF_913053745.1 uncultured Nitratireductor sp.
GGGCCAACGTCTCGCGGGTGAGGCAAAGCGTGCGCACGTCGAGCGGGCCGGGATTGTCGCTATCAAGCGCGGTGGGCTTCAGGAAACCGGCCTCGCCGAGCCGGACCACCAGGTCGCGACAGGCGGCGTCGACGTCGCCGTGGTCGATGGGAAGGTTTTGTGCGCACCACGCGTCGAGCCTGTCGGCCCAATCGCGGTGGCGCTGTTCGAAGAAGGGCCAGTCCAGAAACGAGCGATCAGGCATCAATCCCCCTCGAATACCGGTTTTTCCTTGGCAACGAACGCGCGGTAGGCGCGTTCGAAGTCTCGGGTCTGCATGCAGATCGCCTGTGCCTGCGCTTCGGCCTCGATCGCCTGTTCCAGCCCCATCGACCATTCCTGGTTGAGCTGCGTCTTGGTGATGCCGTGCGCGAAGGTCGGCCCGGCAGCGATGCGTGCAGCCACGTTCAACGCTTCCGCTTCCAGCGAGTCGGCGGCGACAAGCCGGTTGTAGAAGCCCCAGCGCTCGCCTTCCTCGGCACTCATGGAGCGGCCGGTATAGAGCAGTTCGGCGGCGCGTCCCTGGCCGATGATGCGGGGTAGCATGGCACACGCCCCCATGTCGCAACCGGCAAGCCCAACGCGGGTGAACAGGAAAGCGGCCTTGGCCTCGGGGGTCGCAAGCCGCATGTCGGACGCCATGGCGATAATCGCGCCGGCGCCGACCGCAACGCCGTCTATTGCGGAGATGATGGGCTTGTTGCAGGCGAGCATCGCCTTGACCAGATCACCAGTCATACGCGTGAAGGCGAGAAGGCCCTTCATGTCCATGTCGACCAGCGGGCCGATAATGTCGTGCACATCGCCGCCCGAACAGAAATTGCCGCCATTGGGCAGAAAGACGACCGCATCCACGTCGTCGGCATAGGGCAGGGCGCGGAACGTATCGCGCAGCTCGGCATAGGAGTCGAAAGTGAGGGGGTTCTTGCGGTCCGGTCGATCGAGCTGGATCAGCGCAACGCTGCCCTCCATGCGCCAGACGAAATGTTGCGGCTTTAAATGCGCCATGGCGCTCATGCTCCGCCCTCCCAGTTGCTTTCGAACGTTTTCAGCGTTCCGGCCAGCGCTCTCGCCTCGTCCTCGGGCAGGTTGCCGAGAAGCTCGTCGATCCAGCGCTCATGGGCCTCGGCCATTGCGGCAAACGCATCCTTGCCCTGAGGCGTCAACTTGATGATCGAGGTGCGGCGGTCGCCGTCACGCTTGGTGCGGCTGGCGAGGCCGTCGGTCACCAGACGCTCCACGATGCCGGTCACGTTGCCGTTCGACACGAGGAGAAAACGCGAAATGTCGCTCATCGCCATGCCTTCCGGTGCGCGGTCGAGCGCCGATAGCACATCGAAACGCGGCAGGGTCGTGTCGAAGCGGGTTTTGAGACGTTCGCGCAGAACGGCCTCGATCAGACGCGAGGCGCGCAGGATCCTGATCCACAAACGCAGGCGTTCCTTCGCCGGGGCGCCGCTGCGTACGGCCGCCAATGGAGCGCTTACCATGTTTCACCTCCAGAAATTGAAATCGACTGGCCGGTGACCGAGTTGGCCTCGGGGCTGACGAGCCACAGCGCAGCCGCTGCCACCTCGCGCGGCTGGATCAGCCGGCCATGGGGATTGGCTTCGACGAAACCCTTACGGGCCTCGTCGTGGCTGCGTCCGGTCTTTTCGACCACGCGCTCGATGGATTCTTCCAGCATCTCGGTTTCCACGTAGCCGGGGCAGATCGCATTCACCGTCACGCCGGTCTTGACCAGTTCGACGGAGAGTGCGCGCATCAGGCCGATCACGCCGTGCTTGGATGCGACATAGGGCGCCACATAGGCATAGCCCTTGAGCCCGGCGACCGAGGCAATGAAGAGAATGCGCCCATTGCCGCGCTTGGCCATGGGCGAAAGCGCCGGCTTTACCGTCAGGAACGCGCCGGTCATGTTGACGTCGACGATCCGGTTCCAGTCTTCGAGCTTGGTGCGGTGGGCGGGGGCGCTGGAAGCCGTACCCGCATTGGCGATGACGATGTCGAAGGGGCCGCGTGCAGCCTCAGCCGTTTCGTAAAGCGCCTGCACTGAAGCTTCGTCGGTGACGTCGGCCGTGAGCGCATGGATACGCTTGTGCCGGGTCGCCATCTTTTCCAGCGGCGCGGCGCGGCGGCCGCAGATGGTGACGTCGATGCCTGCTTCGGCGAGGGCAAGCGCCACGGCTTCGCCGACGCCGGTTCCGCCGCCTGTGACAAGGGCGTGACGTGAGGGGGGCATCGTCACACCTTTCCGGTCATCTGCTCGGCCCGTTCGGCAAGCCGGTAGAGCTGGTCGCGGCCGGGCAGGTATGGATCGGGCCAGGACACGCCCCTGTCGCCGAGCGTCGCCGCGGCGTGCAGCGTCCAATAGGGGTCGGCGAGGTGCGGGCGGGCGAGACAGACGAGGTCCGCACGACCGGCCATCAGGATCGAATTGACGTGATCCGGCTCGTAGATGTTGCCGACGGCCATTGTGGCCATGCCGGTCTCGTTGCGGATGCGGTCGGAGAACGGCGTCTGGAACATGCGGCCATAGACGGGGCGGGCGCGTTTCGATGTCTGGCCGGCCGAAACATCGCAGATATCGACACCCGCATCCTGCAGCATGCGGGCGATTTCCACGGCCTCTGCCGGGGTCACGCCGTCCTCGCCAACCCAGTCGGTGGCCGAGATGCGCACCGAAATCGGCTTGTCGTCCGGCCATGCGGCACGCACGGCTTGAAAGACTTCCAGCGGGTAGCGCATGCGGTTTTCGAGGCTACCGCCGTATTCATCGGTGCGCCGGTTGGTCAGAGGCGAGATGAAGGATGACAGGAGATAGCCGTGGGCAAAGTGCAGCTCCAGCATGTCGAAGCCACAGCGTTCCGCCATCTCGGCGGCGGCAACGAACTGGCCGCGCACCGTGTCCATGTCGGCGCGGTCCATGGCCTTCGGTGCCTGATTGACGTCCGACCACGCCACTTCGGAGGCGGCCATAAGCGGCCAATTCTTGTCGTTTAGCGGTGCGTCCATCTCCTCCCAGCCCAGCTGGGTCGAGCCCTTCGGGCCCGAATGGCCGATCTGGGCGCAGATTTTTGCGTCGGTCTCGCGATGAACGAAATCGACGATGCGCGTCCACGCGGCCTCGTGTTCCGGCTTGTAGAAACCGGGGCAGCCGGGTGTGATGCGCCCTTCGGGGCTTACGCAGGTCATCTCGATATAGACCAGACCCGCACCGCCCTTTGCGCGCTCGCAGTAATGCACCATGTGCCAATCGGTTGGGCAGCCGTCGACCGCCTTGTACTGGGCCATCGGCGACACCACCACACGATTCTTCAATGTGAGTCCGCGCAGTTTGTAAGGCGCGAACATGGGTGGGCGCGCGGCATTGTCGTCGGCTCCGGCCTGTTGTTGGAACCAGCTTTCGGCACCCGAGAGCCATTCGGGATCGCGCAGGCGCAGATTTTCATGGCTGATGCGTTGCGAGCGGGTGAGCAGCGAATAGTTGAACTGCACCGGGTCGAGATCGAGATAGCGTTCCACTTCTTCGAACCACTCGAGCGAGTTGCGGGCCGCCGACTGAAGACGCAGCACTTCCAGCCGCCGCGCGTCCTCATACTTGTCGAAGGCTTCCTTCAGTGTCGGCTCCGTGTGCAGGTATTCGGCCAGTGCGATTGCGCTTTCCAATGCAAGCTTGGTGCCTGAGCCGATGGAGAAGTGCGCGCTCGCGGCGGCGTCTCCCATCAGGGCGATGTTTTCGTGCGACCAGCGCTCGCACAGGACGCGGGGGAAATTGATCCATGCCGAACCGCGAATGTGGTTGGCGTTGGTCATCAGCTTGTGCCCGTCCAGATGATCCCTGAATATCCGCTCGCATACGGCGATGGATTCCTGCTGGCTCATCTCGCCGAAGCCGAACTTCTCCCAGGTCTCCGGGCCGCACTCGACGATGAAGGTCGCTGTATCGTCGTCGAACTGGTAAGCGTGGGCCCACACCCAACCATGCTCCGTTTTCTCGAAGATGAAAGTGAAGGCGTCGTCGAATTTCTGGTGCGTGCCCAGCCACACGAACTTGCACTTGCGCACGTCTATGTCTGGCTTGAAAACGTCAGCGAACATGGTTCGCGTTCTGGAGTTCAGGCCATCGGAGGCAAGGACCATGTCGTAATCGGCCATGAAGGGACGGGGATCGTCGATCTCGGTCTCGAATTCGAGATTGATGCCGAGTTCGCGGGCGCGTTCCTGCAGGAGAACAAGCAAGCGCATGCGGCCTATGCCGCAGAAACCGTGACCCGTGGAGAGCGTGCGTACGCCCTTGTGGACCACGGCGATGTCGTCCCAATAGGCGAAATGCTCGCGGATGCGCTCGGCGCTGACAGGGTCGTTCTCCGCCAGATTGTCGAGGGTTTCATCTGAGAGAACCACGCCCCAGCCGAATGTGTCGTCGGGCTTGTTGCGCTCGTAAACCGTGATGTCGTGGGCTGCGTCGCGCAGCTTCATCGAGATTGCGAAGTAGAGGCCCGCCGGACCACCGCCGAGAATTGCGACTTTCATGCTCGCGCTCCTTCCTCCCAGGATCGCTCGACACCTGGCTCGTAAGCTTGGAGCATTGCATTGGACCGACGACATTTCAAGTATGAAATTTTAAGGTTGAAATATATTCGGCCTGTGCCCAGTCTACATGACGCGCTGCGATGATGACAGGGCAAGCCGTCAAGGCTAAGCAGGGTGCGCGTACCGAAGTATGGGAGGGATCCGCACGTGTTCTATCGTCAGGTTACCGATTGGGACGATGCTTATGCCAATGGCGCCAACATTCCGAGCGGCGACCGCTGGCCTGGCGCCTGGGTAGCGCCGGCCCAGAATTATCGCGATAGGCTTTCGGCCGCCGGCCGGGCCGAGTTCGACATTTCCTATGGCAAGGGCGAGCGCAACCGGTTCGATCTGTTCTTGCCCGAGGGAACGCCTGCCGGCCTGGTGGTGTTCATCCATGGAGGCTTCTGGCTGAGGCTCGACAAGAGCTATTGGTCGCATCTGGCCGCCGGTGCGGTCGACAGCGGCTACGCGGTCGCCATGCCGTCCTACACGCTGTGTCCGGAGAATTCGATCTCCGGCATCGTACGTGAGATCGGGCAAGCCGTTTCTGCTGCTGCCGAACGTGTCGATGGCCCGCTGATCCTGACCGGCCATTCGGCGGGCGGGCATCTGGTTTCGCGCATGGCCTGCGAGACCTCGCCGCTAGCGAATGCCGTGCGTGCGCGGTTGCGCCACGTCCTGTCGATTTCCGGCGTGCACGATCTGCGCCCGATGATGAAGACGGCCATGAACGAAGGGCTGAAAATCACACCGGACGAAGCGCAGGCGGAAAGTCCGGTCCTCCTTTCGCCCATGCCCGGCGTGCGCCTCACCTGCTGGGTCGGTGCGTCGGAACGGGCCGAGTTTCTCCGCCAGAATGCGCTGCTGGCCAATATCTGGGTCGGGCTCGGCGCGCGAACGGCTTCTGTGGAAGAACCCGACCGGCATCATTTCGATGTCATTGACGGGCTTGCGGATTCGGACCATCAGAGCGTGCGCTGTCTGTTGACAGCTTAGATCGATGGGCCAAATCTGGCCCGGTCCAGTTTCGAACTTGCTCCATGGAGCCCCTATGAGACCTGTCTTCGTTCAATTGCGCTGCAAACCCGGCAAGACCTACGAGGTGGCGGACGAACTCTACAAGCGTGAGATCGCCTCGGAACTCTACTCCACCAGTGGCGACTACGATCTTCTAATGAAGGTCTACATCGACGATGGCGTCGATATCGGCAAGTTCGTCAGTGAGAACATCGCCAATGTGCCCGGTATTCGCCGCTCGCTCACAACACTGACTTTCAAGGCATTCTGAACAAACGCCTTGGCGTGGCGCGAAGCTTGCGATACGACCCGACAATCTAAATCGGTTCGCATCAGGGAGGCGGCGGTGAAACGGTCGAAAGTGAACGAGATTCTGCGCGAGGGAGAAGCTTTCATACGCTCCTTCGGCTACGTGCTGCCGCCTTTTGCCGACTGGACGCCCGACGAGATGAGGCGCAGGCGCGAAGCGATCGGGGGAATTGTCGACGCGCATCTCGGCTGGGATATAACCGACTATGGCGGCGGCGATTTCGACAGACGCGGCCTGTTTCTCTTCACGGTGCGTAACGGCAATCAGGAAGATTTGAAGCATGGTCGTGGCATGCTCTATGCGGAGAAAATCATGATCTCCCGGCGCGATCAGGTTGCGCCGATGCACACGCACGCCATCAAGGCGGAAGACATCATCAATCGCGGCGGCGGAACGCTCTGTATCGAGCTTTTTGCCTCCGACGCCGACGGGCAGATCGATCGCGTGGCCCCCGTCAGCGTGCCCACGGACGGTGTGATGCGACGCGTGGACGCCGGCGGTATCCTGCGCTTGCAGCCCGGTGAGAGCGTGACGCTCCTGCCCGGGGTCTGGCATGCCTTCTGGGGTGAGAAGAAGGATGTGCTGATCGGTGAGGTCTCGACCGTGAACGACGATGTGACGGACAATATTTTTTCCGATCCGGTGGCGCGGTTCTCCGAAATCGAGGAAGATGAAGATCCCTATCGGCTACTGGTATCGGACTATTCTTCCCGGCTTTGAGGGAACCCGTTGCGCGGTGTGCCCGTTGCCTTCCGGCGCAGAACGTGTTTTGTGCGCGGCGAACATACGGGATTGAATCATGAGTTTGAGCATTGGAGATCGGCCGTCACTGATCGACGCCGGATTTCACTGGATGGTTGCCCTGGCGCTGGCGACGGCCTTTGCCTTGCAGTCGCCGCTGTTCGCACAGGGACTTCAGCGCGAGGAAGCAATCGACGCGATCGTCGGATCGGAAGTCAAGACCGAAGAGGTCGAAGCCGAGTCCGCCAGTGAGCGCATCGTCGCCGCAATCGGTGCGACCACCGAGAATGCGAGGCGGGTGCGCAAGACTTTCTCGCTGGATGAGATCGATATCGTCTTCCTGCCCGACCTTGAGGAAAAAGGCAGCGGCATTGCCGAAGCGTTGGCCGAGCACGAAAGTGAAATCGAGATGCTGCGCGAATCGATTGAGGGAAGCGCGCTGTTTTTCCATGCCGTGGATTCCCGCTCGATCCAGCTCACAGATGTGGTTGCGCTCGAATATGCGGATGACGGGGCCGTGACGATTTTCGTGAAGGGCGGTGCCAACGGTAACTGACCGTGTGCTGCTCGGCGGATATGCACCGCAGACTCTTGCCGCATGACGCGGTTTGGTTTCTTATGGCTGCAAATTGTATTTTTAGAGAGTTGAGCACGGACGCCTTGCCATATGGCATCCTAGCCGGCGCAAAAGTGGTCCGAGGAGACGCTTATGAATGCTGAAACCAGTTTGAGCGCGGATGAGATCGGCAAGACGATTCTCGAGAAGATCAAGACCCATGCGCAGGACGGTGCCGACACCATAACGCTCGACACGCCGCTGGCCGACCTCGGCATTCACTCCCTGGAACTCACCGAGATCATTTTCGACGTCGAGGACGAGTTCAATATTGAGGTGGAAATGAACACCGCCGAAGCCTGGGAGAACATGGAAACGGTCAAGGATATCGTCGCCGCCGTGCGCGAGCTGGTGGACGCCAAGACCTAAATGGCAGCGCCGCGCATCGTCATAACCGGCATTGGCGGCATTTGCGCGCTTGGAACGGATGCTCCGGCTATCTGGTCTGGCATGCGCGCCGGACGTCAGGCTATCGGTCCCATCACCACCGCTTCGCTTCACGAGTTGAAAGTGCGGATTGGGGCGGAAATCAAGGAACTGCCGGATCACGGAATCGACCGAAAGCGGCTCGTCACCATGGATCGCTTCAGCCTTCTTGCGGCAATTTCCGCCGAAGAGGCCCTGGGCCAGTCTGGCTTCACGGTGGCCGCAACCAATACGCATCGCGTGGGGGCCGTTGTCGGCACCGGAGTTTGTGGCTGGGAAGCCATCGAAGACAGCTATCGCGCCATTCTTCTGGAGGGAAAGCCGCGCACAGGAATTTTCACGGTGCCGCGTGGGATCCCGGTCTTCGGTGCGACGTCCGCCTGTTCCTCGTCCAATCATGCGATTTTGGCGGCTGCCGATCAGATTCGGCTTGGCCGAGCCGATGTAATGCTGGCCGGTGGAACCGACGCGCCGCTTATCTATGGCATTCTCAAGGGATGGGAAGCGTTGCGGGTGCTCGCACCCGAGACCTGCCGCCCCTTTTCCGCCGACCGCAACGGGCTGGTTCTCGGCGAAGGCGCGGGCATCGTGGTTCTCGAAACGCTGGAGCACGCGCGGGCGCGGGGCGCCAACATCCTGGCCGAGCTTGCCGGTGGCGGCATGTCCGCCGATGCCTCGGACATTGTGGCGCCTACGGTCGAGGGACCGGTCGCCGCGCTCAAGTCCTGTCTGGATGAAGCCGGCCTTGTCCCGGCCGATGTCGACTACATCAATGCCCATGGCACGGGAACCAAGGCCAACGACAAGATCGAGACCGAAGCGATTAAGCGTGTTTTCGGCGATCATGCCCGGAAGCTTTCGGTGTCTTCCACCAAATCCATGCATGCACACTGTCTGGGTGCATCCGGCGCGCTTGAACTGATTGCCTGCGTGATGGCGATCCGCGACGGTGTCGTGCCGCCAACGGCCGGCTACCGCGAGGCCGACCCGGATTGCGATCTCGACGTGACGCCCAACGAGGCGCGCCAGCGCGATGTGCGCGTGGCACTTAGCAACGGATTCGCGTTTGGCGGTACCAATGCGGTGATTGCCGTAAAGGCGATGGAGTAATGGGCGCAAAAGCGCCGCTGGGCTTGCCTTCATAAACCTGATAATCTAAATCCACATTATCGAGTGGCGGCTGGAAGGGCGCGTCGGGCGGACGCGTGCTTCCGGTAACCAAGCTTCAGACTGGACAAGAGGGGAAGTCTTATGAAACGTCGTTTACTCGTTGGGACTGCAATCGCCACTGTTGCAATGATCTCTCCCGCCGCCGCCGTGGAGCCGCAGGAGGTGGTCTCCACCTATGCGGACATCGCATTGGCCACCTATGAGGACAGCCTCGAGACCGCGAAAGTGTTGAAGGAAGCGGTCGACAAGCTCGTCGAGGCGCCATCGGAAGAAACCATGGCCGCTGCCAGGGAGGCCTGGCTCGCCGCGCGGGTTCCCTATCAGCAGAGCGAGGCCTATCGGTTCGGCAACGCCATTGTCGACGAGTGGGAAGGCAGGGTTAACGCCTGGCCGTTGGACGAAGGTCTCATCGATTATGTGGATGCCAGTTACGGCACTGAATCCGACGCCAACGAGTTCTATACGGTCAATGTTATCGCCAATGACAAGGTGAGCGCCGGAGGAACCGAAGTCGATGTTTCGGAAATCACGCCGGAGGTGATCCAGTCGCTGCACGAGGCTGGCGGCATCGAGGCGAATGTAGCCACGGGCTATCACGCTATCGAATTTCTCCTTTGGGGCCAGGATCTAAACGGTACGGATGCCGGAGCGGGTGCGCGCCCCTATACCGACTTCGACACGGAAAACTGCACGGGCGATCATTGCGACCGCCGCGCGCAGTATCTTCAGGCCGCAGCCGATCTCTTAATCGCCGATCTGGAGGAAATGGTTGCCAATTGGCAGACCGACGGCGAAGCGCGCGCCGAGGTGACCGCTGATCCGAGCGCTGGCCTGACGGCGATGCTGACGGGTCTCGGCTCGCTTTCCTATGGCGAACTTGCCGGTGAGCGTATGAAGCTCGGCCTGCTCCTCAACGATCCGGAAGAGGAACACGATTGTTTCTCAGACAACACCCACAACAGCCACTATTACGACCTCGTGGGCATTCGAAACGTCTATTTCGGCTCGTATGAACGCGTGGACGGTTCCAAGGTTGAGGGACCGAGCCTTGCGGATCTGGTTTCCGAAAGCGACGCGGCGCTTGCCGACGAGGTAAAGGCGAAGCTCGACACAACGTTGGAGGCGATGACGACGCTTAAGTCGCGTGCCGAAGGCGGTGAAGCCTACGACCAGATGATCGGTCAGGGAAATGACGAGGGCAATGCTGTCGTTCAGGCAGCGATCGACGGGCTTGTCGACCAGACCCGCTCGCTTGAGCGCGTGATCGCCGCGCTCGATCTTTCCGGTATCGAACTGGAAGGCTCCGACAGCCTCGACAATCCCGACGCTGTTTTCGAGTGAGTTCAATTCGACGCCGGGCTGCTTGCCGGCCCGGCGTCATGACATGTAATTTTCAGTCATGAAACGTTCCGTCCGTGCCGCGATACTGGTCGGCCTTTGTTCTTCGCTGGCTCTGACCGCGCACGCGGATAGCCCGTCTCCACGCGAACGCGACGATCTGAACGAAAAGGATCGCGCGCGTGTCGAGAACGTCACCCGGCCGGCGACGCGTTTCGACAAGCCGGAACGTTTCGAGCGCATGTCTGCCGGTGCGACCACCTCCACGAAGCTGATCAACGCCAACGCGTTTTCGCACTCCTCCGCCAATCTGGAATTTGCCGAACTGGAGCGTTTTCTGCTCGGCAATGGCCTGTTTCGCAAGGACTGGGTCTCCTCACCGTCCTCCACGCAGGCGTCCGACGGGCTGGGACCGTTGTTCAACGCCCGCGCCTGCCAGTCGTGCCACATCAAGGATGGGCGGGGCCACGCGCCGGCGCAGCCGGGGGACTCGGCGGTATCGTTGCTTGTGCGTTTGTCCATCGCTCCAAGCGAGGCGCAGAAGGACGCGATTGCAGACGGCCGCCTCCCCGCGGCACCCGATCCGGTCTATGGCCTGCAGCTTCAGGACCATGCGGTGGCGGGTCTCGACCCCGAGGGACGTGTCGACATTTCCTATGAGGAACTGCCGGTTATGTTGTCCGACGGGGAGACCGTCACACTGCGCAAGCCGGTACTGAAGATTGCCGACCCCGGATACGGGCCGTTGCGCGAGGATTTGATGATATCGGCGCGTGTCGCGCCACCGATGATCGGGCTTGGACTTCTGGAAAGCGTGCACGAGGCGGACATTCTCGCCTGGGCGGATCCCGGCGATGAAGACAATGACGGTATTTCCGGCCGTCCCGCGCGAACTCGCGACATCGATGGCCAATGGAAGCTTGGCCGGTTCGGTTGGAAAGCAATCGCGTCCAGCATCGAGCAGCAGACCGCCGATGCCTTTTCCGGCGATATGGGGCTTTCGACACCGGCCGCACCGAACCATTGGGGCGATTGCACACAGGCGCAGACCGGGTGTCTTGCCCTGCCGCACGGTGCACAGGAGCGTCTCGGCGCGCATGAGGTGCCGGATGACCTTTTCGATCTTGTCACCTTCTATTCGAGTCATCTCGCGGTGCCGGTTCGGCGCGACGTGGACAATCCGGCAGTGCTTGCCGGCAAGAAGGTGTTTTACGATAGCGGTTGCGCCGCCTGTCATCGACCCAAATATGTGACCCGCCGCGACGTCGAGGATCCGGCGTTACGGTTTCAGCTCATCTGGCCTTATACCGACATGCTTTTACACGACATGGGCACGGGGCTCGCCGATGGGCGCTCGGAAGGTCTCGCCGACGGTTTTGAATGGCGCACACCGCCGCTCTGGGGCATTGGGCTCACCGCAACGGTGAACGCGGAAGCGACCTTCCTGCATGACGGTCGCGCACGCACGCTGCTCGAAGCGGTTCTCTGGCACGGCGGGGAAGCCCAGGCCGCACGCGACCGAGTGGTCGAGATGGAAATGCGGGATCGCGACAATCTGATCCGTTTCCTCGAATCGCTTTAGGTTCCCACCGGGAGTGGGGTTTGCCGATCGGCGGCGTCCGGCAGCAGGTTGAGCTCGGCGACAAAATCGAACCGGTCGCCCTTGAAATAGGAACGCGTGAACTCGATCACGCGGCCTTCCGCCGTGCGCGAAACACGTTCCAGGAAAAGTGCCGGCTCGCCCGCCTCGGCTTCCAACAGACGCGCCTCGAACTCCGGTAGGGCGCAGGCGTGCATGCGTTGCAACGCCTTGTGCGGCCGTGCGCCGGCCAGTGCCATGGACTCGTAGAGCGATGTCCCGAGCGCCGACGGGTCCGGCAGGACGTCTGCCGGCACGACGGCGAGTTCCACCGCCAGCGGCAACGTGTCTGCCGAGCGCAGACGATGCAGACGCAGAACGCGGTCGCCCGGCGACAGGCCAAGCGTCATCGCTTCCTGCGCGGACGGGTTCGCGTATTCGCGCGCCAGCCAGCGTGTCTGCGGCCTGCGACCGTAGGAAAGCATGTCTTCGGTGAAACTGGTGATTGCCGCCAGGGGCTGCTCGAAACGTTCTGCCGGTGGAAGCACATAGGTGCCCGACCCCCTGCGTTGCTCGAGAACGCCCTCGCGCACCAACAACTCGATGCCGCGCCGCACCGTCACGCGCGACAGCGCGGTGATCTCGGCCAGGGTGCGCTCGGAAGGCAGGGCCGCGCCCGGTTCGAGAGCGCCGGCCTCGACCAGCTTGCGCATCGCGTTGGCGAGCCTGATGTAGAGCGGGGTCGCATCCGTTTCGCCAGCCTTCATGTCGCTCGAAAGGAGCGCGCCGAGGCTGGTCCCCGGTTCCTCATGGGCCTTGGTCATCTTCGTTGCGCGTCCCTGCTTCTCTGAAAGTGGTCTTAATAGGTTAAGTCCAATTATGAGGCCGAAGATACAGCTTTGCAAGCCGGTGGCCCGTCGGTGGAACTTTGCCGCAATTCCAAAGCGCCGGTAACGTGGGATAGAACGTCGATAACGTGATTTTTCACGAGATTGGCGGGAAGGGAATGGATTCCGTTCGAAAAGCCTGTATAACGTGTTTGGTATTAGATTGGTCTATTAAGGATCGCGCAAACCGGAAGCCAACGAGCCCGCCATGACAAAACCGACGGAAACCGCAAGCCAGGCCTATCGCGACATCGAACGTTTTGCGACAGCCGATATGCTCGATGCCATGCTGGATGGGCAGCGGGCTGCCATCGGTGCGGTCAAGGCAGCCCTGCCGGCATTGGAGACGGCGGTGGAGGCGGCTGCGAACCGTCTGTTCGATTCCGAAAGCCGCCTTATTTATGTTGGCGCAGGCACATCGGGACGGGTCGGCATGCTCGATGCGGTCGAGCTTTATCCAACCTTCGGTTGGCCGGAGGCGCGTTGCATTTTTCTGTTGGCCGGAGGCGACATCACTGTCGCCGAGGCACGCGAAAGCGCGGAAGACGACGAAGATGCGGCGCGCGCCGAGATCGATGCGGTGGGGTGCGGCCATCGCGACGTGGTGGTCGGAATCGCGGCGAGCGGCAGCACACCCTACACGCTGGCGGCGATCGGCGCTGCGAAGACGTGCGGGGCGTTGACCATCGGCTTGGCAAACAATCCCGGCAGTGCGCTCCTCGAAGAAGCGGAATGCGGGGTGCTTCTGGAAACCGGGCCGGAGGTTCTCGCTGGTTCGACACGGATGGCCGCGGGCACCAGCCAGAAAATCGCCGTGAACCTCTTTTCCACGGCGGTCATGATGCGACTTGGCAAGGTCTATCGTGGCCGCATGGTGGACATGAAACCGACCAACAAGAAACTGGTGCACCGCGCCGTCGAGATGTTGATGCAGGTCGCGGATTGCGACGAGGCGACGGCGCGCGGGGCGCTCGAGCGGACAGCCTTTCATGTGAAGCCGGCAGTACTGGTCGTGCATGGTCTCGCACCCGACGAGGCCGTTGCCGCTCTGGCTCGCAATGGTGACGATTTGCATCGCACGCTGGCGGGACTCGACTGAACCGCCTTCATTGAAACGTACGATCCATACGGAAAAACTGAAATGACCGACACTCCTTCCCTGATGTTTCAGGAAACCGCAGAAGCTGCCGAGGCTGTCGGCCGACTCTTTGCCAACGAGGCGCAGACCTTTGCCGAATTGGGCAAGGTGATAGCGGAACGCTCGCCGGCAGTGGTGAGCATGTCGGCGCGCGGCTCCTCGGACCACGCGGCGAGCTTTTTCAAATATCTATTCGAAATCCACACGGGCATTCCGGTGGCCTCCATCGGCCCTTCGGTTGCCTCGGTCTACGACGCATCGCTGAAGCTCGACCGCGCGCTTCACATTACCATTTCCCAATCCGGCGCCAGTCCAGATATTGTGGCCGCGCAACAGTCCGCCAAAAAGGGCGGTGCCGTCACCCTGGCGGTGGTCAATGTGGCAGACAGCCCGCTCGCAGAGGCGGCCGACATTGTTCTTCCGATCCACGCCGGACCGGAGCGCAGCGTCGCGGCAACGAAGAGTTTCATTGCCTCGGCGGCGGCGCTTGCCGGCGTCGCGCAGGTCGCTTCCGGCGACATTGGGCTGAGGGATGCGCTCAACCGACTGCCCGAAGCACTGGCGGCGGCATGTGATGTGAATTGGGAACCGCTCCTGCCGCTGCTGGCCGATGCCGGTTCGATTTACACTGCTGGCCGCGGGCCGGGTTTCGCCATTGCACTGGAGGCAGCGCTCAAGGCCAAGGAAACCGCGCAGCTTCATGCCGAAGCCTTCTCGCTGGCCGAACTCATGCACGGGCCGATGCAGCTTGTCGATCAGGGCTTCCCGATCCTGGCGTTCGTACCCGACGATGCAGCGCTCGTTTCAAGCTCCCAATCCCTTGCAAAACTGCGCGGTCTTGGAGCGCGGGTTGCGAGCTTCTCCTCGCGCGATCTGGGTGAGCGCACGGTCGAGACGCCGACCACCGGGCACGGTCACATCGATCCGCTGGTGTCGCTCGTCGGCTATTACCGCCTGATCGAGCGTGTTGCGCGTGAACGCGGCCTCAACCCCGATACGCCCGACAAGCTGAACAAGGTTACGCAGACGATCTGAGGATTGTTGTCCGGTCCGCCCGGCCATTATTGCGCGGACGAGACGTCTGGCATCGCGCCCGATCTTGCGTTAGCTTCCGGCACTTCAACCCGCGCCGGAAGCTTTCAATGCCCTTCATCCCGGATTTCGCCACCATCCTGCAGTTCGCCCTCGCCACCTTCGTGATCTCTATCACACCGGGGCCAGACATGACCTTGTTCGTCGGCCGCGCGCTCAGCCAAGGCCGGGCAGCGGGCTTTGCTTGCATGTTCGGTGCCATGAGCGGCATCCTGATACATACAGCGCTCGTGGCGCTGGGGCTTTCCGCGCTCATTGTGGCGTCCCCCGAGGCGTTCCTGGCGCTCAAGGTGTTCGGTGCGGGTTATCTGATCTGGCTTGCCGTCCAGGCGATCCGTAAGGGCTCGGCGTTCTCTCCGGAGAAAAAAGCGGGTTCGGGCCGTTCACTGTTGAAGAACTGGGCCACGGGCCTCGGAATCAATCTGTTGAACCCGAAGATCATTCTGTTCTTCATGACCTTCCTGCCGCAATTCGTTTCGGCCACCGACCCGAATGCGCCGGGCAAGCTGTTCTTCCTCGGTCTGCTGTTCATCCCGCTTGCGTTGCCCGTCGTCGCGCCAATGGTGATCGCGGCGGACAGTTTCTCCAGGCTTCTCAGGAAGAGTCCGCGCGTCACACGTATGGTCGATTATCTGTTTGCCGGTGTCTTTTCAGCTTTCGCGCTGAAGATTCTGACGGCACAGGCCCGCTGAGCGGAAACCAACCGGCAACCGGCAACAAAAACGCCGACGCGACACTGCGAGCCGGCGTCGATTTGAAACTGTATTTCCTATTCGCCGTGTCCGGCGATCATCATCGCTTCGAGTTTGAGCCGATCGGCTTTCTTCATGCGTTCGGAAGCGGATTTGAGCTGGCCGCAAGCGGCCAGAATATCGCGACCGCGCGGGGTACGGATGGGAGAAGCATAGCCGGCTTTGTTGACCAGGTCCGCGAATTCCTCGATCTGCTCCCAATCCGAGCATTCGTAATCGCTGCCCGGCCAGGGGTTGAAGGGGATCAGGTTGATCTTGGCGGGAATGCCTTTCAACAGACGCACCAGCTCACGCGCATCGTCGAGCGAATCGTTGATACCCTTCAGCATCACATATTCGAAGGTGATGCGCCGCGCATTGGACAGGCCCGGATAGGCGCGGCAGGCGTCGAGCAATTCCTTGAGCGGAAACTTCTTGTTGATCGGCACCAGCTCGTTGCGCAGCTCGTCGCGGATCGCGTGCAGCGAGATCGCCAGCATAACGCCGATCTCTTCGCCCGTGCGGTAGATTTCCGAAACCACGCCGGAGGTGGAAAGCGTGATGCGGCGCTTGGAGAGCGAAAGCCCCTCACCATCCGAAGCGATCAGCAATGCCTGCTTCACATTCTCGAAATTGTAGAGCGGTTCGCCCATGCCCATCATCACGATGTTGGTGACCTTGCGGCCTTCGGCCGGCACGATCGCGCCATCGGGCGTATCCGCATCGGGGAAATCGCCGAGCCGGTCGCGGGCGATAAGAAGCTGATCCAGGATTTCGCCTGGCGTCAGGTTGCGCACCAGCTTCTGCGTGCCGGTGTGGCAGAACGAGCAGGTCAGCGTGCAGCCCACCTGGCTGGAAATACACAGCGTGCCGCGACCTTCCTCGGGAATGTAGACCGTTTCCACGTCGACCGGGCGTCCCGCACCGCGCGGCGGAAAGCGCATCAGCCATTTGCGGGTGCCGTCCTGGGAGATTTGTTCTTCGATGATCTCCGGGCGATCGATGGTAAAATGGGTGTCGAGTTTGGTGCGCAGTTCCTTCGAGATGTTGAACATCTGCGAGAAATCCGAGACGCCGCGCACGTAGAGCCAGTGCCAAAGCTGGCGCACGCGCATGCGCGCCTGGCGTTCAGGCACGTCGAGCGAGAGCAGAGCCTCGGTAAGCTCTTCACGCGAGAGACCGATCAGCGATTGCTTTTCGGCTGTTGCGGTGGGACGCAGTTCAGCGCGCCCCTCGGGCGTCGATAGATCGAGTGTCAGTGCCATGGCGTTCTTGAAGTGCTTGGTGGGCGGCTCTCTCCGAATGTCGGGGCCACCCTTCATTTGCCGCGCTCATAGCATGCCTGTCGGCCGCCGTCACCTGTGACGGCCGACCGTTCGTGCCGACTGCCGATTTTACTTGCAGTTCTGTGTGGCGTCGATCGCGGCCGTCACGCCGCTCAGCGAAAAGGTGTAGCTGGTGTCGTTGCCGCGACCCGACTTGGCGGCGACCTTCATGTCGGCTCCAGCCCTCATGGCGGAGATCAACTGAGGTTCTTCGGCGGCGTTTTCGAGCCAGGCCGACTTGCCCTGCGTGAACATGGTGAAGCTTTTGCTTCCGACCGTCACCACCACCTTGGAGCCGGTCTGAAAACTGTAGGCGGCGATGAACTGGGGTTCGGAGGCCACATTCTGTCCGGGCTTCTGACTGACGAAGAAGAAAATATCGCCATGGTCGAGGCTCGCCGGCTGTTTCTCCTTCGGCACGCTCATGGCGTAACACACTTTGCCGTTGCCTGACTGGTAGCTATAGACACCCCAGTCGCGATGCTGCCCCACCGCCGTTGCCTGGGCCAGCGCAGGGCTCGCCGCCGCCATTCCGCAAATGAGCATCAGTGTCGAAATCAGTACGCGCATCGTCTTGACCGTCTTTTTTGCCAGTGTTTGGAGACCGGCTGGTCCCGCTAGATCACTTCATTTTTATTTAATCTGGGTTACCAAAGCGTGAAGCGAATCGACGGATTCTTCATGCGCTCAACCCCGATATATCCATCGTCGCAAAATTTGCGCGACGACAGCCGAACACCCTTCATTTCTGGTTGAAACGAATGAAAGAGGCAAGATTTTGACTGGTTAGCGGTCGCGTTCCGTCTCGGCGAGCGCTCGTTTGGCGGCGAGGCGGTGGGCGGGTGTGATATGACGGCGTACCGCATTGAGCGCTGCGGCCAGAACCGCCACGTCGTCGGTGAAGCCGAGGCCGAGCAGAAAATCGGGCACCACGTCGAGCGGGAGGATGAAATAAGCAAGCGCGGCGAGAAGGATGCCGCGCACCTTGGGCGGCGTGTCGTCGTCGAGCGCGCAATAATAGCCGGCGACGAGTTCGTCCATGAAAGGTACCTGGCGGGCGGCCTTCTTCATTGTGCGCCAGAATTTCGCGCGCACACGTTCGGCGCGTCGCTGGTTCTCGCCAGCGCCCACCGGTTCCAGAATCTCGCCGATTTTCACGTCGTCCATAGCGTCTCCTGATCGCCAGAATGTGGGAGATGCGTGGCGAAATTCAATGTGCGCTCGATGCTAGACGTCGGCAAAGCGGTTCATTGCCGCTGCCAGTTTGAAGTCCAACTCGGTCAGCCCGCCGGCATCGTGCGTCGAGAGCATGACGTCCACGGTCTTGTACACATTCGACCAATCGGGGTGGTGATTGAGCTTCTCCGCCGCCAGCGCCGAGCGGGTCATGAAGGCGAAGGCCTCGGAGAAATCGGCGAAGACGAACCGGCGCTGGATAGAATCGCCGTCCTCCGCCAATTCCCAACCTTCCAGTGTCGTGAGCGCCTGTTCAAGTGAGGCCGGATCGAGCTTCGCTCTCGTCATTGCGTCTCTCCATGGTATCGCCCGTTGGCATCGTCAATCCCGTTGGAATGCGTTTGACATTCGGCATTGTTTTGGTGTCGTCCTTAGGGCCGAATGCAAACACAGAACTCCCAGTGAATGATAGTGCCTCGACCATGAACGCAAAGCCCCGCATCTCGATCCTTTTCGTCTGCCTTGGCAACATCTGCCGTTCGCCCCTCGCCGAGGGCGTGTTTCGCAGTGTGGTGAGCGAGCGGGGGCGGGAAGCGGAGTTCCTGATCGATTCCGCCGGCACCGGCGCCTGGCATGCGGGCAACACACCGGATCCACGCTCGATGGAGATTGCGCGCCGGTTCGGTGTCGACATTTCCGCTCAGCGCGCACGGCAGGTGGCCGCCGACGATTTCGCACGGTTCGACCTGCTTCTGGGTATGGACCGAAACAATGTTCGAACGCTGCGTGAACGCGCACCGGCGGGGAATGCGGACAACATCCATCTTTTTCTCGATTATGCGGAAGGCCGTATAATCGATATTCCCGACCCCTATTACGGGGGCGACGATGGATTCGCCTCTGTCTACCAGACGATCCGGGAGGCTTCGGAGACGCTGTTATCGAGGCTCGACTGACGATCATAGTCCGCGCCGACCAACGGCCAAGCCTCCTCGACGATATAGGGCCCGCCGCCGGTGGAGGCGCGTGAGGACATCAGCACGAAACGCCCGACGGTAAAGGGCATGGAGGCGAAATTCCCGCGGCCGGAGAGGTAGTTTGCCACATCGCGCGGATTGGCATTCTTGAGGCGTGCCAGGGTCACGTGTGGCATGAATTTTCTGGGATCGGGCGGCAGCCGTAGCCGCCGGCAGATGCTCTCGATTTCGCCTTGCAGGGCGTAAAGATCGGGCGAAGCGGAAACGCCCGCCCAGATGGAATGGGGCTTCTTTTGCCCGAAGGCCCCGACGCCGGACAGTTTCACGGTGAAAGACGGCCGCCGAACCCTATCGAGCGTATTGGCGATCTCATCCGCCGTGTGGCCTTCCACATCGCCGAAGAATCGCAGTGTCAGATGATAGTTTTCGACATCGATCCAACGAGCTCCTGGGAGGCCCCCGCGCAGAAGTGACAACGACAAAGCGGCGTCACGCGGAATCTCGAGGGCGGTGAAAAGTCGCGGCATGGCAACCTCCTCGAATCGCACTGTCAATCACAGCGAATCACCGATTGCCGCTGTGAGCAAGCGGTTTCTTCGCCAAGTGTCAGGCGCCCTCTTCACGATGCTCGTTGAGCGCCTTTCTGAAGGTTGGCAACATGCGCTCGACCATGCGCTGAACGCCTTCGGCGTTCGGGTGCATTCCGTCGTCCAGAAGCAATGCCGGCTCCGCCGCCACCCCGTCTAGAAAGAAGGGGATAAGAGTGAGCTCGTATTTCTCCGCCAGCGTTTCGTAGATGGGGTTGAAGGCTGTGGCATAGTCCTTGCCGAGATTGGGGGCGGCGACCATGCCGGCCAGGATGACCCGTTGCCCACGCTCGTCGAGCTTGGCGACCATACGGTCGAGATTGTCTTCGGTGGAAGCGGGCGGGATACCCCGCAGCATGTCGTTGGCGCCCAGTTCCAGAATCACAATGTCGGCCGATTCGGGAACGGACCACTCGAGTCTTGAGAGGCCGCCGCTGGTGGTATCGCCGGAAACGCCGGCATTGGCGACGGTTACGTCGTAGCCTTCCGCCTTGAGCGCGTCCTCAAGCCGCTCCGGGAAGGATTCGCCGGGCGCGAGATTGTAACCTGCCATCAGGCTGTCGCCGAACCCGACGATCTCAACGGGTTCCGCCCGGGCAGCGGTCACCGTTAGAAGCGCCAGCGTGATTGCCGCGACTGCCGATGAAGTTTTTGTGAACCGGCCAGAAGAACAAAAAAATTTGAATGCCATGCGGGATAACCCATATTTGCGAAAACCGTGCTTTTGTACGGTCTCAGCGTCATTTCTTCCCAATATAGGATGTCTTTTCCGTGACAGAAGCCGTGATCGAACTTGAGAACGTGTCGCTGACACTGGGCGAGGGTGCTTCCTCGGTGCATGTTCTCAAAGGGGTCAGCCTGTCTGTTGAGCGCGGTCGCTCGACGGCCATCGTCGGTCCTTCGGGCTCCGGAAAATCGACGCTGCTGATGGTGATTGCCGGTCTAGAGCGTGTCGATGACGGCATCGTGCGCGTTGGCGGCACGCAGATCAACGGACTGAGCGAGGATGCGATTGCCGCCTTTCGCGGCCGCTCCATCGGCATCGTGTTTCAGTCGTTCCATCTTATTCCAAACATGACCGCACTGGAAAATGTGGCCGTTCCGCTGGAACTGGCGGGTCATGCAGATCCGTTCGGCGCGGCGCGGGAAGAATTGGCCGCGGTCGGCCTTTCGAGGCGTTTGACCCATTATCCCGGCGAGCTTTCCGGTGGCGAGCAGCAGCGCGTGGCGATTGCCCGTGCGCTGGCACCGGGACCGGCCATTCTGATCGCCGATGAACCCACCGGCAATCTCGATCAGGCGACCGGCCGGCAGATCGCCGACATGTTGTTCGCCAAGGCGAGCGAGCGCGGCACGTCGCTGGTGCTGGTCACGCATGACCCGGCCCTTGCCGCCCGTTGCGAGCGCCAGGTGGCAATGCGCTCGGGCCGCATCGAACCGGCAGCAGAGGTCGAAAAGGCCGCAATGGCATGAGGGTTGGCGAGATGAGCCTGGGCCGGACGCTGAACCTTGCCTTCCGTTTTTCCCTGCGCGAGATGCGCGGTGGTCTCTCCGGCTTTTTCATCTTCCTGGCTTGTATAGCGCTGGGTGTCGGGGCCATTGGCGGCGTCAATTCGGTGGCCCGCGCGATCACCGAAGCCGTCGAGACGGAGGGCCAGGCGCTGCTTGCGGCGGATCTGCGCTTCGAACTGAACCAGCGCCGCGCCAGCGCAGACGAACGCGGCTTCCTCTCCGATCTCGGCGATGTTGCCGAAAGCGCGAATATGCGCTCCATGGCGCGTTTGCCGGACGGCTCCGATCAGACGCTTGTCGAGGTGAAGGCGGTAGACGGGCTTTATCCGCTGTATGGGGAGCGGGTCACCGAGCCGCAGCTTGCGCACGACGCCCTTTTCGCCGAGAACGACGGCGCATTCGGCGCGGCCGCGCCCGAGCTTCTGTTCGAACGCCTGGGGCTGGAGGTCGGCGACAGAATCATGCTCGGCGCAGAGACGATCGAATTGCGTTCCGTGCTGACAGGCGAGCCCGATGCCGTGTCCGACGGCTTCGGATTTGCACCGCGTTTGATGATCTCGCTCGATGCGCTGGAGGCAACGGGGCTCATTCAGCCCGGCAGTCTGGTCGAACACGTCTATAAGGTTCGGCTTGTCGGCGACACCGATGCCGGCGCGCTGGAAGCTGCCCAGGCGCAGGCTGGATCAGAGTTTCCCGAGGCTGGCTGGAGCATACGCACACGCAGCAATGCGGCGCCATCGCTTTCCCGCAACATCGAGCGGTTTTCTCAGTTTCTCACGCTTGTGGGCCTGACTGCGCTGGTGGTCGGCGGCGTCGGCGTGGCCAATGCCGTGCGCGCCTATCTCGACAGCAAGCGCGCCGTTATCGCCACCTTCAAGAGCCTCGGCGCGTCGGGCGGTTTCGTCTTCACGGTCTATCTGGTGCAGATCCTGATGATCGCCGGAATCGGCATTCTCTCCGGATTGGCGATCGGCGCGCTGATGCCGTTCGGTGCATCGGCGGTGCTGTCCAGCGTGCTGCCGGTGCCGGCCACCGGCGGGTTCTATCCCGCGGCACTCGCCGTGGCCGCGCTCTTCGGCGTCATGATCACACTGGTCTTCGCGCTGATGCCGCTCGGTCGTGCGCGCGACGTTCCGGCGACTGCGCTGTTCCGCGAAATGGGCGTCGACGGGCGCGGCTGGCCGCACCCGGTCTATATCCTCCTTTCCATCGCCATTGCTGCGTCGCTGGCCGGTATCGCCATCTGGTTCTCCGACGACCGGCGCATGGCGGCGGTGTTCGTCGGTGCGACGGTATTCGCCTTCGTTGTGCTGCGCGTGGTGGCGCTCGGCATCGAGTGGCTGGCACGCCGCAGCCCGCGTGTCGCCTCCACACCGCTGCGCCTTGCGCTCGGCAATATTCACCGCCCCGGTGCGCTCACGCCGTCGGTGGTTCTCTCGCTCGGGCTCGGGCTGACGCTGCTCGCCACGCTGGCGCTGATCGACGGTAATTTGCGCCGACAGATTACCGGCAACCTGCCGGAGGTCGCGCCGAATTTCTTCTTCGTCGACATCCAGAGTGGCGAAGTGGAAGCCTTTGCCGATCTGGTGACGGAACAGGCGCCGGAAGGCAAGCTGATTCAGGTGCCGATGTTGCGCGGGCGCATCACGGCGCTCAACGATGTAAATGTGCGGGACATGGAGATTCCGCCCGAGGGCGGTTGGGTGCTGCGCGGCGACCGTGGCATCACCTACGCCCGCAATGCGCCGGAGAATTCGACATTGACCCAGGGCGACTGGTGGCCCGCCGATTACGCGGGCGAACCGCTCGTCTCTTTCACGGCGGAGGAAGGCGGCGAGCTTGGCCTCAAGATCGGCGACACCATCACCGTCAACGTGCTCGGCCGCGATGTCACCGCGCGCATCGCCAATTTCCGTGCGGTCGAATGGGAATCGCTGGCCATCAATTTCGTAATGGTTTTCTCCCCCAACACCTTTGCCGGTGCGCCGCACGCCTGGCTGGCCACGCTGACGGATGCCGAGGCGACGCAGGCAGACGAATCGCAGATCCTCAACGCGGTCACGCGAAGCTTCCCCACTGTCACGACCGTGCGGGTCAAGGATGCGCTCGATGTGGTGAACCGGCTTGTTGAGCAACTGGCGACCGCCATCCGCGCCGCTGCTGCGGTGGCGCTGATCGCCTCGGTACTGG
>NZ_CAJXGF010000068.1 GCF_913053745.1 uncultured Nitratireductor sp.
TGTCCATGCCTGCCACAAAGCAGACAGCGGCGCGGTCATCTCCCGCTCGAAGGTCAGCGTCGCAAAGCGGCCTCCTGCGTGATTGAATGTCGCAGGCGCGCCGTTTCGGTTCAGCTTCAACATCATTTCCTACGCTCCTTAAACGCTTTCATCGTAAATGCTTCCAGTCGATCGAGCCGGGCGTCCCAAATGACCCGTTGTTCATCGAGCCATGTGCGTGCCGGCTCCAGAGCCTCTGGCACCACGGCACAGGTGCGCACCCGTCCCTCCTTGGACGTAACGATCAACCCGGCCTCTTCCAGCACCGAAATATGCCGCATCACTGTGGGCAGACGCAGGTTCGTGGGGCCAGCCAAATCGGTCACCCGGGCCGGCCCTTCAGCCAGGTGCGCCAGAATCGACCGACGGGTCGGATCGGCCAGTGCATGGAACAGGCGCGAAAGCTCGGGTTCATACTTAGTCATAATGCTAACTATCAGATCACACCCTTATCGTGCAAGGAAAACTTCGCAACTTTGCTAACTTTTACAATACCAAGCGCTTGGTTGGCCGAGCGATCGGCATCGTAGACCCGAGTAAAGACACCGAACTGCCGGCATTGGTTGGCAGTTGCAGTACAGGCAATCCGGCTTTTCGGAAGAGCGCATTATCCCGCGAAATATCCAATCGACGATTGAAGGGATCGGCGGTCGATTTGTCTGGCAAGACCGCGGTTTGCATGCGGTTCGTTCCGTCCTCAAGCTAGCCGCCACCTCACCTTCCTCATCGCTTGCATCTGCGCATAATTTGCGACCGATCGGACGCTCGCCACGATGGCTAAAAACACGCCAACCGGATGGCGAACAGGGTGGCGTTTGCAGAAACAACCGCTTTCAGGATCGAATTGACTGGAATCGCCCCCCCAACGACCAGGCACGAGCGCACCCATTCGATGTTTCAGCCAACTTTGGCGAGCGCCTGAACGAGAGAGACTGTCAACGCTCGCGCAACAGGGAGGCGACCATTGCGGCAACGTGTCTGAGCGCCGTATCCGCGGCCCGGCGGTGGTGCCAGGCGAGATGGAGAGTGAAGCCGGAGATTGGAATCGGCGGCGCTAAAGAAACAAGTTGGCCTTCGGCGCTCACAACGCGTGAAGGCAGCATGGCGATCATGTCGGAGTCCTGAAGGAGCGACGGAACAATCTGGAAATTGGGCACGACGAGACCGACCCGCCGGGCGAGTCCGCGGCCGGCAAGCTCCGTGTCGAGCGGGGTTCGCGTATCGCCCCGACCGGAGACAAGGATGTGCGGATAACGCAGCCAGGTGTCGAGATCGAAGTTGTCGATTGCCGGATGGCCCTCACGCATGGCGACCACATAGCGCTCAACGAGCAACTCCTCTCGGTGAAGTTCGTCCTCCGCTGGCGGAAAGACGGAAATGGCCAGGTCGGTGGTTCCTTCCATCAAATGTAGACGGGCGGCATCGGCGCCGTGCCATGGTTGGATCACAAGATCTATACCGGGCGCAGAATACTGAAGTTCCCGCTGCATGGGGGCGATCACAAGCAGCGCCGGATAGTCCGCCATGGTGATCCGAAGGGTTTGGCGTATCTCACTGAGCGGCACCTCCGGCGGGTCGACCAGATCCACAACCCCCGTCAACAGCGATTTCAGCGGCGCACGCAGCGCCTTGGCCTTCGGGGTAAGGCGCATGGTTCCGCGACCACGTTCCAACAGTTCGTCGCGAAAGAGATGGCGACAGCGTTGCAGCGCCGCCGAAGCTGCCGGCTGGGACAAGCCGACCCGATCGGCTGCGCGGCTGACATGAGCCTCGTCCAGAAGCGCGTCGAGCACCACGAGAAGGTTGAGGTCGAGCGATCTTAAATTCATTTGACAGATAATAGATCAGATTGAAAATCGATTGGAGTAATTTTTCTGTCGACGGCATCGTCTCGCAATCGCAACCTGCGGAGACGATTATGACCAAGACTCTCATCCTCCTTTTCCACCCCGACCCCTCTCGCTCGAAGGCCAATGCCGCATTGGCCTCGGCAGCAGCAAGGCTCCCAGATATCGATGTCGTCGACATGCAGTCTGTCTATCCCTATGGCATGGACATGGTTCGCGACGGCGAACGGGAGGCGGCACGTCTGCTTGCCGCTCCGCGCATCGTGCTCCAGTTTCCGGTGCAGTGGTATTCGACGCCCCCGTTGATGAAAGCATGGCAGGATGCTGTGCTTACGCGCATGTTCTACCTTGCCTACGAAGCGGAAGGTCGCGCGCTCGAAGGCACCCCGTTGATGCTGGCGGCCACCGCCGGCAACGTGCCCGAAGCCTACCATCCGGGCGGACGAAATATGTTCACGATCGAGGCACTTTTTGCACCTCTTCGTGCAACGGCCAATCGCTGCGGGCTCCGATGGTCGTCGCCTTTCATTGTCTATGAAGCCGACAAGCTGCCGCCTGAAGCGCTCGCGGCCGCGGCCGACGATTATGTCCTCCGCCTCACGGAATGGATCGCGTCGACCCCGGCGCGCGAAGCAAAGGCGGCCTGACCATGGCGACCAAGATCCACGACACTTTCATAGACCTCGAACGCGGCACGCCCGGCTGGTTCACCTGGTCGGCAAGGCTTCTGCCTGCCGGACTTCTTGCCCAGTTCCTGAGTGCCGGCACCGCCCTTTTCCAGGACGGTGCGCTTTGGGGGGTGCATGCGGGATTCGGCGGCGTCCTTGCCATTCCTGCTCTTGTCCTCGTTGGCGGTGCCCTGTCGGTTTCTCGCCTGCGAGGCTTCGGCTGGTGGGCTGGTCTCGTTTTCCTGCTCTATCTCGTCCAGGTGGTGCTGGCGGCGGGCTCTAAACCGTTGCCGCTCTCATTCCATCCGTTCAATGGGGCACTGCTTTTAACGGCAAGCCTCGTGTTGTTGGCCAAGGTCGAGCGCCGCCGCGCGCAGCCCGTGACGCTGCATACCCAATAGAATTAGAGATTAAGCGACCCCAGCCTTCCGCCCGCCACCTAAAGTGTCTAAAGCGACATTCCACACCGCGCCGATCCTTGCAGCCGACTTGCATTTCCCCTTACGCCTCGATCGGTTACAGACGGACGCTAGGCTTAAGGCAACGGCGGCGGGCGACCATAATGGAGCCGATTGCTACCGCCTCTGACATCCGAGATACATTGTGCTGTGGCGTCAAACCGACGCTATCGACGCGCCCTTGGTGGCGTGCGGTGATCGGTGGCAAAATCGCGCCGTAGAAGGCAATCGGCGGCTTATGGCGGAGAGAGAGGGATTCGAACCCTCGATACGGTTTCCCGTATACACGCGTTCCAGGCGTGCGCCTTCAACCACTCGGCCACCTCTCCAGGACGCGGCGTTTGGAGCCGCGCGAGGCTCATCTAGTCGATCTGATCGAGAATGCCAAGTCCAGTCTGTGACAGTTTTGCAATTTGCTGCACTTTCGTGCCCCCACCCCTCATATGCACTCAACTTTCCGCGCCCCGATTGCCTTCCTGTGCCGCCGGGCCTATGTCTCGAAGGGAACGATCCGCGGCGCAAGGTCGGAGACCCGGCGCCGGCGCAGATGCGAGGAATGGATGTTGCGCCTGTTCTTTCGAATACTGGCTGTTTTCGCCCTCGCGATTGCCGTCGTCATGGCGGTGATCGATGCGACACGCTCCATTGCTGCATCCGCGTTGACCTTCACCCCTCTCGGCGAAAGCTGGTATTCCGTGTCGCCGGACACGCTCAACCAGGCGCAGGCGCTGATCCAGCGCTACACCTTTCCCGTCATATGGGACCCGGTCATTATTCATATTCTGACCCTGCCCGGCTGGCTGGTTTTCATCGCGCTCGCTCTCATTTTCTACGTCGTCGGATACCGGCGCCAACGCACGGTTCTCGCCTGATCGCATCGAAAGACTTGGTTTTCCGAGTTCGGGACGCAGTCCGAAAGACCATCCCAGTTGTTTTTCCGAACGGTCAAAATTCCGCGTGAAATTTGATTTCAGCCATGCAAGAGTGACCGCAAGGGGAGAGCGTATGACTTTCTCCATGCCGTCCACGATGGTCCACGGCCCGTCGCGGAACGCTCGTCAGAGTGCCTAGGCGGATTTGCCATTTTCGGCCGACCGCTTGTGCAGCGCAGTCAGAAACTAAAACAACCGACAGGGTGTGGATCACATGAAGCGTATTGTCCTCGGCCTTTTGGCCGCCACCGCAATGTCCGCGAGCGCGTTTGCGGAAGAGATCGCTCCAGCCATCATCTACGATTTGGGAGGCAAGTTCGACAAATCCTTCAACGAGGCCGCCTACAATGGCGCCGAGCGTTTCAAGGAAGAAACCGGCATCGAATATGTGGAGTTCGAAATCTCCAACGATGCCCAGCGCGAGCAGGCGCTGCGCCGGTTCGCCGAGAACGGCCGCAACCCTATCGTCATGGCCGGCTTTACCTGGGTGGATTATCTGAAAAAAGTCGCGCCCGACTATCCGGAGACGGATTTTACAATCATCGACGATGCGGTCGATGCGCCCAATGTGCGCTCCGTGACCTTTAAGGAACAGGAAGGTTCCTACCTCGTCGGCATGCTGGCCGCTCTTGCCTCCGAATCCGGCACGGTCGGCTTCGTCGGCGGCATGCAGGTTCCATTGATCGGCAAGTTCGAATGCGGTTACGTGGGCGGCGCCAAGGCGGCCAATCCCGATGCCAACGTTATCCGCAACTACACCGGTGATACACCCGCCGCGTGGAACGATCCCACGAAGGGCGGTGAAATCACCCGCACCCAGATCGACCAGGGCGCCGACGTGATCTATCACGCTGCAGGCGGAACCGGCGTTGGCGTTCTCCAAGCGGCGGCGGATGCCGGCAAGCTTGGCATCGGCGTCGATTCCAATCAGAACGGCCTGCATCCGGGTCATGTGTTGACGTCCATGGTCAAACAGGTGGATGTGGCGGTTTACAGCGCGTTCATGGATGCCAAGAACGGTGAGTTCAGCTACGGCCTTCAGGATCTCGGCCTTGCCGAGGACGGCGTCGGTTATGCGATGGACGAACACAACAAGGATCTTGTGACCGACGAAATGAAGACGGCCGTCGAGGAAGCCAAGCAGAAGATCATCGATGGCGAGATCGAGGTGCACAACTTTTTGAGCGACAACGCCTGCCCCTATTGAGGCAGTGCGTTTTCGCCAGCCGTGAACCATCGAAGGGCCGCCATGCGGCCCTTTTTCCTTTCCTCATCGCGGCATTAATGTGATAGGCCGCATTCAATCTTTCTCCGAACAGTCTTCAGGAGCTATCCATGTCCGATCTCGTGCCGGTTCTCGATCAACTCGATCGTTCCATCGATCAGAGTCTGGAGCGGCTTTTCCACCTTCTGAAGATCAAGTCGATCTCCACCGACCCGGCCTTCGCCGACGAGTGCCGCAAGGCCGCCGAATGGTTGGTGGAAGATCTGAAAACCATCGGCTTCGACGCCAGCGTTCGCGATACCGCCGGACATCCGATGGTGGTGGCGCATCACGATGGCGAAGGCCCACACGTTCTGTTCTACGGGCACTACGACGTCCAGCCGGTCGATCCGTTGAACCTGTGGGACGAAGACCCCTTTTCTCCTTCGATCAAGGAGATAGAGCCGGGCCGTAAGGCAATCCTGGGACGCGGTTCGTCCGACGATAAGGGCCAGCTTATGACCTTCGTGGAAGCCTGCCGCGCCTACAAGCACGTGCATGGCAAGCTGCCATGCAAGATCACCATACTTTTCGAAGGCGAAGAAGAGTCCGGCTCCCCCTCGCTCCGGCCGTTCCTGGAAGAAAACCGCGACGAGTTGATGGCCGAATTTGCGCTCGTTTGCGATACCGCCATGTGGGATCGTGAGACGCCCGCCGTCTGCGTCGGCCTGCGCGGCTTGGTTGGCGAGGAAATCACCGTCAAGGCGGCCGACCGCGACCTGCATTCGGGATTCTTCGGCGGCGCTGCCGCCAACCCGATCACGGTGCTCGCCCGCATTCTCGGCGATCTGCATGACGAGAACGGTCGCATTGCGGTGCCGGGCTTTTACAATGGTGTCGAAGAGACACCGGCCGACATCCTTAAATCCTGGGAAGGGCTCGGCGAGGCCACTGAGAACTTTCTTGGCCCGATCGGCCTTTCGAAATTGTTCGGCGAGAAGGACCGCTCCGCGCTGGAACTCGTATGGGCGCGCCCGACGGCTGAGGTGAACGGCATCTCCGGCGGGTACACTGGTGAAGGTTTCAAGACGGTGATCCCTGCGGAAGCTTCGGCCAAGGTCTCGTTCCGACTCGTCCACAATCAGGATCCGGACAAGATCCGCGCCGCTTTCCGTGCCTTCGTCGAGGAGCGGCTGCCCGGGGATTGCCGTGTGGAATTCCATCCGCATGGCGGCTCGCCGGCCTTCCAGCTCGACTATGATATGCCGATCGTCACCAAGGCGCAGACCGCGCTGACGGAGGAATGGTCCAAGCCGGCTGTCGCCATCGCCATGGGTGGGTCCATCCCGATCGTCGGCGATTTTCGCCGCATGCTCGATATGGAGACCCTGCTGGTGGGCTTCGGTCTGCAGGACGACCGTATCCATTCGCCCAACGAGAAATACGATCTCACCTCGTTCCACCGCGGTCAGCGGTCCTGGGCCCGCATTCTCGACGCCCTCAGCCAGCAATAGGCCGGAAAGCAAAGATATGACCATCCGTTTTCACAGGAACGATCTGCCCGACCTCGGCCATTACGATGTGGACGCCGTCGCCATCGACACCGAAACACTGGGGCTCAAACCCCATCGCGACCGGCTTTGCGTCGTCCAGCTTTCGCCGGGCGACGGCACGGCAGACGTCGTGCAGATCGATGCCGGCCAGAAGAAGGCGCCGAACCTTGTCGCTCTCCTGAAGAATCGCAAGATCACCAAGCTGTTTCACTATGCGCGCTTCGATCTGGCGGTTCTCTATCACACCGTCGGCGTTATGCCCGAGCCGGTGTTCTGCTCCAAGATCGGCTCGCGCCTCACCCGCACCTACACCGACCGCCACGGCCTGAAGGATCTGTGCAACGAGTTGCTTGGCATCACGCTCTCCAAGGCGCAGCAATCTTCCGACTGGGCGGCTGAAGAGCTATCGCCCGAACAGCTCGAATATGCGGCATCCGACGTGCTCTATCTGCATCAGCTGCGCGAAAAGCTGACAGAGCGCCTGGAGCGCGAGAAACGTATGCGCGAGGCCGAGGCCTGTTTCCGTTTCCTGCCGACCCGTGCCAAGTTGGATCTGATGGGTTGGGAAGAGACGGACATATTTGCCCACAGCTGATGATCCCCGGTCGATTTCGTTTAATTTGACTTAACTGCGCCTTAAACCGCTGCCCTTTACTGTGCCCGCAATTGAAAGTGCGGGTTACAGGGTCACGGGGCTACAAAACGTATGGCGCGTAGAACGAAAAATCGAAGGATCGAACCGACATTCGACGCGCCGGCAACGCGTCGGCGCGGTGACGATCTGACACTCGGCGATGGCGACCGCGTCCTGCCCTCCCGCCAACGGCGCAAGCCTGCAAAGGGCAAGAACGCAAAACGCACGCCCCGCAAGCGCACCCGCCGAAGGAGCGGACGCAACGGCTCGAACGGCCGCGGTCTCTTCGGTTTCCTTCGCACCGCCGTCTACTGGTCGTTCGTGCTTGCCCTTTGGGGCGGTATCGCCGCGGTCGGCATTACCGCGTATTACGGCGCCAAGATGCCATCCGCGACCACCTGGGAAATTCCAGATCGCCCACCCAATGTGAAGATCGTCTCCGCCGATGGCGATATGATCGCCAATCGCGGCATGACCGGTGGAGAAGCCGTGGGCTTGCACGAGATGTCGCCGTTCATCCCGCAGGCCGTGATTGCCATTGAGGATCGCCGCTTTTATTCGCATTTCGGTGTCGACCCCATTGGCCTGGCCAGAGCCATGTCGGAAAACGTCATGGCCGGGCGGCTGACCCAGGGGGGCTCGACGCTGACCCAGCAGCTCGCCAAGAACCTGTTTCTGAAACCCGACCGCACCATCGAACGCAAAGTGCAGGAGGTGTTGCTCGCCCTGTGGCTGGAGCAGAAGCATTCCAAAGACCAGATCCTCGAAATGTACCTGAACCGTGTTTATTTCGGTTCGGGCGCCTATGGCGTGGAGGCGGCCTCGCGGCGTTATTTCAATAAGTCGGCGCGCGATGTCAGCCTGTCGGAAGCTGCCCTTCTGGCGGGTCTCCTGAAAGCGCCCTCGCGCCTTTCGCCGGCACGCGATCCGCAGGCCGCGGAAACCCGCGCGCAGGTGGTTCTGACCGCCATGCGCGATCAGGGCATGATCGGCGACAGCGAGATGACCACCGCCATGAGCCGGCCGGCCACCCGTGCCGCCGCGTATTGGACGGGTTCCGAGCATTATTTCGCCGACCGCGTGATGGAAGAGCTTCCTGGGCTCATCGGCGATGTAAAGAACGACATCGTCGTGGAAGCCACGGTCGATTTTCGACTGCAGAAACAGGCCGAGTCGACCATTCGCAGCCTGATCGACGAGAAGGGCGGCAAGCTTGCCGTCAGTCAGGGCGCCCTCGTCTCCATCGACACCACCGGCGCCGTGCGCGCGATGGTGGGCGGCTACGACTATGCCAACAGCCAGTTCGATCGCGCGTCCGAGGCGCGCCGCCAGCCCGGCTCGGCCTTCAAGCCGTTCGTTTTCATGGCTGCGCTCGAGCAGGGGCGTCGGCCCGACAGCGTGCGTAACGACGCCCCAATCAAGATTGGCGATTGGAGCCCGGAAAATTACAAGGGCAAGTATTACGGCCCGGTCACCCTGGCGGAAGCGCTGGCCCGTTCCCTCAATTCGGTCGCAGCCCAGCTCGCCATGGAGGCCGGGCCCAAATCCGTGGTCGAGCTCGCCCATCGTATGGGAATCGAATCCGACCTCAAGGCCAACGCCTCAATCGCGCTTGGCACGTCCGAAGTCACCCCGCTGGAGCTGACGGCAGCTTATCTGCCCTTCGCCACCGGTGGATTGCGCCCTGAGGTCTATTTCGTCAAGCGCATCACGACCGCCTCCGGCAAGGTGCTTTACCGTCACGACAAGCCGCGCATGACACGGGTGGCAAGTCCCGAGATCGTCGGCATGATGAATGCCATGATGCAAGGCACGGTGGAGTACGGCAGCGCTCGCTCCGCCAGGATCGGTCGCCCTGCCGCCGGCAAAACCGGCACGACGCAGCAATCGCGCGACGCCTGGTTTGTCGGCTACACCGCCGATCTCGTGACGGGTGTCTGGTTCGGCAACGATGCGTCCAAGGCGACCAGTGCGACGGGCAGTTCGATGCCAGTGCCCGCCTGGAAAGCGTTTATGGAAGAGGCTGTTAAAAACCGTCCCGTCAAGCGGCTGCCTGGCTCCTGGCGTCCTGGCGCATCTTCTCCCGGCATCGCCGCCACGCAGCCCGACACCCGCCCCGTTCCGCAAGCGTCGGTGGGTGGCAATGGCGCCCAACCGCCTCACGAGCGGCCGAAACCGCCCGCTGCGGTGCCTGCCGGCGGAAACCCTGGCCACACGGCCTCGGTTCGACGGCCCGTGCCGCCGGCCGATGTCGGTGGCGGATCTCAGAGGAAGCAGACGTCGATCCTCGACATCATACTTGGAAATTAGAGTCTCACGATCCGCTTTTGCCTATCGCATTCCCGCGCTCTCTCGCCTACATAGGAGCGGAACAGGGAGCAGGGCATGGCCGAGGAACGCAAGACACTGGTTTTGACCGGCGCGAGCCGAGGCATCGGCCATGCGACGGTGAAGCGTTTTTCGCGCGAAGGCTGGCGTGTGATTACCTGCTCCAGACAGGCTTTCGCGGAGGATTGCCCTTGGCCGGCCGGGCCCGAGGACCACATCAAGGTCGATCTCTCCGATCAGGAGGATGTCGGCATTGCCGTCGCCGAAATCCGGCACCGGCTGGAGGCCAATGGCGGGCGGCTCGACGCGCTGGTGAACAATGCCGCCATCTCGCCCAAGCTTGAAGGCGGCACGCGCATGAATTCCATCGACACACCGATGCATATGTGGCGCGACGTGTTTCAGGTAAACTTTTTCGCGCCGATCATGCTGGCCCGCGGTCTCTTCAAGGAACTCGGCAACGCGAAAGGGTCTATCGTCAACGTTACGTCGATCGTCGGCAGCCGTGTGCATCCATTCGCCGGAACGGCGTACGCCACATCGAAGGCGGCGCTCGTCGCGCTCACCCGGGAAATGGCGGCGGACTTCGGCCCCCACGGTATTCGCGTCAATGCCATCGCCCCTGGAGAGATCGAAACGTCGATCCTGTCTCCCGGGACGGACAAGATTGTCGAAGGCATTCCGCTGCGCCGCCTTGGACAGACGTCGGAGGTGGCCGACACGATCTTCTTCCTGTGCTCCGACCAGTCATCCTACGTTTCCGGCTCGGAGATCCACATTAATGGTGGTCAGCACGTTTGAGGGCAGGAGGTGCTAGTGCTGGTCCGATAGAAACCTATTGCATCAGCACTTTCTCAATGTCACCGACCGTGTGATTGGTCAGGGTCTTGGCGACTTCGCCGATGATTTTGTCCTCCACTTCCTTGTGCAGTTCTTTGCGCAGCTCGCCCAGAACCAGCGGCGGTGCAACAAGAACCAGCCGACCGAACTTGCCCTTGTGCGCAAGTTTGTAAAGCCGTTCGGCAACATCGGCGGCAAAGCGTTCTTTCTCGATGCGATGCCAGTCCGTCTCGTCCACGGCGCTGCGGTGAATTCCGTGACCGTCGTTGAAACGCCCGGGTTTGTCCGTGCCCTGCTCGCGACTTGGCGGGTTGTCCTCATGGATCGTTCGCACGACCTGCAGATTGGGATAGGTGGCGTCGCCTTCGTTGCGAAGGAAAAGCGCCTTCTCTCCATCGGCAACCACAACCCATGCATCGTGTACAAGCCGGAACTCAGCCATTTCGATCTCCATTGCTCAAGTGGTTTCGGAGAAACGCAGCCTGGCGCTTCCTGTTCCCACATGACGGATATGGGGATTCCGGAACGGTCGGGGAAGGATTTCCTGCCGAAAAGCGGCGCCGTGAAAAAGCAATCTTGTCGCATCCTCCGCGCGGCGAGTGTGTTTCTTCTCAGAATACCGTGCAAACCGTCATTATTCCGGGCATCTTTCAAGAAGGCCCGCAAACCATGGCGACCGACATTCCCAAGCTTGCCGCTTTCCCCGTGTTCATGCGGGTGGAAAACCGCGCCGTCGTTATTGTCGGCAATGGCGACGAAGCGCTCGCCAAGGCACGCCTTCTGGGCCAGTCGAGCGCGGCAATCACGCTGGTCGCCGCTGCTCCCGAAAAAAACCTCTACGACTGGGCCGTAGCCAACGGCGCGCATCTGATACAGGCCCCTTACGCACCGCGCTACATCGACAATGCGGCGCTTGTATTCGCTGCCACTGACGACGAGGTGCAGGACCGCGTCATTGTGGCGGATGCGCGCGCGCGTTCCATTCCTGTAAACGCCGTGGACCGGCCCGAGCTTTGCGATTTCTATACGCCGGCTCTGGTGAACCGGGCACCGCTCGCAGTCGCCATTGGCACAGAGGGTGCCGGCCCGGTATTGGCACAGATGATGCGGGCCCGCGTCGATCAGATGCTCTCCCCGTCGCTCGGCGCGCTTGCCCAGCTTGCCGCGCAGTATCGCGATGCGGTCGATCGCCTGGTGCCGCGCGGCCTCGCCCGCCGCCGTTTCTGGAAAGCCTTCTTCACCGGCGACACAGCGCACGCAATGGCCCGCGGCGACACGGCCGCTGCCCGGCGCAGCGCCTCCAGCCTGCTCGCCGCCGGCGAAAACATTCCCGGCCATATCGCGCTGGTGGGCGCCGGGCCCGGTGCGGAAGACCTCCTGACGCTCCGCGCGCAGCGCCTGCTCATGGAAGCCGATGTCATTGTATATGATGCGCTGGTGCCCGAAGCGGTGGTCGCCATGGGGCGTCGTGATGCCGAGCGCATCTCTGTTGGCAAGCGCAAAGGCTGCCATTCCAAGAGCCAGCCCGAAATCAACGATTTGCTCGTGGCGCTTGGCCGCGACGGTAAACGCGTGGTGCGGCTGAAATCCGGCGATCCATTGATTTTCGGGCGTGCGGGCGAGGAAATGGCGGCCCTGCGGGAGGCCGAGGTTTCCTATGAAGTGGTGCCCGGTGTGACCGCCGCTTTCGCAGCCGCCGCCGACTTCGAACTGCCGCTGACGCTGCGCGGCGTGGCCTCGTCCATCGTTTTCACCACCGGGCATGACCTGAAGGGGCGCACTTTGCCCGACTGGGCGAGTCTCGCTGTCTCCGGTGCAACCGTTGCGGTATATATGGGCCGATCGGTCGCCGCCGACGTGGCTCACCGTCTGGTTGAAGCCGGACTCTCGCCGGACACCGCCGTAGCCGTGATCGAGAACGCCAGCCGCGACGGCAAGCGCCTGTTGCACGGAACACTGAGCGATCTTCCCTCGCTTTCGAACCGCAGCGAACTGACCGGACCCGTGATGACGCTGATCGGCGATGCCGTGGCTGGCGCGAATTTCGAGCACTCGGAAGCGCTCGCGACCCACAAGCACCAATTGGAGCGTGCATGATGAAAATTGTAGCCGCCAATCGCCTGACCGACGGCGAAACCGTTTGGCTGGGCGCCGGCGATCGCTGGGTCGACACGATCGATGCCGCTCACGTGGCACGCGACGCCGAAGACGAAGCCCGCATCGAAGCCGCGGGGAAGCTTGCGCTCGCCGCCAACATCGTCATCGACGTCACGCTCGTCGACGTGGAGATCGCCGAGGGCCGCATCCTGCCAAAGCGGCTGCGCGAACGCATCCGCGCCGGTGGACCGTCCATTCATCCCGAGATCGGCAAGCAGGCGCGCAGCGCCGCGCAACACGCCGCCTAACGTCAGGCCACGTCCCATGTATCGTTACGATGAATTCGACCATGCCTTCGTACAGGCCCGCGTCGCAGAATTTCGCGATCAGGTGCAACGCCGGCTTTCCGGCGAACTGACGGAGGACCAGTTCAAGCCACTCAGGTTGATGAACGGCGTCTATCTGCAGCTTCATGCCTACATGTTGCGAATTGCGATTCCATACGGCTCTCTGTCGCCGCGCCAGATGCGCAAGCTCGCGCACATCGCCCGCACCTATGACAAGGGCTATGGCCATTTCACCACACGCCAGAACCTCCAGTTTCACTGGCCTAAGCTGGTCGACATCCCGCGTGTGCTCGAAGAGCTCGCCGAAGTGGAGATGCACGCCATCCAGACGTCCGGCAACTGCATTCGCAACGTAACTGCCGACCACTTCGCCGGCGCGGCCGCCGACGAGGTGGCCGATCCCCGCCCCTATGCGGAGATCCTTCGGCAATGGTCGTCGCTCCATCCGGAATTTTCCTACCTGCCGCGCAAATTCAAGATTGCCGTGACGGGCGCCGAGCGCGATCGCGCGGCGATCGAGGTGCATGACATCGGCCTGCATTTGAAGAAGAATGCCGAGGGTGCGCTGGGCTTCGCCGTGTTTGTCGGCGGCGGCCTGGGCCGCACGCCCATGGTCGCCAAGAAGATCCGCGACTTCTTGCCCGAGCAAGACCTGCTCTCCTATGTGACGGCCATTCTGCGCGTCTACAATCTGAACGGACGCCGCGACAACAAGTACAAGGCGCGCATCAAAATCCTGGTACATGAAACCGGTACGGAGGAATTGACGGCGCAGGTGGAGAAAGAATTCGCCGCTCTGAAAGAAAGCGAACTGAAACTCCCCGACGCCGACATCCGCGCCATCGAAACCTATTTCGCGCCACCGAAGCTGAAAGCTCGTCCGGAAGGCGACGCGACCGTGAGCAAAGCGGTGAAAGCCGATCCGGGATTTGCCGACTGGCTGCGCCGCAATGCGCATACCCATAGCAACCCAGACTATGCCTCCGTGACCGTGTCGTTGAAAGGCATCGGCGAAGTGCCGGGCGATGCGACCGATGTGCAGATGGACGCCATTGCCGACCTCGCCGAGCAATACGGCAATGATGAAATCCGCGTCAGCCACGAACAGAACCTGATCCTGCCGCATGTAGCGCGCGCCGATCTGCCGGCGCTTCACGCAGCCCTGGTCGAGATCGGCCTGGCAACTTCAAATGCCGGTCTCATCACCGACATCATCGCCTGCCCCGGTCTCGATTATTGCGCGCTTGCCAATGCCCGCTCCATTCCGGTGGCGCAGGAGATCTCGCAACGTTTCGCGACGCAGGCCCGCCAGGACGAGATCGGCGATCTGCAGATCAAGATTTCCGGCTGCATCAATGCCTGCGGCCATCATCATGTCGGCCATATCGGCATTCTGGGCGTTGAGAAGAAAGGCGCCGAACTCTATCAGGTGACGCTCGGCGGTTCGGCGCGCGAGGGATCGACCATCGGCGAAATCATCGGGCGCGGCTTTGCGCCGAACGAAATTACCGACGCCGTGGAAACCATCGTCGATACCTATCTCGCCAAGCGCGAGAACCGCGACGAGACATTCCTCGACGCCTATCGCCGGCTCGGCCCCGCACCCTTCAAGGAGGCTCTTTATGGTCACGAAGCCAAGGCAGCTTGACCGCGATTTCGCTGCCAACGGCGATACGGTCGAGTTGGCAGCCGCTCTGAACCTGCGCTACGGGCACTTGCCGGCCGAAGAGATCATTGCCGTGGCGATCGACCTTTTCGACGGAGCAGGCGGCATTGCCGCCACATCCTCCTTCGGTGCGGATTCGGCGGCTCTTCTGCACCTCATCGCCGATGCCGAGCCAGGTCTGCCAATCACCTTTCTCGACACTGGCCAGCATTTTGGCGAAACGCTCGAATATCGCGACCAGCTTGCCGACGATCTGGGTCTGACGAACATCGTGATCGTGCAGCCGCTCGACGATGCGCTGGCTGCCGACGACCCGAAAGGCATTCTGCATCAGAGCGACACCGACCGGTGCTGCGCGATCCGCAAGGTGGAGCCCATGGCCCGCGCCATCGCGCCCTATCGCGCCTGGTTTACCGGACGCAAGCGCGGGCAGGCTTCCACGCGGGCGGAAATGCCTGTGTTTGAAGCCGTAGGCCCGCGCATCCGCGTCAACCCGCTCGCGCGCTGGTCGACCGGGGATCAGGCCGATTACATGCGCAGGCACGATCTGCGCCAAAACCCGCTGGTGGCGTTCGGCTATCTGTCGATCGGTTGCTTTCCCTGCACCAGCCCCGTACAGCCCGGCGACGATCCCCGTTCGGGCCGCTGGGCCGGTCAGGCCAAGACCGAATGCGGTATCCATTTGCCCGGGCTCGAGACCTCGCTCGCACCAACCTCGGGATAGGAGTTTTTCATGAGCATGTCAGACGTTCGGCTTTGGACGCCCGAGGGGTTCCGCGACAATCTTTGGCGCAAGGCCGAGGATATTGCCGCGCTTCATGACGGCGGGCATGTGATCCTGCCGCTCGGAATCTTTCTCGAACTCGATGAAACGACGCGCCGAAACGCCATCGAACGCATCGGCGTCGAGCTTCTGCCGGGCGACGCGCTGGACGCCGTTCTTCCGTATCTGGCGCATCTGCCCTTGGTCGCGCTCGCCTTCCCTGCTTTCAATGACGGGCGCAGCTACTCCAAGGCCGAGCTTTTGCGCACACGTCACGGATACCGGGGAGAAATCCGCGCCACAGGCGATGTGCTGATCGACCAGATCGCGCATATGTTTCGGGTCGGATTTTCCACACTCGAAATCGTCAATCCATACACGATCGGCCAGCTCGAGGCCGGCAAGGAAGCTGGCATACCGCTCTACTATCAACCGGCTGCCAAGGCCTCGGCAGCACCCGGTTCCTATGCCTGGCGGCGAGTTTCGGCCTGAGTTTTCGGAGAATTCGCTCGGGAATGGCGAAATTTCGACGCTGTTTTGCGTCGTTTCATCTCGAAATTTCCGCGTTTCTTCCTATATAAATCGCCAAGGGGTGCATTTGGCGGAACTTCTGCTATGGTGCGCTCCGTCTTGAGTCGCCCCTTGTCGGGCGCTTTTTGCGTCTTTGCGCCGGCTGATGCCAAGCCCAGCGCCGATGCGAAATAAGATTGACCGTGAGCTACCCTTCGCGCTTTCCAGCGCCTTGGCCATGCTCAACCATTGAAACGCCAACTGAAGAAGGAAGTCCATTGCAGGTTATCGTTCGCGACAACAATGTCGATCAGGCCCTTAAAGTGCTCAAGAAAAAGATGCAGCGCGAGGGTGTTTTCCGGGAAATGAAATCCCGCCGTTCTTATGAAAAGCCGTCGGAAAAGCGCGCACGCCAGCGTGCCGAAGCTGTCCGCCGCGCGCGCAAGCTGGCCCGCAAGCAGGCTCAGCGTGAAGGTCTTCTGCCGAAAAAGCGCCGCGCAGCCTGAGACTGACCGCCGGGAAAGTCTTGGTTTTACAGGATTTTACGAAGCAAGGACGGTGTGGCGCATGCCCCGTCCTTGTTTTGTTTCGATGGCATCACCCGGCGCGACTCTCCGCCTCGTCCAGTTTTCCCAACAAATCCTGAAATTCGTCCGGAATCTCCGAATCCAGCGAGAAATGCGGCATTCTGTTCAGAAACCGCGTATTTTCCGGTTGACCGAGACGCTCTCTGACACTGTGCGCAGTGTCAGCGCGATATGCGTCGCTCCGGCGCTCCTGTCGATTGTCTTGTTGCGTCATTGTCCTTACTCGATATTTCAAATCGCATTCGGGAAATAAAACCGCGACGTGTAGATTTGTTCCGAGAAATGAGGCACTTCGACCATATTTGGGCAATAGAGTAAACTTTTTCTAAAATACTAAAGATCTGTCCAGGTGTCCGAAATCCTGTACCCTTCGGGCCATGGATCGGAAGGATCGAGCATCAGTTGATGCATGCCGGAGACCCAGCCGCGTCCGGCAATTTCAGGTATGATAGCCGGATTATCTCCTGCCCGTGTTTCACCCGTAATGCGGCACTGAAACCGCGAACCCAGAATCGACACACCCGTGAAGCGGTCTCCCACTTTCATGCGCCGACGCGCATGGAGCACGGCCATGCGGGCGGAACACCCGGTGCCGGTGGGTGAGCGGTCAAGCTTGGCCGGGCGGATGACGACCGTGTTGCGGCCGACGAGACCATCCGCCGTTTCTTCCACCGGCAGTGCGAGTTGGCAGAAGGAGATGTGATCCCATTCGGGGTTTTCGGGATGGGTGAAGCCGAGCTGCTCATTTGCCGCCCGTGTGATCTTCGCACCGGTTTCGGCCAATTCGCGGGCTTCGTCCGGCGTGACGGAGAAACCGAGAGCTGCGGCATCGGCGATGACGAAACTGTCGCCGCCATAGGCCGTATCGACCGTGATCGTGCCGAGCCCCGCGACCTCGAGGGATGCATCGAGACGGTCGGCGAATGACGGTACATTGGTAACGCGGATGCGCTCGGCCTTGCCGTTGCGGCATTCGGCGGTCACGTGAACGAGACCGCCCGGCGCTTCCAGAACGAGCTTCGTTTCCGGTTCAACCATTGGTACGATGCCGGTGTCGAGGAGCACGGTGGCAACGCAGATGGAATTGGAGCCGGACATGGGCGGCGTGTCTTCCGGCTCCATGATGATGAAGCCCATATCGGCTTTTGGGTTTTTCGGCGGAACGAGAAGATTGACATGGCGGAACACGCCGCCGCGTGGCTCATTGAGCACGAAATTGCGCAGGTTTTCATCGCTGGCGATGAAACTGCGTTGCTCCCACAGCGTCTCTCCGGGCGGCGGCAGCACACCGCCGACAATGACGTCGCCGACCTCGCCCTCGGCATGGCAGGAGACAACATGGATGGCTCGGCTGGAACGCATGGCTCAGGCACCTTTCCCGAATGACAGAACCGGCGCGCCGAGCGCCTCGAAAACGGGCTCGACGCCAAGGCCCGGCCCGGACGGCGCCTTCATGCCGCCATTCACGCGTTTCGGTGCGTTGGCGGCGATGGCCTTGGTGCCGTAGGAATTGAAATCCGTTGCCGAGAAGACGAAATCGGACGGCGTCGACTGTGCCAGATGCGCGATCGCGGCGGTGACGATGTCGCCGCCCCATGTGTCTTCAACGGTCATGGGAATGCCGTGCGCCACGCACACATCGCGCATGGCGCGGGCTTTCGACAGACCGCCGACCTTGGAGATTTTCAGGTTGATGACATCGAATGCGTCATCGGCCAGACCGCGCACCAGCATGTCGAGCCCGGTGATGTTTTCATCCATCACGAAAGGCTTTGCCGTGCGACGGCGGATCGACAGGCACTCGTCATAAGTGGGGCATGGCTGCTCGATATAGACATCGAGATCGGCCACCGCATCGACCCCCCGCGCTGCCTCGTGGCGGGTCCAGCCGGTGTTGGCGTCGGCCACGAGAATGTCCGTGTCGTCGAGGATTTCGCGGCAGGCGCGGATGCGGGCGATGTCATCATCCGCATTGCCACCCACCTTGAGCTGGAACTTGGTGTAGCCCTCGGCCTTGTAGCCGGCGATCTTCTTCGCCATCGTCTCCGGGTCTTCCTGCGAGATGGCGCGGTAAAGGCGCACCTCGTCCTGCGCGCTGCCGCCAAGAAGCGTGACCAGCGGCAGGCCGCTCGCCTTGCCGAGAATATCCCAACAGGCGATGTCGAGCGGCGCCTTCACATAGGGATGGCCGTTCAGCGCGGCATCCATGGCGCGGTTGACCAGACCGAGATTGGTGGGGTCGAGACCGATCAACTTTGGCGCGATTTCCTCAAGCCCGGCCCGGACACCGCGCGCATAGGATGGCAGATAGGCCGAACCCAGCGGGCAGCATTCGGCATAGCCGGTTATGCCTTCATCCGTCTCGATGGCGACGACGGTGGAATCGAAGACTTCAACAAAGTTTCCATTCGACCATGAATAGCGCCCTTCCTTTAACGGCAGATCGACCTGATAGGCGTGGATGGCGGTGATTTTCATGGTCTCTCCTCAGGACGTTTCAACATTTCCTGCAACTGATTTAGACAACCACGAAACCATGGGCATAGGGATCGCGGTCGTCGATCATGATCGTGTTGTAGCCCGTAACGCGCGCCCAGCCGGCGACCGAAGGCACGATGGCGGGTTTGTCCGCAACTCGCGCTTCTGCCTCCACACGACCTTCGAACATGGAGCCGATGATGCTTTCGTGGACAAAATCATCGCCGGGTTTCAGGAGCCCTTTCGCATGCCAGTGCGCCATGCGGGCCGAGGTGCCCGTGCCGCAGGGCGAGCGGTCGATGGCCTTGTCGCCATAGAACACAGCATTGCGCGCGTGCGCTTCGGGCCGGGTGGGTTTGCCGGTCCACAGAATGTGGCTCAGGCCCTTGATGTCGGGCTTTTCGGGGTGGACGAAATCGTATTTCGCGTTGAGGGCCGCGCGCAGTTTCGGGCTCCAGCCTATGAGCTCGCCCGCCGTATGGTTCGCCATGTCTTCGAAGGCTGCCTGCGGCTCAACGATGGCGTAGAAATTGCCGCCATAGGCGACATCGACCGTGATGTCGCCAAGCCCCTCGACCTCGGCAGTGAGACCGGTCGCATGAACGAAGGCCGGCACATTGGTGAGGCGCACCTTTTCCACGAAACGATCGCTCTGCTCATATTCCGCGACCACGAGACCCGCCGGCGTGTCGAGGCGGACAACACCTTTCTCGCGCGGACGAATGAGGCCGTTTTCAATGCCGATGGTGATGGTGCCAATCGTGCCATGCCCGCACATGGGCAGGCAGCCCGACGTTTCGATGAAAAGGATGCCGATGTCGCAATCCTCGCGCGTGGGCGGATAGAGGATGGAGCCCGACATCATGTCATGGCCCCGCGGCTCGAACATGAGGCCGGTGCGGATCCAGTCATATTCGGCCAGGAAATGCGCGCGGCGCTCCAGCATGGTGGAGCCCTGGAGCTGTGGACCGCCGCCGGCCACAACCCGCACGGGGTTTCCGCAGGTGTGTCCGTCGATACAGGTGAACGTGCTGACCACCATGGTGCTTTCCTGTCAAAACCGGCCGGGCCGGAAGGGCGATATGTCGATGGGTGGGTTTCGCTCAAGGATCAGATCAGTGACGAGCCGCGCGGTGGCGGCCGACTGCGTGAGCCCCAGATGGCCGTGGCCGAAGGCATAGAAAATGCGCGGGCTGGAGGAGGCCCGCCCGATGACCGGAAGCGAATCTGGCATGGAGGGGCGCGAGCCCATCCACTCCGTTCCGCCTTCGCGCTTCAGCCCCGGCAGGAAACCGGCCGCCTTGTCGAGCATGTGCCGTGCGCGCTGGTAATTGACCGGGGCATCGAAACCAGCAAGCTCGGACGCGCCGCCGACGCGGATGCCGGTGGCAAGCGGCGTGACCACGAAGCCATGCGCGGGAAAGATGACCTGTCGTCTCAGATCGAAACTGCCGGGCGGCAGCGTGGTGTTGTAGCCGCGTTCGGGTGTGACGGGCAGCCTCTCGCCCAGCGTCGCGGTGAGCCTGTTCGACCACGGCCCGGCGGCGAGAACGGCATGGTCTGCCTTGAGGGTTCGACCATCCTCAAGAGTGACCATGACGCCTTCGGTGCTATCGGCCAGATGAGAGACCGCTCCCTCGACAAGATGGACGCCCCGCGCCTGAGCTGCTTCCAACAGGGCAAGCGCATAGTCGCGCGGGTCGCTGACCGTTTTCCACTGCGGCAGGAACACGCCCTTCACCAACCTTGGCGAGAGGCCCGGCTGCAATTCGGCAAGGCGCGCGCCTTCCACATGCTCGATCTCGACGCCGGCCTTCTCACAACGCTCCCAGCTTTTCAGCGAAGCGCGCCATGCGGCCCCGCTCTCATAAAGCTCCAAAGCGCCATCATGGCGCACCAGACGGTCGAGCCCGGCTTCCTGCGTGAGGGTTGCAGTTTCGGCTTCGGAGAGCTGGTTCAACGCTGCCTGCGCTGCCGTGCTGGCCTCGATGCGGTCTGGCATGGAGGCGCGGAAGAAGCGCAAGAGCCATGGCAGAACCGACGGAAACTGCGCCGGCGGTATGGAGAGCGGCCCCAGCGGATCGAACAGCCATTTCGGAGCCTTGAAGAGAATACCGGGCGATGCCAGCGGGAGGATGGAAGGGAAGGCGAAAGCACCGGCATTGCCCCGGCTCGCGGCATTGGCCGGCGCATCGCGCTCGATGAGCACGACCTGTTGGCCCGCCTCTGCAAGGCGGAATGCGGTGGCTATGCCGATGATGCCGCCGCCAATGATGGCGACATCGGCCTTGCCTTGCACGCGCGCTTTGCCCATTCCTCCCCTCCTGCCGATCAGGGCTGCGTGTAGGCCGTCTTCACCGTCGTATAGAATTCGACGGCATAGCGCCCCTGCTCGCGCGAACCGAAGCTCGACCCCTTGGTGCCGCCGAAGGGCACGTTGTAGTCGACACCGGCGGTGGGCAGGTTGACCATGACCATGCCGGCCTGGGACTTCTGCTTGAAGTCGCTCGCGTGTTTGAGCGATGTGGTGCAGATGCCGGAGGAAAGGCCGAAGCTCGTGTCATTGGCCACATGCAGCGCTTCCTCGTAATCCTTGACGCGGACGACGCTGGCGACGGGGCCGAAAACCTCTTCGCGGTTGATGCGCATGTCGTTGCCGGTCTCGGTGAAGAGCGCGGGCGCCATGTAGAAACCGGGCTTCTCCAGCGAAAGGCGCTCGCCGCCAAAGGCAAGCTTGCCACCTTCCTGACCGGCGATCTGGACATAGGAAAGGTTCTGCTCAAGCTGCTTTTCGTCGACCACCGGGCCCATCTGGGTTTTCGGGTCGAGCGCATCGCCGACGACGAGGGCCTTGAGCTCTTCGGTCAGCGCGGAGACGAAACGGTCGTGAATGCCTTCCGTGACGACGAGGCGGCTCGATGCCGTGCAGCGCTGGCCGGTGGAGAAGAAAGCGCCATTGAGCGCAACACCCACCGCCGCATCGAGATCGGCATCGTCGAGAACCACAAGCGGGTTCTTGCCGCCCATTTCAAGCTGCACCTTCTTGAGGTGTTCGCCGCAGGCGGCGGCAATGCCACGGCCGGTCGGAACGGAACCGGTGAAGGAAATGGCGCGGACCTTGGGGTTTTCGATCATGCGGGGGCCGAGTTCGGAACCACGGCCAGCCACCAGGTTGAACACGCCCTCCGGCAGGCCGGCGCGCGACAGGATTTCCGCAAGCGCCCAGGCCGAGCCCGGAACCAGCTCTGCCGGTTTCAGCACCACCGTGTTGCCGTAGGCGAGCGCGGGCGCGATCTTCCATGCGGGAATGGCGATGGGGAAGTTCCACGGGGTTATCATGCCGATAACGCCCATGGGTTCGCGGCGCATGTCCACCTCGACGCCGGGGCGGATGGAATCGAGCCGCTCGCCCGGCAGGCGAACAGCCTCGCCCGCGAAGAACTTGAACACCTGCCCGGCGCGGACGACCTCGCCAATGCCTTCCGCCAGCGTCTTGCCTTCCTCGCGCGAAAGCAGGTGGCCGAGTTCGTCCTTGCGGGCAATGATCTCATTACCGACGGCATCGAGAATGTCGAAGCGCTGCTGCGGCGTGGAACGCGCCCAACCGGGGGCCGCATCATGGGCGGCGTCAATGGCGCGGTCGAGGTCGGCAGCGCCAGAGCGTGCCGCCATGCCCACCACGTCGCGCGTGTCCGACGGATTGATGTTCTCGACCTGGCTGTCGCCGTGAACCCATTCACCGGCAATGTAATTTTTGAACTGGTTGGTAGCTGTTTCGTTGAGCGCCATTGGTGGAATACCCCGGTTTGTATCGGTTTCAGTTTACCGGCACCCTAACGCAGGCGGAGCCTGACAGTCATGCGATGCTTCGTTGTGCCAGCCTGCCATTTGCGCATGAGGCCGATGGACGCCGGAGAAGGTGCGACCGCAGCCATACCGGCGCAGGACCACCGGCGCTTTCAACCGCATCGTCGGCCCGCATCGGCCCGCTGGCGTGCTCCCTTCGCGTGCAAACGCCAGTTCCTCAAAGAGTTCTTTAACGTAGATTGGATCCAATATACAATTGGAAAATCGCTATCCTTCAAGGAAGCCGAATCGCGGGGCGCCCAAGCACAACCCGACATGGCGGCAGATGGCGCAGCGGAACATTGGCTCAGGAGATAAAACTGGAAAGCATCGATGTAAGACAGACGGCATCGGCGACCGACCTGGTGTTCGAGGCCCTGCGCAAGGCGATCATTGAGGGCGAGTTGGCGGAGGGAGAACACCTGCGTCAGGATCACATCGCGCAGATGTTCAACACCAGCCGTATACCAGTACGCGAGGCACTGCAGAGACTGGAACAGGACGGGCTCGTCACCACGCAGCGCTACAAAGGCACTGTGGTGGCCGCGCTGTCGACATCGGAGATCAAGGAGATCTTCGAGTTCCGCGCCCTGTTGGAAAGCGAGATGATCCGGCTCGCCGT
>NZ_CAJXGF010000069.1 GCF_913053745.1 uncultured Nitratireductor sp.
GGTGTGCGACATCGAACTCCAGCCGGGCGAAATCGTGCGCGACGTGCTGCTCGGCGACACTGTGCGCTGGAAGGTCGAACCGGCGACGTCGGGCGCGCCCGGCAGCCAGGCGGTGCATCTGATCGTCAAGCCTTCGGAAACCGGCCTCGTCACATCGATGGTGGTGACGACCTCGCGGCGCACCTATCACATCCAGCTCAAGTCCCATCACTCGAATTACATGGCTCGGGTCGGCTTCGAATATCCTGAAGACGTCAATGCGCGCTTCGCCGAGATTGCCGCGCACATGGAGGCGAGCATCGTGCCCGGCGCCGGCGTGCCGGCCGAGCAGCTCAATTTCTCTTTCCGTGTGAGCGGAACGGCGAGATGGCGGCCAACTAGGATCTACAGCGACGGCCAGAAAACCTACATCCAGTTTCCGTCGTCGTTGTCGGGCCAGGATGCGCCGGTGCTGTTCGTGGTTTCCGGCGGCGAGAACCGGATCGTCAACTACCGCATGAACGGCACCATGATGGTGGTCGACTATTACATCGACAGCGCGATCCTCGTCTCGGGCGTCGGGCGCGGCCAGGAGAAAATCACGATCAGGCGGGGAGGGTAGGGGATGCACATTCCATTGTTCCATGCTCGCTTGTTGATCGTCGTCCTGTTCGCTGCGCTGCTGGCCGGGTGCCAGACACTCGGCGGTTCGGGTCTGGTTACGAGTTCGGCGACCGCACAGCTCACCCCGGAGGCGGCGTCCTCGATCGCCGGGGAGATGGTCGGGCGGCTTGCCGAACAGGTCGGTCCCGGTACCACGACGATCCAGCTCAAGCCTGACGGCTCCATCTTCGGCGAAGCGCTCGAGTCCTCGCTGAGGGGTTGGGGCTACGCTGTTGCGACCGATCAGGTGACGGAGGGCACGAATACCGTTGCTCTCGCCTATGTCGTCGATGCGTACGAGGGCAGCATCCTGGTCAGGTTGTCGACCCAGGCACTGGACCTCACACGCATGTACCAGTTGGGCGAGGAGGGAGCGACGCCGATCTCGCCACTTTCGATCATGCAGCGCGAGGAAAGCGAGCCGTCATGACCGGGAGTCTCAAGCTTGGCGGCTCCGATCTCTCTGGCGGGCCGAGAATTCGCCGCCTCAATCGCCTGCCGATCGTCGTGGCGATCGTGCTTGTGGTGCTTTTCCTTGCCGCGATTTTCTATGGCCTGTCGTCGCGCGGTCTCCGCCTGGGCGACGATGACCTGGGGTTCACACCAGGTTCGCGTCCGGCCTCGACGCATGCCGACCAGCTCAAGGAGGGTGTCCCGGACGGCATCATCGGCGAACCGGTGCAACCGCAGCCGCAACGGATCCCGAGCGAGCCGGCGGAGCCAGAGGAAAACCCGTTCATGCCGGAGCCACCGGATGCGTCCACGGCCGAACAGCAACAGACGGCGTTGGAGCCCGAAGAGATATGGCGCGCGCGCCTCGAGCGAGAGCAAGAAGAACAGCTCATGCGGGAGCTGCACCGTCAGCGCATGGCGCGCTATCAAGCCAATGACGCGGCGTTCGATTCCCCGATTGCCGTTTCGCTACGCGACCTTTCGGCTGACAGCACCGACGGCATTGCCGCGGCGCCTGGCGACCCGCAAGCGACGGCTGGCCGGCCGCAGAGCGGGCTCGATCTCTACGCCGCCGCCATGGAGGCGGGGGTGGGCGGTGCCACGGACGCGAACGGGCAGGCGGCCAAGGAGCGCTTCTTCAGTCAGGACATCCGGGATCTCGGGTACCTTCCGAATCCGGTCGTGGGACAAATCTCGCCCTATGAGCTCAAGCGCGGGTCGGTCATCCCGGCAACGCTCATCACGGGCATCAATTCCGATCTTCCCGGGCGGATCACGGCTCAGGTCTCGCAGAATGTCTACGACAGCGCGACGGGCCGGCATCTTCTCATCCCGCAAGGATCGAAACTCTTCGGCCGCTACGATTCCGAGATCACGTTCGGGCAGGACGGCGTGCTCATCATCTGGACCGACCTCATCTTTCCGAGCGGATCGTCGCTTGAGATCGGCGGCATGGCGGGGACCGATGCGGCTGGCTATGGCGGGTTCCGGGACCAGGTCGACAACCATTATCTGCGCACGTTCGGCTCGGCGATCCTGGTCGCTCTGATCGGGGCCGGGACGGAAATGATGCTGCCACAGGACCGCAACAGCTTGGGCACGGCCGATAGCGCCGAGGACGCCGCCAGGCGCTCTTTTGCCGAAACCTTCGGCCAAATCTCCGAGCAGACGGTCTCGCGCGACCTCGATATCCAGCCAACACTCGAGATACGTCCCGGCTACCGCTTCAACGTCCTGGTCGACCAGGACATCGTCTTCCCCGGGTCTTATCGGTAGCGATGACCCACTTCGATTTCAACACTCCGTGCAGAAGGGTCGCCTTCTGTCGCGGGGCTTGCCATTGGACCCGCCCGCCCTTGAACGCCAATCTGCTCAATCTCATCGACAGGCTTTCGCTGCCGCTTGACGAGCGTGCGGCCCGCCGGTCGTTACGGGATTTCGCGGATGACGCCGGGTTCGACTTCTACGCCTACCTCTATCTTCGTGGTCCGGAGAGCTTCGCGGTCTCCAACTATCCGCGCGCGTGGCAGGAGCTCTATGTGCAACGGGAGTTCATCCGGGTTGATCCGGTCGTCACCAAGGCAAAGCACGGACCTCCGCTCTTTGCATGGTCGGCGGATGAGGCGAGGCGCCGCGGACGGCGGGACGTGATCAAGTTCTTCGTCGAGGCCGATCGGTTCGGCATCAGGTCCGGGATCTCGATCTCGATTCCTGTCGGGTTCAGGGACCGCATGGTGTTTACGCTTGCGAGCGGACGGCCTGTCTCGAAGCTGAGTGAGGACATCGATCCGGTCACCGCTGCGGTCGCGGTCGCTTTTGTGCACTCCCGGCTCGGCTCCGCGACCAGCGACGCATCGCTAGCATCCGGCATCCGGCTCTCACCACGGGAGGCCGAATGCCTGCGCTGGTTCGCCGAGGGGATGTCGATGGCCGACATCGCGCTCATGCTGGATATCTCGTATCGCTCGGTGCGGTCCTATATCGATGAGGCGACAAGCAAGCTCGGGGCCGCGAACAACCGGCAGGCAGGTACAATTGCCACACGAATCGGACTGATCTAGTCCGACAAAGCCGGCTAATTGAGCGCAGCGCGTTGCCCGTCGACCTCGGGCACGAATCCGAGACGTTCTACCACCAGGCTGACGACCTGATGATGCGAATGAAGATTGAGCATCGCGATACGGTAATCGTGCCTCAGTTGGCCCAATTGCTCGTCCGTCGGACTGGCAGCTTCAAGTCGGCCAATCTCCTCGAAAAGCTCCTGGGCCTCCTGCAGCCGGTTCCTGTTTTCCCGGATGACCGCGATGGCCACCTGCTCCAGTTCGTATTCGATCAGGTCGGCGAGGAGAGCCTTGATGACACTGGATGTCGCCGCCCGTTCGGGTCCGATGTCGACGTCTGTTTTCGTTCGCATGCAATCCCTGCGGCTTGGTTCGCGGTGCGCCCCCGCGAACGATAAGATCTCGACCCCAAGCCGGGGGTTAGAAACCGTGCTCACACGGCCCTGCGACCTTTAGCACCGAGGCGCCTGGACATACGTCGCAGGCCCCCGGCCAATGGCCAGAGGATCCTTTGGTGCTATCACGGCCAACACCAACCGGTGAGCAGGGGTTTCTAAGCCCCAAGGCGGCGCGTACCGCCTCGGGACACTTATAGGACATGGTTGCCGCGTCGACCAGAGAACCATGTGACAAAAGCGAGGGAAAATCAGGCGTGGCGGAGGTCCGGAATCCGCTGCGGCTCCACGCCTGTCAGGACTGGGGCGAGAAGCCTGCCGGCTTCCCCCAATCGCTCGCGCATGGCGTCTGACATGTCGAATACGCCGGCGTAGCTCATTGTCCTGCCGATACGGGTCGGGATTCCGATGACCTCGAAGGCGCAATCGATTGTGCGAAAGATCCGCGCCATTCGCGCGTCGAAGACGGACACAACGTGCTCGATGCCGGCGCGCTGGGAGACTTCGACGATACCGCACAGAAGTTCGATCGTCGTGCGGTTAACGACATGGTTGGCTTCCACGCGTTCGCATTCGTTGAACGCGGCAGGGTTCACGGCGAACCGGGAGCTTTCCCAGATGAGGGGGCTCGCCGGCGCACCTCCCGGCACAAGAACCGGGAAGACATCCCGCAACATGTTCGGACCTGTGGTCGGCAGCAGCCGCACCGCGCCCTGGAGTGTTCCGGTCCGGTCGTCGAGCGACAGCAGGTAGAGGGGATCTTCGGCATCGAAACGGTCGATTTCCCGGCCATCGGTCACGCTGACGTCCCATTCGAGCCGGTCGGCGAAGACTACCGCCCGCATCCGAAACATCTCATCGAGCAGGGTGGGGTGATGGTCCCGGTCCGCGCCTTCGACGATGGTGATCATGGTGTTGCTCCTTGCGTTTGTTGAAAACGCTGTAGCAACTAGATCCCATGAAAAGGTCCAGGAATCCGGTGAAACTGCCGGATTTACGGAAGTTGGCTGAGCAGACTAGTCTTGCCGGCCTTGTTGACCGCATGTGCGTTATTGGCCGCACCGAGTTTGTAGCGGGCGCCCTCTAGATAGCAGCGTACCGTACGCTCCGACAGACCTAGAATGACGGCGGTTTCCCACGCCGTCTTGCCTTCGCCGGCCCATTGTAGGCACTCACGCTCGCGCGGCGACAATCTCATCTGCTCGACAACCCGGCCTTCCAATCGTAATACCGCTTGATGAATGTAAAGGGCAAGCATCTGGAAATCGCGCATATACTGGAGGCGTCGATGACGCCATTCCAAGATTCCGGCGTCACAAGTGATTGAAACCAGCGCCTTGTCACAATGCTGACCATGAACGGGCAGTGAAATGCCGTGGCGACCAAGTCCAAACTCGATGGCATCCCCGAACAGACGTCGCACATCATCGCTCCGTAAATCGAAGTTTTCCCAATCAGTTGGTAGTATGCGTCGCATACCAATGTGCACAGCAGGGTCGATATTGACGTACTGTTGGGCTTTGTAGTGCTCGATCCACTCTTGTGTATAGGTCACCGCCAAGTAAGGCTCTTGTTCGGGCCGCGCAGTTACGTCAAAGCCCAAGTAGGCGCAGGTCTTCAAATCGTAGGCGTCGACCAAAAACTCCATAAATGCAACCAACTCTGCCCCATCTGCGATGCTTTCAAGTCTGGATAGCAGCTCGGTCAATTGTACATTATCAGAAAGCAGACCTTGCAAAATCATACCTAAAACCCCTTCCACAGAGCGGCACTGCGGGAAGTATTCTGACCATATCGAGAGAGGCCGTACAGTTCTAACCTAGCGTACTCAACGGCTTAGCTGCCAATTCATAGCTCTCACGCGATGGTTCCACAGTCGTGCATAGAGACCGGCTTTGCTCAACAACTCCCCGTGGACGCCGCTTTCCACAATCCGCCCCTCGTCGAGTACCAGTATCTGATCGGCAGCCTGTATCGTGGACAATTTGTGCGCCACCACGATTAGGGTGCGACCCTCAACCAGGCGTGCCAGCGCGGCCTGAATCAAGCGTTCATTGGTTGGGTCAATGGCAGCCGTCGCCTCGTCCATCAGCACAATCGGTGCATCCTTCAGGATTGCGCGAGCGATAGCAATGCGCTGCCGCTCTCCGCCGGAGAGTGCTGCACCACTCTCTCCCACCTGTGTATCGTAGCCGTTCGGCAATCGTACGATAAAGTCATGCGCCTGCGCAGCCCGTGCCGCTTCCTCGATCTCCGCTGCGCTCGCACCGGATTTGCCCATCGCGACATTGTCGCGGATCGTGCCGGCGAAGAGATAGACATCCTGAAACACCACCGTCACCAGCTCGGCCAGTCGCGCCTCATCGATACGTCGAACTTCCGCGCCGCCGATGGTGAGGCTGCCTGTGTCTACATCCCAGAAGCGGGGAATGAGGTTCAGGATCGTGCTTTTGCCAGAACCAGACGGACCGACGATAGCCGTCATGGTGCGCTCAGGAACAGTGAAGGAAATATCACGCAACACAGGCCGTTGTGGATCATAGGCGAAGCCAACGCCATCGAAACGCAGATCATATCCTTGCGGAATCTGGTCGGCTGCCTGCGGTTGATCCGGCGCAACAAGAATTCGGTCCATTCGGATCAAAGAGGCGTCAGCCATGCGAACCGATTCCATCACGCTGAGCAGCGCGAGCAACGGTCCGTACATCGAAAACAACAGAATGAGCGCGGTGATTGCCGTGCCCATATCCATAAGTCCGCTTTCCACACGCAGTCCGATAGTCCAGATCACCAGCGGCACGCCCAACATCACGATCATCCCGAAAAGCGCGATCGGCATGGTCAACTGGACGACCATTCGGATCGAAATGTCACGGAAATCATCGATGGCGCGGCGAAAACTTTCCTGCCCCTGTCCCAGGCGGTTGAAGGCGCGGATGACCGCAAGCCCCTGTACGAATTCGATCATACGCGCACCGGCTTCAGCCTGAATATCCTGCCGCTTGATACCGAGTTTCGATAGCCGTCGCGACGATCCCATGAACACCGGAAGTGCCAGCACGACGGACACGGCCATGGCGAGAGCCACAACCCAATCGCGAACGAGAAGGACGACGAAAATCGATACAGGCAGGCCGATAGCTTGTGCAATGCGCGGCAATCCGTCGGAAAAGAAACTTTCCAGCATCTGCATGTCGCTTGTCAGAACAGTGACCGTGTCACCACGATGACGCCCCTGATGGACGCCCAATGGCAGGCGACGGAGCTTCTCCAGAATGCGCAACCGCAGGTGCCCTGCCACTTCGTAGGACGAGAGCCAGGAATTGCGGACGGCGAGATAGCCGAATGCAAGCTGGCCTGCGAGCGATAACGCCATCAGTCCCGTTGCCTGCGCGATCCAGGAGCCTGTCAGTTCACGCCCCTCGGCGAGTTGAACAACGACCCAAACAACCACGCCGTAGCTCAATCCGAGCATCATGCTTTGCAGAAAGCGGAAACCGACACCACGCGCCACTTGCCCCTTCAGCGGCCCGGCGAGGTTCCAGGCCCGGCGGAGGCTTTCGATATCGGAGCGGCTTTCCGGCAGTGTTTCCGGCGTATCGATCACGCTCATTGTGCCGTCTCCAACTTCACCCGGCGCAGCGGTATCGTCTGGGTCGCCGTGTAGTCAGTCCAAAGGCGCGCATAACGCTCGCCTCGCGCAACGAGTTCTTCGTGCCGCCCTTCTTCAGCGACGCTGCCGTCATCCAGGACTACGATTCGATCAGCACTGAGGATGGTGTGCAACCGATGCGCCACGACAATCAGCGTACGGTCCCGCGACAGTTCGCTCAGTGCCTCCTGGATTGCGGCTTCACTGTCGGGATCGGCGAATGCGGTTGCCTCGTCGAGAACGATGACCGGGGCATCCTTCAGGATCGCGCGGGCGATGGCGATACGCTGGCGTTCGCCGCCTGAAAGCGAGGCGCCGCTCTCGCCTAGCTTCGTATCGTAACCCTCCGGCAAGCACATGATGAAGTCGTGAGCGCGGGCGGCGCGGGCAGCCGCATGCAGTTGTGCCTCGCTCGCATCTGCCTTGCCGAAGCGAATGTTGTCGGCGATCGTGCCTGCGAAGAGAAAGGTGTCCTGGAAGACGAAGGCGATCTCTTCCATAAGCTGTTCCAAGCTCATCTCACGCACATCGACGCCGCCAAGTGTAATCCGACCGGAGCGCACGTCATACAATCGCGGGATGAGGGAAGCTGCGGTCGATTTGCCCGAACCGGACGGTCCCACCAGCGCAGTCATCGCTCCGTCACGGGCGGTGAAGCTGACACCGTGCAATACATCGTGGTTGCTATAACCGAAGCGCACATCTTCGAAAGCGACCTCGTGATGCTGCAACGTCATGCGCTTCTTCGTGTCGGATTGTTCGGGGGTCTCCAGCACGGTGTCGATCAGCGTCGAGGCCATGGAGATATGGGCTATCATGTGAAACAGGTTGAACAGTTTCAGGAGCGGCTGGCTGTAGTTCGTACCAAGGATGATGAAGAATGCGAGCGTCGGAAGGTCGATCCAGCCCAAGGCCATCATGCCCATGCCCGCTGGCAGGATGATGGTGATGTTGGCAACCACCAGCGTGTAGAACAACGCGCCAAGTGGCACAAACTGCCTTCCCATCTCGGTTTCAACCGCGGCATAGTCCTTCACCGTCAAAACCGTGTCCGATAGCGCCTCGCCAGTCCGGTTGAAGATTTTCACCACCGGCATGCCGGCGAGGTATTCCACGATGGCACCGTTCAACCGTTCAGAGAGCTTCTGGTAGCGCGCAACCATGCGCCCGGACCGGCCCATTGCGATAAAGATCAACACGAATGCGTTTGGCGTGAGCAGGATCGAGGCCAACGCCATTCGCCAATCGACAGCAAATAGCCAGAATGTCACTGCAAACCAGGTAGCAACCGAAGAAACGCCCTCCGGCAGGCCGTGAGCGACCAGAACTTCCATCCGCTCAGGCTCATCCACGATTAGCTTCTTTGCACCGCCTGAGCGGCGGTCGGCAAACCACCCCATCGGCAAGCGCGCGAGATGACGTGCAAGTGTAAGGCGCAGGGCGTGGATAAGACGAAACGCCGCGACATGCGAAAGCCCCATGGCCACCGCCATAAGCAGGTGACCCACGACCACGGCAGCGAGCGCCATAATCGCATGGCTTGCGAACAGCGCATGATTTGCGCCTCCTTCGATCAATGCCGTCACAAGCCGCCAGACCACCCAGACCGGCACCAGTTCAAGAACGACCGCAATGGTGGCCAGAAAGGCGGAGGTCGCCAGAATCGCGCCTGTCCCTTCACCGTGGCGCAACAACAGCTTCAAATTCGAGAAGTAGTCCGGGCTCTCAACGGTGTTTTGCGGTGATGCCCCACCAGGCAGTTCCGTGACAACCATGACGACCTCCTGGGCAATTGCTGAAATGACCTGTTTTCAAGCGCCGCGCGCGGAGCTCTGAAACGCGATGCTGTTAAGCTGAAGTTCCCGTGGTGTCGGTTCGGAAGATCCACGCCAGAAAGGCAGCAAGAACTGCCGCCGCAGTCGCAGCGAACCCGAGCCCGGCATAGCCGAGTGCGCCCGCCAGATAGGCACCGAGTGCCATCGCGGCGATGGCGGCGAACTGGTAGATCGAGAACTGGAGGGTGAAGTCAGTGGCCGGGCTTTCCACCGCTGCACGATCCATCATCAGCGTCGACATAACCGCTGCCGCCGGATTGTAGAGCAGGAAGTACGATATGACCGAGATGATCGCTATACCATCTCCGCCCAGGCCCATAACGAGCGGCAAGATCGACAGCGCCGCCCCGATCTGGACGACCACGCCCTGCAACAGAGCGTTTCTGCGTGTTGTCTTGCCAATCCACCAGCCGGTCGCGAGTGCTGCAGCCAGCCCGGCAATCGAACCGAAGACATTGACCGTCAATCCAAGCTCACCCGGCCCCCAGCCACGGTCGACCAAAAGCGGCGTCACGACAGAGTAGGCCATGCCGCTTGCTGCCGGAACCAATATCAGAAGCATCAGCCAGGGTCCTCGCCCAGGCTTGCGCCAGAAATCGTAGGCACGACGGTAGAGCCCTCTCGCTGTGCGGGCGGTGGTCTCCGGCCATGATGGCTCATGGAACACAATAAGCTGGAACAGGGATATCGCCGTCAGCCCTGCCAGTGCGGCCATGCATCCGGCCCATCCGATATGCGGGAACATCATCAGCATGAGACCGCCGCCGAGGAGATTACCGATCAGACCGCCAGCCACTTGCAGGCCGTTTCCAAGTCCGCGCTGCTCTGGCTGCAGGAGACGGCACGCAAGGCCGTCGACCGCGATATCCTGAGTGGACGCAATCAGCGCCACCGCAAAGCAAAGTGCGTAGACGATCGCGAAATCGTCAACGACGCTGAATTGTCCGATGGCAAGCAGCGTCGCCACAAGCAGGGACTGTGTCAGCAAAAGCCAGCCGCGATAATGGCCGAACCTGGGAAACCGTATTCTGTCGATGAGCGGCGCCCAAAAAAGCTTCAGCGGCCAAACCAACCCAAGCAGATACACCAGACCAAGTGTTTCGAGTCCGGCACCTTCGGCTCTGAGGATCGCGACAAGTGCGATGACAAAGAAGTTCAGCCCCAGATATTGAGTCGAATAGAGGCTTGCCAGAAGCAGCCATTCGGACCGTCCCGTCGCGGCAGGCATGGCAGAAGCCGCGTCCATTGATGGGCACACATTGCCTGTCTCCATGATCAGAATCTGTGCGTGAGGCCGAGACTGAAGGTTCGACCGCGGGCAATTCCGCCATAGCTGACGTTGCTGGCCAACGCGTGATAGCCGTACAGTTCGATCTGCTCATCAAGGAGATTCTCGGCGGCGAGATAGAGTTCCGTCCGCCCTTGTGTAAGCCCGACACGCAGATCGACCTTGTGATAAGGGTCGAGATCAAAATGGTTTTGCGGATCAGCCGGGCGCGCGCCAACGAAACGGTAGTCGAGGCGCGTATTCAACACGGGGTCAGTTAGCCCGAGGAACGCAGGAAGGTTTCTGCTATAGCTTGCGGAGAGATTTGCACTCCATCTTGCAACGTCAGGCACCCTGTTGCCTGCCAGAACATCGCCATCACCGATGCCGAGCACATCCGATCTGATCGTTGCATCGACATAGCTCAGGCCTGCGCTCAGGGAGAGGCCATTGTCGGCATGCCAGGTACCCTGGAGTTCTGCGCCCCAGCTGCGCGTATCGGCATTCAATGCACTGACGACATAGGTGGAGGAGTCGTAGCTCAGCAGGTGGTTGTCCTTGACGCGGTTTGCGAACAGCGCGCCGCTGACTTCGAAAGCTCCGCCAGCCAGACTGCTGTCGAACCCGATCTCGAGCATGTCGTTTGTGGCGCCGCGATACGGTTCACTGTCGGCCGGCTGGGTCGCGTAAATGTTATATCCACCAGGCGAGTGGCCGCGCGCGATTTTGGCATGCAAGGTCGTGGAAGGCGTGACGTGCCACGAGAGACCGAGCTGTCCGGTCCAGAAATCTTCGCTACGGGAACGGCTCTCGCTAACAGAGGTGCCACCACCATGATAAGTGCCGTCATACCACTGTCGTGTCCAGGTGTGCCGCAGCCCTGCCGTCAGTACGAACGATTGCCCGATCGGAACCCCAACATCGCCATAGACGGCGTAGTGTTCGCTTTTGAAATCACGATAGGAAGCACTGGACGAACCATAGGTGTTGCGAGGGGTATCGTAGGCCCCTTTGAAATGTTCCACGGCCGCGCCGATAACCCAGTCAACCGAAGATCCCGGATTGGAAGACCAGCGCAAATCCTGATTGAACACTTTCTCGCGCGCCTGATCTATGTTCCAGAATTCGCCTGGCACGCCGTTCATGGCCTCATAGAGAATCTTATCGTAAGCGGCCACCTCCGTGTTGTCTCCCGATAAATAGGACGTCAGCGAGGTGATCCTGGTCTCTCCAAAATCATGGGTGATTTGCAGCGACCCTCGATCCACGTTTTTTTCCACCTGATCGTAGAGTCCGGGTGTCAGATCGAGAACGGGCGGATCGGTGTAGGGCCGCAGCATGAGCAGATTGGGCAAAGCTTCGACCTTCTGCTTCTCATAGGTAAGCAGCGCCGACGTGCCATTCTCGCCTTCCCACAGCAGGGAGCCGCGGAGGGCAAGATCTTTGGGGGCGCTGACAGCATCACCCGTTTGCAGGTTTTCTACCCAATGTTCACTTCCCGAGTAGCGCACTGCCATGCGACCGCTCAGGCTCGGTGTCAGCGGGCCTCCGATTGCCATTTCCGACAAATACTGACCTTCCTGCCCGAATTCGCCACGCACATAGCCTTCAAGATGACGTGTCGGCTTTGCGGTGATGACATTCATCGTACCGGCCAGGGCGGCGGCGGACGACTTCGTGCCTTGCGGCCCCTTGAGCACCTCAATCCGTTCGACATCCAGTGTTCCAAGGGAGATGTCCCGTGCACTGAGCGGGCTGCCATCCAGTGTGAAAGTGGCGGCGCTGTCGTCGAGGCTCATCGGATAGAGTGAACCAACGCCTCGGATATAGATCGTCGAAAGGTTGGTCCCGCCGGAAGAGTTGATGTCGATCCCCGGCACCGACCGCAGAACGTCTTCGAAGTTCGCCAGGCGCCCCTCTTCGATATCCTCCTGTTCAAGGATCGACGCCGAACCTGAAACTTCGCCAAGACCTTCGATGGTGATCGGGTCCAGAACGGTTACATCGGGATCAGCCGCCGTCTGGGCATCTTGCGCAAGCAAACTCACCGGCGCAACGGTCGACAAGAGACAAGTCAGGGTGAAGAAGCGCACGGAGCGGCGCGCGCAGATAATGGAAGCGTCAAAACGCATGGACAACGGAACCCCCTTGATGCAGTTCGGCGCAATCCAGCACCTCCCGCCTTGAACCGCTGCCCGATTTCGATCAATATAAAACCTGATACAATCTATCATGTTTTACTTTTGGGGGTTCAGATCGCTATTTCCTCTTCTCTGGAACCTCGCTTCGTGCCGGTATCGCGGGCGATGCGCGATACCGGCCTGTTTCAATCGGCGCAAAGCGATCGTTTCCATGCAACAGCGCTTGGCCTGCAGGATGGCGTCGAGGCGTTCTATTGGGCTGGCGGATTCTCAAAAGGGATCGAAATCCCCCTGCTGGACGACAGTGATCGCATCTGCCTCAGCTTCACGACTGGGATGAGCGGTCACGCGACGCGGTCTTTTTGCGATGCGCCAGGTCAGGAAATTCCGGTGCGCAGCAATGTCGGCTCAATCCAGTATTGCCCCGGTCGCAAAGGCATTTACCGGCAGCAGGGATGGTTGGAAAACCTGACCGTCATGTTGCACCCTACCCTGTTTGCTGATTGGGTTCAGGACGGAGACTGCGAGCTGCGTAACCTCGTTTTGCATGGCGGTGTTCTGGATGGTCATCGCGGTGGAGAGCTCTGCGCCACCATTCACAGCCTGACCCGGATACTCTCCACATGGTGCGTCGGTTCCAATGCAACGCCCCGCCACCCTCTCTGGCTCCAAGCGCAGGCCATGTCCATCATCGGCCTGTTCCTTGAGAGCAGAGGAACCGTGCCGTTGGACGGCGTGTCACCAATGCTGAGGCAGCGGCTTATGCGCGCCAGAGACCTTTTGCTGGCGGATCTGAGCACGCCGCCGCTCATCCCCGACCTCGCACGAGAGGCCGGGTTGAGTGCTCCCACGCTTACCCGTGGGTTCCGCAGGTTATTTGGAACGAGCCCCTATGGTTTGTTCCAGCACGAACGTATGCAGCTTGCGCGTCACAGATTGATCACGCTGGGCACCTCCGTGACGGAGGTCGCTACAGAATTGGGGTATACGAATCTCAGTCATTTCTCAGCGGCATTTCGAAAGCAATTCGGCGTTCTGCCGAGCAAAACTACCGCGTCCGGAAAGACATGTTCCGCATGCACGTCCGAAGAAGCGCCTGACAGATTGCGCCAACCTTAGCAGCAACGCTTGGGTTCTGCCGTTCAGTTGTGCAGCAATCTGTATCCTGGCATTCAATCCGTTGAGATTTCCACCGGCATAAAGCGGACGAAATGAATGATCTGGCTTTCCAGGTCCAACCTGATATTCATGGTCAGGTCGGGGAGCAGACCGTCATAGGTCAGGAAGAACCCACCCAGGAATTCCATGCTCGATGTCGGTTCGCCCAATAGCTCAATGATCTCGCCTTGCGTCATATCAAGCCGGAGTCCCAAGGGGAGGGTGCCGGTGAACGGGCCAATCCCCTCTTCAAAGCGCCGGTTCTGAACTGTCACGTCTTCCAGGGTTATCGGCCCCTCACTGTGGGGCGGGCCATAATTGTCCTGATAGACTGCAGTAAACTGGAGCACCACCGCGCCGTTATCTGTCTCGATCTGCATCGAGGCAAAATCGTTGTCGTCCGGCCGCTTCTCGATACCTGCATCGTTCAACAGTGTGTCCAGGCCAGGGTGATCCGACGAATGCCCGATCAGTTTGATCGCACTGTCGATGTTGAGTGTCATTCGGCCTCCATTGCCATCGGGAACATAGACGCTGCTGTTGTCCGGGGAAACCATGCTTACCGGTATCGCCAAAATGGCCTGCGTGGCTTCTGCTGCCTTGCGTTTCCTCTCTGGCGTCCAATCCGTCGCGTTCATCGACAGCACCGCCTCGGACACGTTGGGCGTGACATGCGTCAGCTCGGAAAACCGGGCGTGCAGTTTTGGCTTCATGGCGGCAATCGTGCTGCGAACATGGCGCGGCAGATCAATCAATGCCGTTTCGGCCGCAGCATGCAGAGTGACCGCACCGGTCATCACCAAAAGGCCGGTCGCCAGGGTTCCTGATTTCATCGGCCGCGCTTCCGGCGAGATAGCAGGGCGGCCTTGATCCCGATGCCGGCCAGGACCGACACCACCATGGCGTAGCGCAGGATATTGACCGCGGCCATGCCAGCGGCCTGCCCGAATCCGTTTCGAGGCGGCATCATGGCGAAGCTGATCCAGAACCAGGCTACCAGGCTACCAGGCTACCAGGCCGAGCAGCACGACGGCCGCGACCAGACCATCCTGTAGATAAGGGAAAGGATCAAACGCGATACCATCAACCAACGACGCTTGCTGCATCGCAAGGCAGCCGCTTAACGTGAAAACCCTGATGGGCCAGAGCCTCCACTTGATCAGACCGCCGACTGCTCAAAACCCCTGAAGACGGACAGGTGTTCTCCTCTCCGGAGACCATGCCGGCGAAGCGGCCGAAGCGCAGCCGCGCCTCGAATGTGTCGGCCGTGGCGATGGCCGCGCCCAGCATGGTCAGGAAGCTGTCGAGAAAACGATGGTCCTGAACCAGATAGGAGGCCATCACCTTGTCGGAAACGCTGCCGTCGTGAAGCTCCCGGACAAACCGGTGCCAACCGCCTCGCTCCAGGTCGGTTCGCTCGCGTTCTTCAGTGTTTCGGTGAAACGTTCGGTCATGACGCTGCCCTTTCTTGGCTGGCTGCGAGACCGATATGTTCTGTCATGGTAGGCCCCGCTAAGAGGCCGGCAAAAGGCAGGTTTTCCGTTCCCATCCCTTCGCCGGCATGATCCGGATCAGGTTCGAAGGGTCACCGCGCTTATGATGCCAGCAGTATCTCAGCCCCTTGCCGGGACTCCCCTTGGTGCTTTCATCAATAGACAAATCGGCTGGCAGTGTCACCACGTTCAGCCGTTTTCCGGAAGAATCGTCGGTCCTCGGCCGCCTTGTTGCTGGTGGTGGCGAAGTGAACGTTGAGCCACAGGGCGAGAAGCGTCAGCAGCGCGCCCGACAGAAGATAGGCGCCGGCCGAAATGGGCCGACAAAAGCAGCGCCGCCAGCGGCGCGGATCCGGCTCCGAACAGCCAGGCCAGATCATTGGTGATGACCGATCCGGTGTAGCGGTATCTGCGCGAGAACGCGAATGCGACCACCCCGGAGTACTGGCCGAAGGAAACCCCAAGCAGGATGAAGCCGAGGATCATGAACACCACTTCGTCGATGGTTCCGGCATCGAGAAGCTGCGGCGCGAAGGCGACGAAGAACGGGTAGCGCCAACCCGAGGCGAAGAAGTCTTAAACAGAGATATTACCGACGAAATACGAGAACAGCAGACTGGCGATCCGCCTCTGATCGTTTTCATCCTTCCCGTCAGGCCGTTCAACTGGCGCAGCCCGGACAGATTGCCAGCCAATCGACCATACCTTGCAACTCGAGGTGAAATTGCTAAGAGTTAGGAAGCCAGCCTGATCTGCCAGCGTAATCTCCAAGAACACCGGCCAATCGCTTTTGAAACTTTGGTTTCTGCGGGCTACTCCGGTAATTGCGCTGGATATATACATGAACCTGATCGAACCGCATCGCTTTACGCCCGTCGAGACAGGTAGAACCGCCTCTGTCACTCTGCCGAGCCTGCCCCCCAAAACCCATGTCGATGTGCGGCGGATCACGGCCGGGCTCGTGCTGGCGTGCAGCCACTTCTCAACGGACATGCGGCAGGACGACATTATCCGCCGCCCGGAGGGCGAACTGCTTTTGACCTTCAATCTCTCGGGCCGGATGCAGCTTGTAGGTCAGAACGGCACGGCGCATGAGATCGGCGGTGGTCAGGCCTGGATCATCCGCACCGGCGGAAAACCGCTGCAACGGATCGTGGAGAAAGGCGAAGGCTGTTCGAACATCGTCATTGCCCTAGCATTATCACGCCTCGACCCCGCCCTTTCCGATCAATTCGAACAATCCCTGCCCGCCACGCGCCCGCTGCGACGTCTGCGCCTCCCCGTACCGGGACGGGCCGAACTGGACATGCTGCTGGACGAGCGCTGCGACCCGGCCGCGCTTTTGCGCAAGGAGGGTCAGTGCCTCGCTCTTGTCGGCCACGCGCTCGAAGAGCTTTCAGCCTGTCCCGGCTCAAGTGTCGTGGCCGATCATCGCACCCTTCTGGTCAGCCGGATCACCGCGCTCCTGTCCGAACGGATGGCGGACACGATAACGATGCCGGAGCTGGAGCGGGCCGCCGGCATGAGCCACGTAACGCTGAACCATGTTTTCCGGGCGGAAACCGGTATGACGGTTTTCGAGCGGCTGCGAATGCTGCGGATCGAAACCGCCGAGCAGATGATACGCCACACCGACCGCAGCTTCACGGACATCGCGGCGACATGCGGGTTTGCCGATGCCAGCCATCTCTCCAACGCGTTTCGCAAACGGTTCGGCGTGACGGCGAGCGAATGGCGTCGCCGAGGCAACAAAAACGGCTGACCCTTCGCAAAACGCAAGCGTGTTTTCGGCGGTTACAAGTTTTCCCAGGCGGTTCGTGGCACGGCTTCCGGCAAAGGAGGCCATCAATGTCCCGCATTCACATTTCACGCGTCGTGCTTTTCAGCCTGACGACGGCTCTGACCGGCGTTCTGCTGCCGGTTCATGCAGGAGCCGAGGACGGCACGACCCATCTGGGCGAGATCACCATTTTCGCGAACCACTGGGAAGAGCTTGCGCGCAAAGCGCCCGCAACGGCAACGGTGCTGCCCGAAGATGTGCTTGCAGCGCCGGTGTCTCCCGACCTCGATGCGATGGCCGCCCGCTCCGCCAACACGGTTTTCCAGCGCGCCAACTCCCAGAAGCGACTGGTCGTTCGCGGCATGTCGGCCTTCGACAACGCGCTGTCCGACCCGGTCGGCTATATGGTGAACGGCGTTCCCCTGCCCATGGGCACAATCCAGCTACCGCACTTTTTCGGCGCCGGGAACGTGACGCTTCTCAAAGGGCCGCAGGGCACCACATTCGGGCGCAACTCGGAAGCCGGCCTGCTGACATTCGACACAATCGCCCCCGGCAGCCGCGAAGGTGGAGAAGTCAATCTCGGCCTGTCCGGCTCGGATGCGGGAGCATCGCCATTTGGTGGCAACGGCTCGGTCATCTGGTCGGGGCAGGCAGAACGCGGCCCGGCAATTTCACTCGGTCTGGAATTCGCCCGCGACCCCGGCGTGATCCGGAACCCGGTGACGGGCGCGGACGATGGTGGCAGGAACCAGCGCGCGACCGGCTTCCTCGGTGTCCAGTGGGATGTGGGCGACAGCGGCTATCTCAAGCTGACCACCGTGGGCGAGGATCAGAAGCTCAACAAGGAGCAGTTCCGCTATGTTTCCGGCCCATTCGCGACGGGGCGCTATGAAAGCGTTTATTCCGATCCGTCCTGGGAAACCCGGCGCAGCAGCATCAATGCGCTTGAATACGGCCACAGTTTCGATGGTTTCGACCTGACGGCAATCACCGGCTTCACCACGTTCGACCGGGAGTTCGAGCTGGACTTCGACGCCTCCCCCCTGCCGCTCGGCGTGACGGAGATGGATGTTCGCGACCGAACCGTTTCGCAGGAAATCCGTCTGACCTCGACCGGTGAAGGTCCGCTGAAATGGACACTGGGCGTCAACGTGTTCAGCCAGAGCACGAAGGCCGATTTCAACCTCGGCGCCATGTCGACCGACCGCCACACGGAAATCGACCAGAAGGGCGCGGCACTCTATGGTTTTTCCGAGTACGCCCTCAACGAGCGCTTCCGCGTCGGCGCGGGCCTCAGGGTGGATCACATAGCCTCGGATGCGTGGCAGCGTTTCACCTCGCCAATGGCAAACCTGCATTATGCGGGCAGCGACACATCGACCGCCCTTCTGCCGAAATTCACCGCAGCCTATGACCTTTCCGACGCAACGACGATCCACGCGAGCTATGCGCGCGGCTATATGCCCGCCGGCTACAATTACGGTTTCGCAAACAGTGCGGCCAGCCTGACCTACGATGCCGAATACAGCTGGAACGCGGAACTGGGACTGAAGCACGAGTTTGCCAATGGTGCGGTTCTCAACCTCGCCGCCTTCCACACCACCGTGAAGGACAAGCAGATCACCGAGACCATTCCCGGTGCCGCCCAGTTCATCTCGAATGCTGGCGAAGCGAAAAGCTACGGCATTGAAGCCGAGTTGGTCGCACCTCTGGGACATGGGTGGGAAATCGCCGCGAATGCCGGCTGGCAGAGGGCGCGGGCGACAACCTTCCGCACCACCTCGATGAACCCTTCGGCCAGAACATTGGTGCCCGTAGACTGGTCGGGCAACGCCCTGCCGATGGCGCCCGACATCACCTGGGGGCTGGCGCTGGCGCATCGCGGCGACGTCTGGAGCGGCCGCGTCAGCCTGCATGGTTCCGGCAGCTATTGGTTCGACCCGGCAAACAGCGTGAAGCAGGATGGTTTCGTCACCGTCGATGCCGAGATATCCCGGAAATTCGGCAGCGGAGACCTGACGCTCTGGGCGAAGAACCTTCTCGATCAGGAATACTACAGCGCGGCGGCAAACACGATGCGCGGCGTTGTGGTGGAAGATGGCAGTCCCCGCACGTTCGGGGTGAACTGGCGGACGACATGGTAACGGCGGAACAACAGGCCGGTGCGCGGCGGCTTCTGGAAACGCTTGAAGGGCCGATCCGCTTTGCCCTTCTGAAATGGGCGCTTGAAAGCGAGGTCTTCAATCTCTGCCAGAGCCCCATAACGGTGGAGACCCTTGGTCAGAAGATGGACCTTCCGCCGAAATCTCTCGCACTGGCGCTGCGGGCGCTGGTTGCTTCCGGCTGGATGGAACATGAAGAAAAGCAATATCGCACGGCCCCTGCGATCCTGCCATTTGTGACAGCCGGGGGGCCGCATGCCATGACCGAGACTTTCCGCAGCATGGCGCAGACGCGCCATGCGGGTCTCGAAAATCTCGACGCCTTGATTGCCGGCACGGCGCAACCGGCTGGACCGCGCCTCTTTGACGACGCGCACTGGGATGCCAGCCACCGGTCGCTTGCAGCCTTTCATCGCGCGATTGCCGCCGATGTGGTGGGGCCTGCCCTCACCGCCCTGCCGGAGTGGCCCGACGCCCGGTCTTTTCTGGAGATCGGACCGGGATCGGCCGTTCTCGCGCGCCGGCTCCTCTCGCTGCGCCCGGACCTTGCCGTCACGCTCTTCGAGCTGCCGCCGGTTGCAGAACGGATCGCGCAGGAAGCATCGGATCTGCCGATTTCCATCGTGCCGGGCAACTACAATGACAGCCTGCCGGAAAACCGCTTCGACATCATCTGGTGTTCGATGACCCTCTATTTCCACGATAGCGGCCTGAATGCGCTGATCGCGCGCCTTGTGGAGCGTCTGGCTCCCGGCGGGGTTCTGGTCAGTTTTCATGAAGCGCTGACCGGAAACCGCACCGGTCCGTCCGAGCATGTGATCGGCCGCCTGCTGCCTGCGCTGCGCCACGGCGATGTGTCTTTCTGTGACGGCGAGATTGCCGGAGCCATGGCCGATGCCGGGCTGACAAGGCCCACATCGCAGACCCTTTCCACGCCATTCGGGCATTTCCGGCTCGACGCTGCCCGCAAGGAGGCCTGACATGCGCGTTCTCGCCCTGATCGTTGCGCTCTTGCCCCTGCAAGTTCAGGCCGCAGAGATTGTCCTCACCGGCCCACCCATCTGGGAAAGCGCGCCGCTGATCGCACTTGCGGAAAGCCAGCCGGTCGATGACGTTACCTTCATCTTCCGCCCATGGGGCAGCCCGGAGGAATTGCGCAAGACGATAATGTCGGACCAGCCGGCAATGGCGGTTGCGCCATCGCCGACGGCGTCGATCTTCGCCGCCAGCGGAATCGGACTGCGTGTCATGTCGGCCACCGTCACCGAAGGCAGTATCTCCATCGTCGGTCGCGGCGCGCCAGTCGCTCGCCTCGGCGATCTGGAAGGCGCTTCCCTCGCCCTGCCCTTCAAGGGATATCTGCCCGACTTGATGATGCGACGCATCGCGCAACCTGGCTCCGAGAGCTGGCAGCCGCATTACACCGGCAACCCTGTCGCCGGGATGCAGCTTCTCATCGCCGGGCGTGTCGATACGGCGCTGCTCGCGGAGCCGATGGCGACCCTTGCTCTGACGCAGGATGCCGCCCTTGGCCGCAAGGCCGACCTCTGCACGCTCTGGCGCGATGCGACTGAGTTGACCGATTGCCCGCCCGCAGGTGTGGTCGTCGTGAACGACGCATTTGAGAACAATCCGCAGATCCGGGGAGCCTATCTTGCCGCTTTCCACGCCCTTGCAGCGAACCCCGGCAACGCCGCAGACCTGCTTTCCCTGCATTTTCCGCATATGGCCCGCGCGAGGGCGGGCTTTTCGAGGATCAGGGCGCTGGACCTGCCCATCCCTGAACGGCAGGGTGTGCTGGCGGCCTTTTTTGCCGAGATAATGAGCATCGAGCCCGCCGCCATTGGCGGCGCACTGCCCGGCCCAGACTTCTACGGACGATGATGCGGCGTCTCGCCTTTCTGGCGGGTCTTGCGGGGCTGGTCGCGCTCTGGGCCTTTGCCGCGCGCGAAAGCCTGCCCGCGATCCTGCCCGGTCCCATTGCCGTGGCAAAGGCGCTTGGCACCATCCTCAGCGAGCGGACGTTCTGGACCGAAACGCTTCTGCCCAGTCTTGGCCGGGCGGCTGCGGGGCTGGCGCTGGCCTTTGCAGTCGGCGCACCGCTCGGCCTGCTTGGCTGGCGCTGGCCGGCCGTCTCGGCATTTTTTGCACCGCTGCGCCTGATCCTGATGGGGATGCCGGCACCGATCCTCGCCATACTCTGCATCCTCTGGTTCGATGGCGGAACCGTGACGGTCATCCTGACCGTGGCAGCGCTGCTGCTGCCTGTGTTTCAGCTTGCCACGGCTGAAGGCATGTCGGCCATCGACAGGCAGCTTGCCGAAATGGCGCGCGTTTTCCGCGTTCCGGCGGCGCGCCGACTTCACCGCATCGTGTTGCCGGCCGTATGGACGGCGCTCGGCCCCGCCCTGCGCATCGCGCTTGCGAATGCACTGCGCGTTACTCTTCTGACCGAGCTGCTGTCGGGTGCCGAAGGGCTGGGGTCAGCGGTGCAGTCGGCGCAGAGCTGGTTGCAAACCGACCGCCTTTTCGCCCTTGTCCTGATAATTCTTGCCCTGATCGGTCTGGCCGAAGCCGGGTTGACCTCTCTCTTGCGAGAAAGGAAACGGTCATGATCCTTTTCGCCGCCGAGAAAGCCGGTTTGCAGTTTCCAGGCCGCTGCGAACCCGTGTTCAGCGATCTCTCGCTGACCATCCGCAAAGGCGACAATCTTCGTCTCACCGGTCCGAGCGGTTCCGGGAAAACCAGTCTGATGCGGATGATCGCCGGGCTTGAGGACATCGATTCCGGAGACATTCTGGTCGATGGCACTCCGGTGCAGAATCTGCGCGCGGCCGAGCGGGACATCGCTTTCGTGTTCCAGAACTATGCACTCTATCCGCATCTGACCGTGGCCGAAAACATCGCCTTCCCGCTTGAGGTGCGCGGCGACGACAAGGCCGAGATCGAACGCGAGGTGCGCGCCATTGCCGAACTGACTCACATCGAGGAATTGCTGGCCCGCCGACCGGCTCAGCTTTCCGGTGGCCAGCAGCAACGGGTCGCCCTCGCCAGGGCGCTGGTGCGCAAGCCCGACGTCTTGCTGCTTGATGAGCCACTGGCCAATCTCGATGCCAAGTTGCGCCTGGAAATGCGCTCGGAAATCCGCCGCATCCAGCTCGAAACCGGCATTACCGCCATTTTGGTGACCCATGACCAGGTCGAAGCCATGTCGATGTGCGATCGCATTGCCATCATGAACAAGGGCGAAATCCTGCAGATCGCGACACCCACTGACATGTATCGTGCCCCGGTCAACAAATTCGTGGCCGGGTTCCTGGGCAATCCGCCCATCGTCATGCTCGAAGGCAAGTCCAGCGGCGACGGCCGCTTCATCGTCAATGGTGGTGCCGGACTGCCTCTACCGTCGCGTCTGGCCAATACGCCCGGCAATACGCCACTGAGCCTGGGCGTCCGCCCGGAACATTTCGGCGCCGTCGGTGCAAGTCAGGTCGCGGGCACCATCACCTTTGTCGAACCACAGGGCCGCGAAACCCTGTTCGACGTCACCCTTGAGGATGGCGTCGTACTGCGCTCGATCCAGCCTGCGCGCGAGGATGTGGCGCTCGGCCACATGGTCGCCTGGCCGCTCGACGCGGAAAAACTGCTTGCCTTCGACGCCTCGGGGCAGGCGGTTTAGGCATCATGCGCAACACAATTCCCTTTCCGGCCCGGCCGGACGGCCGCCCACTCTGCATTGCCCATCGCGGCGCTTCCCAGCACGCGACGGAAAACACGCTGCAGGCCTTCCGCGTGGCCGCCGCCCTTGGCGCCGACATGTGGGAAATCGACGTGCAGCTGACTGCCGATGGCCAACCGGTCGTCTGCCATGATGCCGGGTTGGAACGCATCTTTGGTGTTCCGGGAACGATCGCACAGATGCGCCTGGCCGAGATCCGCCAGGTTGCACCCGACCTGCCGACCCTTGATGAGGTGATCTCTCTGGCAAGGGATCTCGACCAGGCCCTCTATATCGAGATCAAGGCCGTCGGCGCCGGGCGCATTGTCTTGTCGCGCCTGCAGGCCACCAATTGCTCCCGCGCCGGACTGGGCAGTTTCAGCGTCGACGAAGTCCGCGACATGGTCGCGGCCGACTGCCCCTTTCCTGTCTCGATACTGGTGCCGCTTGGCGCCGACCCATTCGAGCGCGCCGAACAATCGGGCGCAGACATCGCTCATCTGTGCTGGGAACGTGGCGGCGACCGTCCCCAGGATCTGGTGACCCCCGCGCTTCTGGCCCGAATGCAA
>NZ_CAJXGF010000070.1 GCF_913053745.1 uncultured Nitratireductor sp.
CGCCTGAACTCAACGTTCAGCCGCTGGCCACCATAACCAACCTGCAACGGCAACTGGAGGCACATGAGCAACCGAAATCGCTCGGTGCTGCCCAGTCTTGATCATGTCCGATACATACGGAGCTTCGCGCAGGATCGGGCAGCACCGCTACACGCTTGAGAGGGGAACATCAGAATGAGCTTTTCTGCCACCGAGCCATGCGCCTACGGCAGGGTCGGCCTTAACCGACAACAGAAGATAAACTGGCTTGTGATTGCACTGATCGCCCTCTTCATGGCGCTGGATGGGCTAAGCACTCCAGCGGGCGCGCAGCAAAGTGGCGTTCAGCAGGTCGATATGCACGTGGGCCAGGGCAAGGTTCTGCGTTTTGATCAACCGGTGGAGTCCGTGCTTATCGCCGATACAACGATAGCCGATCTACAGATCGTCTCTTCTGATCTTGTCTACGTTTTCGGATTGAAGCCCGGTGTGACCAATCTCATCGCGGTGACCGCCGACCAGCGGATCGAAGCCTCGATGGAGTTTCGCGTCGGCGTAGACAACAGTTCGGCGATGGAAGCCCGCGACCGGCTGCAATCGACATCAATGACCGATCTGACATTCTTCGGCGATCGGATTGTCGTTACCGGGAGGGTGCGCGATATGGATGAGGCTGTCGATGTCGACAGCGTGGCGCGTACATATTCGCCACCGGATCATCCGCCGCTGAACAACACCAGGATCGAAGGATCCCAGCAAGTCAACATTCGGGTTCGCTTCGCGGAAGTCTCCCGTTCGGAACTGCTTTCCTACGGCCTCGACTGGAACACCACGATCAGCGACGGTGGCTTCAACTTCGGGATGTTCAAACAAGGGGGTGTCGCGGAACCCAATCTCGGCTTTAGCATAGGCGCGCATGATGTAAACATTGAGGTTTTCCTGGAGGCGTTACAACGCAATGGTATCGTTAAGATACTCGCGGAGCCGAACCTCACCGCCGTCAGCGGCCAGACGGCAAGTTTTCTGGCTGGCGGTGAAGTGCCGGTTCCCATGCCGCAGGGCAATGATTCCGTAACTGTCAGTTACAAATCGTTTGGCGTCTCGCTCGGGTTCACGCCGACGCTTCTGGGGGAGAATCGGATTGCGCTCAATGTCCAGCCGGAGGTTAGCTCCCTGTCCGACAGCGGAAGCGTTTCCGTCGAAGGTCTGACCCTGCCCAGTTTCGTGGTGCGTCGCGCAGATACGACGGTGGAAGTCGCGAGTGGCCAGACCTTCGCCATAGCCGGGCTGTTCCAGCAAAGACTGACGCGTAACCTTCAGAAATTCCCGGTGCTCGGCGACGTGCCTATTCTTGGTCCGCTCTTCCAGTCCCAACGCTATCAGCGGGAGGAAACTGAGCTCGTCATCCTGATTACGCCTTATCTGGTCAAGCCCGTCAGCCACGACAAACTGGCAACGCCCATGGACAGACCAGCGCCAAAACCGCGCAAGAAAAGCGCATCCGGCGTCGGCATGATCGTAAAGTAACGGGAGAATACTGATGCCTAGAACACGTCACTTTCGCGCTGCCGCGGTGATGTCACTTTTGGCCGTGTCCGGTTGTACGAACGCCCCGAGGGACGTATCTCCGAATTTCGGCTATATGCCTTCAAACAAATATACGAGCAGTGGCAAGGGCGTCAGCCAATCGGTTCTCGTGCCGGAGGCCTGTCTCGGTTTGCCGGCAGATCAGTCGCCAGAACCTGCCGAGACCCGGCTAACGGTCGTTCCACAACTGGGACCCCATCTGCCCCCTGGCTGTGCCAATGCCTATAATTTGCAGCTTATGGCAGAGCAGAAGCGCGATCTCATTGAGGGCCGCGAGCTTGGTGACGCGCCAGCGGCACCCTCAGCCCGGGCCGCCCGCCGCTATATCTATGGAGAAGGCGATGCTCTTGGCGGCGCTCATGAACGCGAGGCCATAACGGACGCACAGTCGCGTTGAACGGCACTGGGGTCTTGTGACGCTCTCAAACAAGCCCGAAACGAACGAGATGCCGCGCGATCAACGGGAAATAATCTTCACGCAGATCATCTCCGACTCGCGCATTCGGATATAGCGCGTCGATAAGTGCCGCATCTTCGACCACGGAGTATCCACGGCTGCGTGCCTGCGAAAGCAATGCTGCAGCAACAGATCCCTCGTCCTTGGCAACAATGACCGGAACCGGTGTCTCTCCGGCGACATACCTCAGGGCTACGGAGCGATCCCCGTGGTAAACGACAAGAGAAGCGTTCTCCAACCCCCGCTTGACTGGTCTCGTAACGGCGTCGCGGCGCTGACGCCGTAACTCCTGGCGTATTTGGGGATCGCCTTCGATGTCTTTGCGTTCGCGCTTGTACTCCGTGCGCGTCATGCGCATGTCGCGCCGAAATAGCCAATTCTGAACCGGGATGTCGAAGAAGCCGATAACCACGAAGGCAAGGGCCGCCGCCGTTCCAAGCGGAATGAGAATGCTCATTGCCGTTCCCGCCAGACAGGATGAGCCGCACCCTGGGACCTCGAATAGCGGCTGCAGCCAGTTCAGCAGAATTATGGTCAAAAGGCCGCTGAGAAATACGACCTTAAGCAAGTTTTTCCCGAATTCGACCAGGTTGCGGAGCGAAAACAGCCGTTTGAAGCCTTGGGCCGGGCTGATCTTCTCAAACCGTGGTTTGAGAGGTTCGAATGAGAAGACCGGGCCGCCGGTCGCAAAGATGCCGAAGACAATCACCGTTATAGCCGTGATCGCCGCCAGCGGCGTGATTATCTGGAACACCGTCATCAGCGCCTGATGCACAGCAAATGCACTTGCCTCGGTGAAATCGTCATAGTGCCGACTGGCGATCGAATCCATCAACTCGACAAGCCTGTCGGACATGGTAGGCCATGCAAAGAAAATATAGGTGAGGGCTGCGAAAATAGACAGGCCTGACGACAGATCTCGGCTTTGCGGCACTTGTCCCTTTCGCCGCGCCTCTCTGAGTTTCTTCTCGGTTGGAGGAAGTTGTTTTTCTTCACTTTCCTGCGTCATGGGTTTCGCCTATGGTCCGCTCATGATACGCGAAGTGGGCATGTTCGGGGAGGGGCTGTCAAGCTGCGCGAGGAGAGGGAGATGAGCATGCGTCGACGCATGGCCGGGCTGCTTGTGATGGGTGCGCTCGCGCTCGCTGGTTGCGCTACAACGCAAGGCGAAAGCGAAACTCCAGGCGCGAAGCCGACCACCAAACCGACGAGCCAGTCGTCCCGGCTCATGAGCCTCGCGGCGGATCTCGAGCAGCGCGGCGAATGGGAAACCGCTATCACGCTTTACGAGCAAGCCGCTGCACTACCCGATGCTCCGGCCAGCACATTTGTTGGTCTGGGAGATGTCTACATGCGTTCGGGTTATCCGGACGAGGCAATGAAAGCCTTCCGCGCCGCCCTTTCTCGCTCGCCAAAATATGGTCCGGCGCTCGTTGGATTGGGCTGGGCGATGATCGATCAGGGCGATACGGAAGCTGGTATCCGAACGCTTTCCGAGGGTGCTCAGACTGTCAACACCAGCAAAGCGTACAATCGTCTCGGCGTCGCGCAAACCTTTGCAGGCCAGATACAGCCGGCAATGAGCACTTTCGCTCGTGCGCGCGCACTCGCTCCCGAAGATCTCGACATCCAGATCAACATGGCGCTCGCTGCAGCACTTGCTGACGATGCCTCCCAGGCGCTGCCGATCGTCCAGAATGTCATGTCCAATCCCGGCGCCAATCTTCAGCATAAGCGCAACACCATACTCATTTATGGGTTGCTGGATCGGGACAGTCAGGCGCGTGCACTCGGGCTTACCGGGCTAGCCACCGAAAAGATCAACACGCTGCTATCCCAAGCCCGCACCATACGCGCGCAATCTTCAGTGCAGGCTCGTGCCAAAGCGCTTGGATCGATCGAGGTATAATCCACTGTATCCTGATCTGCCGATTGACAGAGAGTGCATTCGATAAGAGTGCATAAGAGTCGGCCTGAGCTCTTATCTTCATTGTCTGCGCCCGCATTGATGGTGCGGGGTAGGATGAAGCGAACATGGCTAGCGGGTTTTACGGATGATAGCATTTTTTGCTGGAAGCGTTTCTTCGGTCGCGCAAACCGCAGCGATGCGCGCAACGGCTGCACAGCGGTTCCGATATGATTCCGACAGCCCCAACGCCAGAAATCAAAAAAGCCGCCAACTCATTCTAGTACAATCAACACAAAACCCCGCTGGTCGGTTGGCCTGGCGGGGTTTTTGTTGTTGATGTTGGTTGCGGGGGCTCGCAACATACGAGACCGACACTCGCTCGTAGTCCCAGTGTGAGGCTTGGCATCGCCCATGTACGGCGAAAACGACCAATGTCTGTAGCGGACACTGTTCTTCGCTTTCCGCGCAGGAGACGACTGCCTCGCGCGCCATTTCGGTCGTTCGCCCATCTGACCGAAACGCCTGAAAGTGTCGGGCTTCGCAACAACGATGAGGTTTCCGGAATGCCCGGTACGATTTGACGCTGGATGTCGAAAGCTGATTTCCTATGCAAGAAATCTGCTGCAACACAGGAGATATGGGATTGCCCAATACAGACGACCTTTGCTCGCTTTACCGCGCGGAGCCGCGGATGCTCAGCTCCCTCCTTGTCGAGGAATTCGCGAGACGGAACGGATCCGTTCACTCAAGCGGGTGGAGCGGTAAATCAAAGGTTCAAATAGTCCCTCCGCTTGATCGAAGCTCGCGAAATTGCCGAGCAGCTGCAATCTCTTTGCGCGGATCCCGATGCAACTTTGAAGTATCTGACAGATTCGCCGGGACACGGCGCTAGAAAGCCGTCTTCTTTTTTACGGTGGGTTGACGCCGGCAACCCGCGTTGCTTTGTGACGCTTCATTGAATCGTCCAGGAGCGGCATTGTGCGCCTCATGATTTTCGTTGTTCTCGGCTTGGCCCTTTTGGCTGCAGGTTTCTATATGCAGTTTGCGGGGTCCGGCGTCATCGCGGCGGACAGGCAGCGGTGTCAGGAAACCGTTCAGAACCTCTACGCGAACAGCGCAGAGACAAGAAATCTGCTTCTTTCCAGGTGCGGCGAACCCGGCGTGGTCGCCATGATGGACGCAAGAGCGAACCATATGGGTGCCGAAGAAGCCGCCCAATCGGTTGGCACTGCCAATCGCGGGAGCATTTTCTGCGATTTGATCAGCTATGCTTTGATTGGCGGCGGTATCGGGGCGATCGGGGCTGCATGTGCTCCAATCGTTCGTGGAAAGAAGCGCGCGAAAGCATAGTCCGGTCCTTTCAACCTTCCACCTCGCGGTGGCGCCGAGGCGCTCGTTCTTGCTGACTGCCGAGAACTCGGGGACCGTTGCCGGCAGTGGCGAAGCAAACAGCGCGGAATTTATGCGCGGGCAGGAAAGGCCACATCATCGAATGACATGGTTCAAGAGGTCCGCAGCCCTTGCGCTCGTTTGTTTCGGGCTGATGGGAGGATTTGTCTGGTATAGCGGCAGGGTGCCCGACAGCGTGTCCATGGGAAAGGCGATGGGTGCTTTCCAGAAAATCTGCATCGAGACCCTGGTCCACAAACTGGAGCCGCGCGGCGTGGGCCGTGAGGACGCCGTGCAGGAACTCGGGCTGGTGCCTGGCACAGGAGCGGCGGCTGGATGGGACAGCAATGCTTCCGGGTCGTTATTGTCGAAGGGTCAGTCGCGAGACGACGGAGGGTATGAATGCGCCATCGCTCACCGCAACCGCTTCGACACGATGCCGCTGCAACGCCTGTATTTTTCCTGGAAGATTGGCGCCTCTGGCATGACGAAAGTGGACCAGTCAACCCTAGGCTTCGAGGGACCGAACTATGAGGCATGGCCCGTGGACGTCTATGCGTTCGAGGACGATCTCTTCACCTACTACCTGACCTTCGAGCCGCCGAACGAGGATACGTACTACCAGCTTCGACTGGTCAAGGTGCCGGAATAGGCGGTGTGACCTGATGGGAAATGTCCCTTCGCCGCGTGTCGAATGATGCCCGCGCAGCGCCGTTGCACGTTTCATTGACGGCTTCGGGCTGCGAGCCTGCGAATTACCTGGGCGAGCACGCCAGCAATCCAGAAGAGTGCCGCGCCCAGAAGCGCGCTGACGGCCACCCTGCCGATCACAAAGCCGGACGTTTCTCCCAGTTGCCCTGCATTGTCAGCGGAAAGCGTAAATGCGCTGTCGAACAGCAGGGAGAGCAGGCCGATCAACCCGCCGATCACTGCGCCGATGCATGCTGCCTTGCTCAATTGACTTCCTCACCAGTGCATTCATTTGGTATCAGCGGAACACCGCCAAACGCGCCCTGCCAGCTGCGCCAGAATGGCGGCAAACCAGATCGTTGGAAGGAAACCAAAGAGGATCACCCTCATTTCGGCGGGGGTTGGGTCTCGCTCGGAATCGTCGGCGGCCATGGCCACGATGCCGACCAGCAGATAGCCGGCCATCATCAGCGGCATGCAGGGGGGCAACATCCAGCCGCTCAAAAGCGCGCGCATGATGTTCAGGATCATGGACTGTATTGCCAGGTTTGCTATCCGTCGGGCAAAAGATCCTTGCCGAACAATTCGCCTGCACGTTCGAGGCAAATCTGGAAATCCGCCTTCATCATCTCTCCCTTTTTCAACGTGGCACCGTCAACGGTCAGCTTGTCGTAATCCGCAAACGCTGCCTTCATCCGTACCAGCATTTCTTCGTTGGTCGCTTCAGGCGCGGCATGGCGTGCGATTTCCAGCATCCGGTCGTTGAGGCGCGCGACCAATACCTGCCCGTTGGGCACATCTGTGAAGAAGGCGGCATTCTTTGCGATCTGGCTCAGCATCGCGCAGCGGATCGCCGCATCGCCGTTCTCGCGTGTTACCTCATCGGGTCCGAGCGGCGCGGGTTGCGCTGCGACCGCGACGGGTGCAAGGAGGGCAGCCACGATTATTGCGGTCAATCTTGGTTTTCGCATGGGCTTTCGGTGTCCTTAGGTTTACCTGTTCGTTGAAATTGAAAGAGCAGCTCGACCGGCATCGCGCCGGGGAATCAGACTGTAAGCGCTGCAGCAAGACATCCCGGGTCCGTCTGTAGACCCGCTACCGTCGCCGGAACAGTGCAAAGGCAATGACAGGGCCGCCCATATCCACCAGCACTGATGCGTATGCACTGATGAGAAACGGCATGCCGCCCTCTCGCAAAATGTGAGGGCTCAATTCACCATACAGCAAATCCAGCGTGCCCGAGGCTAACAGCAGCGAAAACGGATAGACGAGCAATGCCAGCCAGGGACGCCACCAGGCCAGCAGCACTGCCGCTGCGAGGGAAATCAAGGTAAGATGCCAATGGACGAACGGCCCGCCGATCTTGTCGAGAACTTCAGCCTGTGCTCCACCGCTTGTGATGACAAGCATCGGTAGCAGGAAAGCGGGTTTTCGCATGTTTATAAGCCGGTTATTCAGGATTGCTCGAACGCATCGGGGATAGAGAGAAACGACGTTGCCGCCCATATCACCCGGTTTCTGGGTAAATCCATTCGCGCTGTTCGCGCTGGCCTTGTTGGTGCTGCCCGCAAGAGCCCACGAAATTCAGGCTCAAAATCTTCCGAACAATTTAGATATTGCTATTGGCGGTACAATACAGATTCAGGGGCAACTGAGCGATCCTGAATTTGCCGAGTCCCACATCTTTACTCTTGAAGACTGGACCAAACTCGATGTCCGATTGGAGACGGCGGGCGGCGACGTGTCGATGGTGCTTTGGCATCTGAGTACGGATGAGCAAATAGCCGCACCAGGAGATTACGTGGTTGCCAGCCTGGGAAAGGCCGGCGGTTCGTCCGACACAAAACGGCTGACTTTGCGATCCGGCCGATACGCTATTGTCGTTGTCCGCCAGTCCGGGGCAGCCAGAGTTTATATGTTGACGGTCAAAGCTTCCCGAAGCAAAAAGCCGGAAGATCCCGTCATTATCGATCTCGATGCGATCGATGGCGACCCGGCCATCGTCAATGACTGGATCGGGGCGGACGAAGAAGAGCGGCAATATCTGATTACTACCGTGCAGCCGGCGCAACTTGACATTTCCCTAATGCCATCCGACGCAACCGTCTCAATTGCACTGCACGCTGTCGATAGCGGCACTCTCCTGGGAAGCACCACGGCGTCAGCGACTGCGGCAGGGGAGTTTCACGGCTTTGTCGGCCAGGGGACCTACCGAATAAGCGTAAGCGCGCCTGGGCAAGAAGTCAGCTATGGCCTGACAGTCTTCACCGTTTCGCAGTGAACTGGAATGAATAGCGCTGCCGAACGCTATGAAGGCGTTTCACCAGTGCGATTGCGGCCGTTATTTCATGCCGGGAACCAATGGCCGCAAGGTGTGCATTTCATGCGGGAGAGGCTGAGCACTGGCTAAGGCACCAGGAGGCTCGGAAGCGGTCTCTAGGGTCGATATTCTCCAGACCTCATGGCTGCGCCAGTTTGGTGAATTCCTTGTAAGTCCATGTGGCTACTGAGGAAATTCAAGCCGCTGGAATTGCTTGGATTAGAGTCGCGTTGCGTCTGCCGCGACCGGGTTCGGAAGTTCTCAGGCCATGGCCCGCTCCAACCTCTGCTTCCGCCGCTCCCAATCGGGCATCACCTTGTCGAGTAGATCGAAGAATGTGGCGCCGTGATGTGGCTCGGCCACATGGCAGAGCTCGTGGGTGATCACGTAGTCGATGGCGTCGACTGGCGCCTGCACGAGACGGCGGTTCAGCAGCAAGCGTCCTGCGGGCGACATGGACCCCCATCGCTGCCGTGTCTGGCGTACGATGAGACCCTTCGGTCGGAATGCCTCAGGATCCGGGAAGAGACCGAGACAGAGCTCGATACGCTCCGGAAACTTGATGTGGGCCCGGTCTCGATACCATGCCTCGACAAGTTCGCGAGTCACCTCCGACCGGGTCGGCCGATGCGTCTGCACGACGATGAAGCCGCGGATCAGCTTCACGCTTTCCTGGACATGCGGGACGACCTTCAGCCGATACTGGCGCCCGAGGTAGAGATGGGTCTCACCGGCGACAAACCTGCGCTCCGGTGTTCTTGGAAGGAACTGGGCGAAGTACCGCTGCTGCCGCGTCACCCATGCCGCGCGCTTCCGCAGCTTGGCTTCTATGGAGTCGAGCGTCGCGTCCTCCGGGGCCGCGATCACCACCGAAGCATCCGGCTCGACGGCGATCTCTAGCGTCTTCCTCGGACGGCGGACGATCTCGTACCGGATCTCCTGCTCGCCGTACTGCAGGCAGTGCAACTCCCGCGTCATGCCGCGAACCGGGCCCGAGCAAGATTTATGATCTTAAGTTCGAGATCGTCGAGCACCTCCAAGGGCAGGTCGACGCCCCTCTCGTCACGCAGAACGTCGAAGAAGTAGTCATCAACGGCGTTGCGCAAATTGTTCTGGGCCACTTCGTTCGACCAGATGTCAACGATCAGGTGGGACTTGATGATGTCGATGATCTCCAGGGCGATGGATGCTGCTTCGTCGCCGGCCACCGGCTCATCGCCCTTGATCTTGAGCTGACCTTCCAGGACGCCAAAGAACGCCTGTGCATCCTCATCGCCCCGGATGCTTTCGGGAACATCCCGGCCCCGATCCTTGCGTGCCACCTTGCTCGCGAGGTCCACGACGCTGTTCAGGTACTCGCGCTCGGAGAGCCGCTTCTCGCGATAGGCGCGAATGGTCTCTTCGAGCAGCTCGGAGAACTGTTTGTAGAACGTCGGGTCCTCATCCATCTTCTCGGTGATTGCCCGCCGGGTGGCGCTGGCGATGCGGTCCGCCCTCGAGGCTTCGGATACGCCCGTCTCCTCGACGACCGCCTTCAGCGCATCAGGATAGTTGATGTTCACCACCTCGATGATGGTCTCGGCAGGCATCGCCACAACATGGTCATCGAGCAGCTTCTGGATCTTCGGTTCGAACTCGCGGACATCGACCGTCTCCTGGTAGCGGAGCTGGACCGACCGCTTGAGCTCGGAGAACTGCTTCCAGTCCCGCTTCAGGGCGTCGACCTTGGCCTCGTCGAAGACATCGAACAGCTTGTCCGACGAGAGCGATATGTGCAGGCACCGGCTGAAAGCCTTGAGGCGCGCGTAGAACTCATGGCGAAGCGACTCGTCGGCAAGGTGCTGCTCGAACTGCTCCATGTCCTTCTTGTTCCTGACCGGCTTGAACATGTCCCAGAGCTGATCGTGCAGCTGGGGCAGCTTGCGGATCTCCTCGCGGACGTCATGCACCGTCTCGGCGAGGTCCGCCGCCTCGTACCCCTCGAATGCGCTAAAGGTCGTCAGGGCGCTGTCGAGCTCGCCTAGCAACCCTTCGTAGTCGATGATGAAGCCGAACTGCTTCTCCGTGCCACCGTCCTCGTAGAGACGGTTTACGCGCGCAATCGCCTGCAGGAGGTTATGTTCCTTCAAGGACTTGCAGACGTAAAGGACCGTGTTACGGGGCGCGTCGAAGCCGGTGAGCAGCTTGGAGACGACGATCAGGATCTCCGGGTCGCCGGACCCTTTGAATGCGTCGATGACCTGGCGGTTGTACTCTTCCTCGGTCTTGTACCGCGCCATCATTGTCGACCAAAATTTCCGCACGAAGTCCTTGGATTCCTGGTCGACCTCCTCGTTGCCCTCGTTCTCGTCCGGCGGCGAGATGACGATCGCGCTCGACACGTGGCCGATCTCGTCGAGGACCTCCTTGAAGCGGACGGCCGCCGCTTTCGACGGGGCGATGAGCTGCGCCTTGAACCCAGTCCCCTGCCAGTGCTGGCGAAAGTGCTCGGAGATGTCGAACGCCTTGGCTCGGATGGCCTGATCGGTCTTGGCCAGGGCGTCCATCCGGGAGAACTTCCGCTTTAGATCACGCTTCTGGTTCTCGGTCAGCCCCTCGCTGATCTTGTCGAACCAACGGTCGACAACGGCGCCCGAGACCTGCTGCTCAACGAGCCGTCCCTCGTAGAGCAGCGGCACGACGGCACCGTCGGCGACCGCCTCGTCGATAGCATAGCGGTGGATGAATCGCCCGAAGGTCGCCAGCGTGTTCTTCTCCTTCTTCAGCAGGGGCGTGCCGGTGAAGCCGAGGTAGCAGGCCTTTGGAAGGAGGCGGCGCATCTTGGCGGCGAATTGGCTGTGGCCGCCGTAGCGCCCCGTCTGAGTCCTGTGGCTCTCGTCCACCAGCACGAAAATGTTCGGATCTTCGTCCGCCAGCTTGCTGTTCTTCACCGCCGTGTCGAACTTGTTGATGATCGTGGTGACCAGCGGAGCCTTATTTTGGACGAGCTCCAGAAGGTGAGCCCCGCTCGTCGCCCGAACCGGTTCGAGGTCACAGGACTTGAAGGTGTCCTTGATCTGCTTGTCGAGATCGTCGCGGTCCGTGACGATGATGATCCGCGGGTTCTCGATGCTGCGCTCCAAGGCAAGCGAGCGTCCCAACATCACCATCGTCAACGACTTGCCCGAGCCCTGCGTGTGCCAGATCACGCCGCCCTTGCGGGCGCCGCCGGCATCGTGCTGCTTGACCGTCTCCACGGCGCGGCGGATCCCGAAGAACTGCTGGTGGCGCGCCACCTTGCGGACGCCACCATCGAACACGGTGAAGCGGCGGATGAGATCGAGCAACCGCTCGGGACGGCACAGCGCGTACACCGTTCGATCCTGCACCGTGACCGCGCGCTCTGCCTCGGCGGCCATCGCGTCGAAATAGACGCGCGCGCCCGAGAAATCGCCGGAGAAGATGGCGTCCTTCTCCGCCGCGGCGAGGGCGCGGTTGGCGAAGGGCGCGATGGCTTCGGCCCTGTCCTCCTCGTCGCGCCAGGTCTGCCAGAACTTCCGCGGCGTCCCGACCGTTGCGTAGCGCGCCTCGTTCCGGTTCATGCTAATTAGCAGCTGGGCGAAGTGGAAGAGTTGCGAGATGCTGTCTTCGTTCTGGTAGCCGATCAGCTGGCTGTCCGCCTTCTTCAGGCTTTCGGTCGGCCGCTTGTTCTCGATCACCAGGATCGGGATGCCGTTGACGAAGGCGACGATGTCGCAGCGCTTCGTCTGGCTCGACGCGGTCCTCTCGACGGAGAACTCGGCGGTGACATGGAAGACGTTGTTCTCTGGCGTATCCCAATCGACGTAGCGGAACGAGTAGCTCTTTGAATCGCCGTCGATGGACTTTGTAATCGTCGTGCCGAGAACGAGCGCGTCGTAGATATCCTGGTTCGTGCCGCGGAGGCCCTTCAACCGGTCGGGCGTGGGCTTAAGCCGCCGCATCGCCTCATGCGCGTCCTCGAGGTCGAAGGCATACTCACGGCCCCGATGCGTGAAGCGGTTGATGCGCATCAGCTGCTCAGCGAGTACGTCATCAAGTACGACGTTCCGAAGGCGCCCGCCCCGAAGGCGCAGGGCTTCCTCCTGCGAAAGCGGAGTGAACCCGAGCGCGACCAGCAGTTGAAGCGCCGGGACCTGGGACTGGTGTTTTTCAGCGGCATTGAACGTCATGAGCATCCTCCACGGACGAGTCGTGGTCGGTTTGCCCAGTGAGGTCTGTTAAGGGGGCCTTGACTTTTGAGCCATACAATGACCATATCTGACTTGAGTTCACTGCCTACCGGCCGTGAACCTATCGAGGCTTCGGACGCTGAGCCAGCGTAGCAAATCAGCGTCCCAATTTCCTTATCACAGAGCATTCAGGCACTCCTGCAGGGTCCAGCGCGGGGATTGGCGGATTTTCCAAATGCTTTTATCTGCTTGATAACAAGTGATGAAATTCGCCCTCAGGCTGCGATCCCGCCTTTGCCAGATGCCAATGACAATCACAAAATCATCGATGACTACAGCCACCCGGCGGGTTGAATCGTGACACCGCTTCTTGCTGTTCCAACCTTGAAAACAGTCGGCATTCGGATCTGCGAGGGCTGCTGGTATCCAGTCCATGCGCATTGCCCTGTCCAGCGAGAACACGTCGTTCGCACCCCGACGGTCAGAGCTCTCGAAAAAAGCATGGTCGAATTCGCTTTTGCGAAAAAACACCGGAATGCCATCATGCGTGACGATACCGCCCTGGCATAGGGTCCGCTCGAAATGGGTGCGATAGGCCGCTTGGTCGGCTAGTTTCAACAGTGGAGGCATTACCAACCGCCCCCGAGCCGGATACGGAAAATGTTGAGCTTCTCCTCGGACTTTGGTGTCGGCTGCAGCCGAGTGCGGTTCAATCGCCGTTCTAGATGAGCGATCACGCTTTCCTTGGCCGCACCAAGGTCCTTCCGGTCGTTCATCCGGGCGGAGGCTGCGCCGAGCAGCACATCACAGAGCTGGAGCAGCACCACCTCGGGGGACGGCAACGACTGAACCTCCTGAATAATCGAGGTTCGGTTTGCGTTCTTCAGCACACGCTTAAGCGTGGCGAGGCGCGTCCGGTCGCGGTTTCGCTTCAGGTCGCAGAAGATGGTGTATTCGTTCTGATCGAGGATCCAGTGGTGCAGCACCTGGTAGTAGAACTTGTAGAAGCCCAATTCGGCATCACCATTGTGCAGTTCGATGTTCATCGCCTGGTGTTCGACCGCAATGCATCGGAACCGAAGGTCGAGACCGAAGCTCATGAAGAGGTCGATGAGATCCGTGTAGAAACCGACCTTCGACGGAGATACCTTGCGCCACTTCATTTCACCATGGACGCCGTGCTGCTGACGCAGCACCGCAATCCTGTCCTTCACCTCCTCACGGAGATCTGCAGGCAACCAAAGACTGCCGATCATCAGAAATTCCGCACTCGGATGATCTGATGTGAACAGATCGGGCAGTGTTTCATCGCAGTAGACTTCGAACTTCATCGCGCGTCCTCCCGATCAGCTGTGCGAAGGAAAGCGCCCAGCTGTTTCAGCTTCTCAAGGAGCTCGTCGAACGTGACGAGCTCGACGTCCTTGGAGTTTCTGCGGAACAGCTCGAATGATTTCTGCTGGTCCTCTCCCTCGGGTGTCTTTCCTACAACGAGACAGCAGTGGACCGCATAGGACTCGATGTCATAGAGCCGAGTGTTTTCCTTGATCTGGGCGACTTGCTTTTGGAACTGATACTTCTGGTCGAGTGCTTGGTTGATCGACCCTGAGAGGTCGGCCGAAGGGGTGTAGACTCCCTCACGGAACGGCCGCTTGTTCAACACTGGCGTCTGCGGTGTCTTGATCTCGAAAACGGCGGTGTTGTTGGTTAGGCTGTTCTTGACGAGGAAGTCGGTGATCTTTTCGCCATCCCCAGACAGCTTCCGTCCGCCGACCGATGCCTGATCGCGGACTTTGATGACTGGGTATCCGAACGCCATGTTCAGAATGAACGGGTTGGCATTGAAAAACTCCTGCCATTTGGCCTCATCCAGCTTCTTTCCAAGCATCTCCTCGAATCGCTCGATGAGGGCGTCGAGGGTCACGAGTTCGATGTCGCTCTGCAATCGTGCAAGCCGTTCTGTCTGCTCCGAACCGAGGGACTTGGCTGTCTTCGTCAGGGCGTGAATAACGGCGTCCTGCGCGTCTTCCGGCAAGACTTCCTCACCCGTTGCCTTCGCGGTGATCATGCGGCGTACCGGTGACCGCCCCGCAGTAACTTCCACTAGCGGCTTGCCAATTTTCTCAGCCAGATAGTTATGGGTTGTCGTGTCCTTGACCGAGCGCCCGGCCGATTGGCTGGCGGTCGCGATGGAATTGATCTTGCGGCGCATCTCGTCGAAGTCAGCGCTCGAAATGTAGAAGAAGCCGGCGACCTCGTCGGCGTGCGACTTTTCCTTGGGTGTGATGACGATCGAAGTGCAGGACGACAACACTTCCACGGCATCGACGATGAAGCGATATTCCTTCGCCAATCCGAGCCCGTAGTCGGGGTCCTTGGTAAAGCCCGATGGAAAATCGTGCAGGACCTCGAGGATTTCGTCCCGTGTTTTCGGCAGCTCGCCGTCGAGCTTCAAGTCCCAAATGTCCGTTTCATCTAGGGTAATTTCGCGAACCTGGTTGTACTTCTGCTCGAGGAAGCTCGGGTTGGTCGGAAGCGTGTTCACCGGATAGATCGAGATGAAGTGATCCTGCGCCGAGATGAGGAGAAGCTGCACACGATGCTTCTCGCGATCCTTCGGATCGATGCCCGCGGCGCGGAGCCGATCATCTTCCGGTATGAACCACACCTCGATGCATCGCGGATGCAGCTCCTCGATCTGGATTTCCCCTTTCGGGTCAGGCGGAGGGATGTAGTAGGCCATCTATTCTGCGGCCTCCGTGGAACCTTTGTCGGCGGCCGCCACGCGCCACTCGCCCGTCAGCAGCTTCTGCATAAGGCCGAGCTTCTGACGGGTCAGGGCAGCGATCTCATCATCGAGAAGCTCCCGTTCCTGCTTTGCGGCCGTCAGGGCCCGCGCGATCTGTCGTTGCTCTTCGATTGGCGGGACCGGCACCCGGCAGCTGTAGAAGTCGTCTGAGTAAAGGTTGAGTAGCCCGTCATTGCGGACGCCCGAGTTGATCAGACGCGAGAGCTGGTGGTTCAGCGCGCCGGCGGCGAAGAGATGCTCGTAGAACTCGGGATCGAGACCCGGCTTCAGCGCGAAGCAGTAGTAGACAAAGGGCACGAGCGCCGTGGGGCGTTCAAGGCGGAAGACGCAGCCGTAGGGAGCGGTCTTGGAATTGCCCTTGTTGTAGGCGAACTCGCCCTCGTGCAGCAGCGTGTAGCGTTCGACGCTCTGGCCCGCCATGTCGCGGGCGAACTTGTCGGACTGCATTAGGAAGCCCGACTTTGCCGAGATCGTCATGACGGGATGATTGTCGCCCGCACTTTTACGCCGAACCTGGGTTGAAACAGCCGACAGAGCCTTGAGCGGCCATCGCTGGGCGAAGATCCCGCCGCGCCCCATGATTTGCTGCGTGAGGCCCGTGAACCGCTCCTGCTTCGCCGCGCGGAGGGCAGTGAGCTTTTCGAGCGCCTCGTCCCACGTCCGCAGGATCTCGGCGATCTTGCGCTGTTCGGACAGCGGGGGAATGGAGAGCCGGATCGACGCGAGCGCGTCGAGGTTCAGCCCTTGCATTGTTCCGCCGTGGCTCCGGCGATCTAGCAAGCGTTGCAGCGGACGCTGCTCCAGAGCAGCTTCGGCGAACTTCGGTAAGACGCGCGACTTGTCGAACGCAATTCTGACAAGCCGCGGATTGATGATGCCTTTCGGCGCTCCTTGAGGCACGCGATACACGCGACCAATGGTTCCCATCATAGTCATGAGAATATCACCGGGCTCAACCGCGCAGCTCTTGTGTCGACGAAACGTGGCCTCAGACACAAAGTAGGCTTCCGCGTTGAGGTCTTTCGCGACAACTTCCTGTTGACCGTAGACCTTGTAGCCCGAGGCTTCGTAGGTCGCCTTCGTGACGGCGGAGCCGAAAGGGCCGGCCTTCAAAACAGGGCGGTGCCCGTTGCCCAATTCGTCTATCCGGCACTCGGCCCAATCCTCACGCATCAACGCCGAGCTCCTTCAGATACCCGGCCATCTTCGCCCGCACCTCCGCCAGCTCAGCCTCGATCCGCAGGATGTCCTTCTGCACGGCGGCGACGTCGATCTCTTCCTCGGGCTCGAAAGTGTCGACGTAGCGAGGGATGTTGAGGTTGAAGCCGTTCTCGGCGATCTCCTCGGGGCTGGCCCGGTGCGAATACCGCTCGACCTCGGCACGGGTGGCGTAGGTCTCCAGCACCTTCGCCACATGCGCGTCGTCCATCACGTTCTGGGTCTTGCCCGGCTTGAATTCCTTGCTGGCGTCGATGAACAGCACGTCGCGCCGGTTAGCGTTCGCGCCGCCTTCCTCGCGCGAGCGGTCGAAGATCAGGATGGCTACCGGAATCCCCGTGGTGGTGAACAGGTTCGCCGGCAGCCCGACGACGGCGTCGAGCAGGTTTTCCTCGATCAGTTGCTGGCGGATGCGCCCCTCGGCCCCGCCCCGAAACAGCACACCATGGGGCACGATCACCGCGACGCGGCCGGACTGCCGCTTGGCAATCTCGATCATGTGGGTGATGAAGGCGTAGTCGCCCTTGGACTTGGGCGGCACCCCGCGCCAGAACCGCTTGTACTGGTCGCTGTCCGCGTCCTCCGCGCCCCACTTGTCGAGCGAGAACGGCGGATTGGCGAGCACTACGTCGAACCGCATCAGGTGGTCGCCCTCGACCAGTGCGGGGCTGTTGAGCGTGTCACACCACTCGATGCGGGCGGCGTCCTTGGCATGCAGGAACATGTTCATCCGTGCCAGCGCCCAGGTCGCCCCGTTCACCTCCTGGCCGTAGAGGGCGAAGTTCTCGGAGCCGACTTCCTGCGAGGCCTGGATCAGCAGCGAGCCGGAGCCGCAGGCGGGGTCGCAGATCGTGTTGCCTGGCCGGGGCTCGGCCAGCTTGGCCAGCAGACGCGAGACAGCCGTGGGCGTGTAGAATTCGCCCGCCTTTTTCCCAGCGTCCGAGGCGAAGCGCGAGATCAGGTAGATGTAGCACTCGCCGATGATGTCTTCGGTCACCCGCGACGGGCGCAGGTCGAGCGCGGGCTTGGCGAAGTCCTCGAGGAGGTTTTTCAGGCGGCGGTTGCGATCCTTCGGGCGACCGAGATTGGCCTCGGAGTTGAAGTCGATGTTGCGGAAGACGCCCTCGAGCTTGGCCCGGTTCGCGTCCTCGATCTTCTCAAGCGCGATGTTGATCAGCTCGCCGATGTTGGCCTCGTTCCGCTGGGCGTAGAGGTCGTAGAAGCTGGCACCCTCGGGCAGGATGAAACGCTCGCGCTCAAGACGCCGGCGAATGCGGGCCTCATCGTCGCCATACTGCTTGCGGTAAGTCTCGAGGTGGTCGTTCCAGAGGTCCGAAATGTACTTCAGGAACAACATCACGAGGATGTAGTCCTTGTACTGGCCGGCATCGACGGCGCCCCGGAAGGTGTCGCAGGCCGCCCATGCGGTCTGGTTGATCTGCTGCTGGGTGATCTGGTCGGTCATCGGGCAGTTTCCTTCTGGTCGGCGGCCTTCGCGGCATCCCCGAGAATGGCGCTTACTAGTGTTTCCCTGCGAGCGGCGAGTTGCCGGAGCAGTTGCCCTTCCTGCCGGGCGAGGACATCGAGTTCGACGATGCGTCTCTGCGTCGGCAGGTCGGGCACGGCGATCTCGAGGTCTTCGAGGGCCGCCATCGGGATCATCCTAAGGCTTGTGCCCTGTGCCTCCGCACCGAGCCTGCGCTGCGCGTCGGGCTGGTTGATGGCCCATGCCAAGTATTCGGGGAGAACTCGGTCCCTGTCGGGGCGAACGATCACCAACGGGACGATGACCACGACGGGCTCCGGCAGCGGATCGGGAATGGCCGCTGCAGCGTTCGGCTCGCCACGCGAGCGAAAGACGACTTCGCCGCCGCTGACGAAGTATCGGTCGGACAGTTTGCCCAGATCGTACCTCTGGAAGTCCGGGCCCGGCTCTTCGCCGTCCGTTCCGACGTCACGCAGCTGCAGCGCCGGCACTCCACCCTCCGGCAGCGGATCGAGCCTGCCGCGCGCCGTGTAACCGGAGTGAATGTCTGATAGCTCCGCGAGCCGCATGAAGGAAACCTCTGTAAGTCGATTTACAGAAGTTTAGACGCACCCACCTCTCGAGTCAACCTTCAAAGATGCAGTTATTCTCCTACAGAGAAAAATGTGGGAACTGATGCTGCCATGTGAGCGGGAACGGCTCCAGCAGTTGCCCTGGCGCCACCTCCGGCCCCTACTTCCTGTACAGGATCGCCTCGACGATGTCGGGCGAAAGCAGCGTCAGGCGCAGGACCCGGGTCTGTAGGAGGGCGCAATCCCCTCGCATTCGGCCAATTCGGCAATGGTGGCGAACTCCCCGGATTCGAGCATCCCGCTTCCACCGGAACGCCCGGGCCAGCGCCTTGACCAGCGAGTTGTCGGTCCGCCGTGAGTGCGCGACGCCTTCCGGCAAATGCATTTCCTTACGCCTGCTGCGCTTCACGACGCGAAATGGGACGTGGAGTGTCAAGGTGTCGGGGATCGGTGCGCCGCGTGTCATGTTGCGGCCTCGATATCGCCGACCGGCATCTCGCGCGTGAGGCCGCGAAGGCCGTCCACGCGTAGCCGGACGTTCAGGCTGTCCGTGCCGATGTCGACGCGCTCGACCAACAGCATCACGATGCGCGCTTGCTCGGCGGGGAACAATTCGTCCCAAAGCGAGTCGAGCTGCAGAAGCGCTGCGCGGGCGTCGGCCTCAGTGATTTCGTCGTCCTGCGCCCGGGCCGCTCTGAACGTGCCCACCATGATCTCGGGCTGGCGGAACACGGCGCATAGCTGGTCAGTGACGGCGGCCTCAATCTCCCCGCCGGGACGCGGCCCACCGGACATGACCCTGCGCCATGCTTCAACACGGTCTAGAGCCGCCCGCCTTTGCGAGTGTGGGGCGGCGAGAACGCCGCGCGCCATCGAGCCTGAACAGCAGCCCCTTCAGCAGCGTGGGCGTGTTGGCGCGTGTGCGGGCAGCTCGCTTCCGGGGGGCTCTCCTGAAGGATGCCGTGGACGCGGTCCCATATCTCGCGGTCGATGATGCCCTCGTGCTCGCCGAGATAGCTGTCGCCCTTGTGGACCGCCTCGCCGATATAGGCGCGGTTGTTTAGCATACGGTACAAGTAGTTCTTGTCGATCCGGTTGCCGCGCGGGGTGCGGATGCCGCGTTTCGCGACCTCCCGCACCAATTCCGTCCCCGTGCCGATCTCGAGGAAGCGGGCGAAGATCCAGCGCACATGCTCGGCACTCCCGTCGTCGATGACCAGCTTCCGGTTCTCGACCCGGTAGCCGTAAGGCGGCACCCACCCATCCACATGCCTTTCCGGCGGCTGGCCGCGACCTTGTCGCGGATGCGCTCGGCCGTCACCTCGCGCTCAAACTGCGCGAAGGACAGCAGGAATTTCAGCGTCAGCCGCCCCCATCGAGGTCGTCGTATTGAAGGACTGCGTGACCGAAACGAAGGTCACACCGTTCCGGTCGAACACCTCGACCAGATTGGCGAAATCAGCAAGCGAGCGGCCGAGGCGGTCGATCTTGTAGACCACGACCACATCGACCAGGCCGTCCTCGATGTCCTCCAGCAGCCGCTGCAGGCCAGGGCGGTCCACCGGGGCTTTAGCCCGTCGCCAGCCATCGGCGCAGACCGTCGATAGCTGTATTGGAGCTGTCGGCGTCGATACCGGCGACTAGATCCGCGATCGAGATTTCGGCGAGCGCTTCCCGCCAAGCATGCTCGGCGGTAGCCATCGCGCGAGCGATCGCGCAGCGTTTGGAGCACTTGGCCGGGTCCACGCCGAGTGGCCCGTTCTGGCGAATCTCAGTGCATTGGAACACCGGCACGTCGCCCTCGATTGCGACCACTATCTGCAGCGCAGTGATGGCGCTTGGGGGTTGCGTGAGGACGTAACCACCCATCTGACCGGGGATGGAGTGGATTACGCCAGCACGCGAGAGTGCCTGTAGCTGCTTGGCTAGGTAGGCCGTAGGCACACCGTGTAGTTCGGCCAGCCGCGCCGCCGGTACCGGTTCAGCGGCTTGGGTCAACGAAACACAGCAATGCAATGCCCACTCCACTCCCTGCGACAATCTCATGTCCACGTCTCCCGACCATCTCATGCTTCATACAACTCCATATAACATCATTGCGGACACGTCACATCCGAGTTAAAACCAATGCGGATATAAAATATCCGAGTTCAAAATATGGGTGGAATTTATGACTGGATTGACTGACACGGACGAGCGCGACGTAGGCACCTCGTCGCCCTCCGAACGCGCCGCTACAGGGCTGGCATTGGTGGCCCTGTTCGTAGTGGCATTGAATCTGCGGCCAGCGATTGCCGCAGTCTCGCCGCTGATCGAGATGATTCGCTCCGACTTGGGGCTCTCGGCAACTGGTGCGGCGTTGCTCACGAGCATCCCGGTCGTGGCTATGGCACTATTCGCACCGGTAGCCGCCTCAGTGGCGCGTCGACTAAATCTGCACGCCAGTGTGCTGCTGGGACTCGTGATGATCGGGATTGGTTCCCTCGCCCGCGCGGGTGGCCAAATCACATGGTTGCAGACGATCAGCATCGCTGTGGTCGGCGCAGGCATCGGCATTGCGCAGACCCTACTGCCTGCCGTGATCAAAACCCGTTTTGCAAACCGCGCCACCTTGGTTACCGGAATCTACACTGCAGGCTTGGGCCTGGGTGCTGTCGTAGCGGCGGGAGCGAGCGTGCCCCTGTCCGATTGGCTCAAATCGTGGCCGCTCGCGCTTGCATCCTGGGCCGTCCTGGCAGGGGTTGGGATCGTACTCTGGGTTGGCTCGTCTCGGCCGCTAAACTTGGCTCATAGGGACGGTCCGGGCGGCCCGGTGACGCGTGGGCTACCTTGGCGCTCCGCCGCCGCGTGGAACATCACGGCTATCTCGGCTGGGAATTCGGCTTTGTACTATTGCGAATTGGCATGGATAGCCCCTTTGCTGCAGAACGACGCGGGACTCAGCGCCACACGTGCCGACATGTTGCTAACCGCAATGCTCATCATCCAGGTAGTGGCTATGCTCGGCGTTCCTGCCCTGCTCGGCAACAGCCGCCATCAACGTCGCACCGGCCTCATGATCACGGCACTAATGGTGGCCATTGGGTTCTTCGGATTCGCGTTTGTTCCAGACACCGGAACATGGGTGTGGTTGATCCTGATCGGCGTCGGTCATGGCGGATTGTTTCCTTTGGCGTTGAGCCTTCCTGCAGCCGAGAGCCGCGACCCCGACCATGCCAGCCAACTCAGCGGGATGGCTTTTCTCATTGGATACGCCTGTGCCGGTGTCGCACCTCTCGTCATAGGGGCGCTGCGTGACGCCCAAGGGACCTTCCAACTCGGGTTCGCGTTACTCGGCGTGGTGACTGTGTTGATGTTAGGCCCCATTCGGCGGCTGTGATTCGAGGGTCAGATATTCTTTTCCGACCATTGATGGTGCAGTGTTTTCTCCAAGATGGGAGGAAGCGCTATGGGATAGATTCTGGATGGGAGTGCCACGACGACAGAGGCAATCCGTCGAACAATATACAATAGTGAAGAGGGCCTGAGAGCACTGTCGAATCGCTATGGGATCAATCGGACGGCAGCCGCCAAACGGAAGAAGCGAACCTCAGTGGCCAACCCTCCAAGGGGACCGAATGCCCCGCATTCGACAGTGCTCTCACCCGAGGAGGAAGCGATCGTCGTTGCCTCCCGCAAGCACCGTTGCTGCCGTTCGATGATCGCCTCTACGCGCTTCAGCCGACGAACCCGGACCTGTCACGATCTTCAATGCTTCGCTGTCTGCATCGTCAGGGAATCAGCCGCTCCCGGAGATCGAAGGAGACAAATCGACCAGGAAGACGTTCAGGAGTTGCCCGATCGACGACTTCGATACCTGGGAATTTCTGAACCCAGCTAGCTCGCGGCTCTCCGCGCCTTGGCAAACCCGCGATCGGTGGCGATGAAGCGTTTCAGCATCGGCACGATCAGATTCACCGGATCGGTGACGGGCTGCCCAGTCTCGCGGGCCAGAACTTCACTATAGGCGACAAGATCGTGGTGGAGCGGAGCTGGCAGCTCCACCGTGACCTTCACGGGCTTGTCGTCGGGCAACGGCCCGAGTTTCAGCTTTACCATGGTCAACCTCCTGCGGGCTCGAATACCAAATCGCGCGTGACGATGATCCTGACCGGGAAGCCGGGCCGGATGGTCAGCGTGGGCGCGACCTGCAATTGGCGCTGGACGATCTGTTGGCCGGCCTCGTTGATTGTGTCCTGCGTCCCGTCGCGGAGGGCGCGAATCAGCCGGTCCTCGTCATCGGTAGCGAGTTCGGTTCCGACCGCAAGCAGTGTGGACAAACCGGCGGCCTTCATCAGATCCCACCAGTGATAATTGACGCCATCCTTAAGACCGGCATAGCCGCTGGCGTCCGCGCCCGGCAGGCGCTCGAGGACGATGGAACGGCCACCCGGCAGGATAAGCCGATTCCAGACCAGCAGCACACGGCGCTGACCAAATGTCACGCCGTCATCGTATTGGCCAATGATGCGCGTGCCCTGCGGGATCAGGAGCAGGCTGCCGGTCGGGCTATCATAGACGTTCTCCGTCACCTGCGCAGTGATCAGGCCGGGCAGATCGGAGCGGATGCCGGTGATGAGCGCCGCCGGGATCACGGAACCCGCCTGAAGAATATAGGGCGATGCCGGCCGCGTAAGGCGATCCG
>NZ_CAJXGF010000071.1 GCF_913053745.1 uncultured Nitratireductor sp.
CGCAGTTCATCACCGAGCCAGGTCGTGGCATGGTGGTCGAACTGTTGCTCACCAATCTCGTGAGTGCCCGCCAGCGCGGCGTTGCTCCGCAGCTCATCACACTGAGCGCGGTGATCGGCCACGCCAACCATTTCGATCGCTGGCTTGGTTGTGATCTTTTGCAAACCGACCATCGTCCGGTTCCGCTGGTCGAAGGTGTCCTAGATAGGAGCGGTGCACTTACGCGCCTGGGGCCGGGTGGTACCGAAACCATTCAGCTCCTCGACCGCTTTGCGATCCGCCAGCGCGGGCAAAGGCAATCGTCGCAGGACGTGATCGTGCCGCTGGTCCGCCATCTCATCGATGCTGGCGAGAAGGTCATTATTTTCCGCAATGCGCGTGGCCCGGCGAGCGGCTGTGCGAACTATCTTGCGGCCGAGCTTGGCCTTCCTGCGGCGCAAGACGTGATTGATGTGCTGCCCGAAGGCGATCCTTCTCAAATGTCGGAGAGTCTTCGCCGGTCACTCGAGGGTGGCATTGCGTTTCACAACGGCGATCTCACCCGAGATGAGCGCGTTGCAGTCGAGCGTGGATTTCGCCGGGCAGACGGCCAGATCAGGGCACTCGTCGCGACCAGCACTGTTGCCGCCGGCGTGAACACGCCCGCGTCCACCGTTATTATCGCCGAGACGGATTTCCCTGGGCGAGAACGACAGCCCTACACGGTGGCTCAGTATAAGAACATGGCGGGCCGCGCCGGTCGGTTGGGGTTCGAGGCCGAGGGAAAGGCAATCCTGCTCGCCGATACCCCCATGGAGCGCAATCAGCTCTTCCGGCAGTATGTGCAAGGTCAGCCGGAGGTCATCCGGTCATCTTTCAATCCGAACCAGCCGGGAACCTGGGTGATCCGCTTGCTCACGCAGGTTAGAGATGTTCCGCGCGGTGCCGTCGTTGACCTGATCGCGAACACCTATGGAGGTTATCTCGCCGCCCTCCAGAATCCGGCGTGGCGCGAGCGCATGCTCCCGACCCTGGAGCGGCTGCTAGATCGCATGGTCGCGGATGGCCTGATCGAGGAAGACGGCGACAATCTCCGCCTGACCATGCTTGGACGCGCCTGCGGCGAGTCGCCCCTCACGCTCGAGTCGGCGATGCGCCTGGTTGAGCTGTTGCGTCGCATCGATCCGGTCGATGCGACGCTAGAAGCCCTTCTTGTTCTCGTCGAATGCCTGCCGGAGCGCGACGAGGACTACACACCGCAAACCCGCAATGGTGAGCCGCGTTGGCAGCAGGCTGCCCTTGGTCGCTTCGGGCATGGCGTGGGTCGCGCATTGCGGCATCATGCCGAAAGCGATGTCGCGTTCTATGCCCGATGCAAGCGCGCGCTCATCGTGAGCGACTGGATTGCTGGTGAGCCGACCAACGACATCGAGGCCCGCTACTCGTCCAATGCCTTCGTTAGGGTAGGGCACGGCGACATTCGCGGCTACGCGGATGGCTCTCGTTTCCTACTGGAGTCCGCGCTGCGCATAGCCGCGATCGTGCTGGAACGGGCCGAGGATCAGGAGGCGGCAGCGCTATTGCTCACGCGGCTTGATCTCGGCCTTCCAGCCGAAGCGTTGCCGTTGAGCGCACTAGGATTCCCGCTGACTCGCGGGGAAATTCTTGCGCTTTTCCGGGCGGGTCATTTGAATGGGGAGTCGATCGCCGCTTTAACCTCCGATGCGGTCGCCGCAATCATCGGCCGCCGTGGACATGAACTACATGAGGCAGTGCAGCCACCTATATTGGCGTAGCTCACATTGCGATCTGATGAGGTCGGGCGACTTGAGGGATGAAATGGGTTCGAGTTCGTCGTCCATCTTCCCATTCAGACGCGAACCTTCTTATAATTGAGACCAGTTACGAAACCCTGCTCAAGGCACCATCTGCGCGTCAGGCCAGCGCCAGTATTGTTCGAGTAGGCCTTCGCGTCTGAACGAAACCGTAAGAAGGACGGCCAATCGGATGGCTCCGGATGGTTGGTCTTGATGTGAACGAGAACCTCTTCTTCCTCTCGGATATCCTTAATTTCCTTCACGGCGTAGCGACTACCCCATTCGGTGGTGTAGTCGAGCACCGCATGAACGACGGTATGCCGCTGCTTTGGCCTCAGTTTCCTCCCAACCGAGACTTGCTGAGCAAGGTCGTCTCGATAATCCCAATCCTGGAAGTAAAGATTGGCCATGCAGTTGAGGATTTGATGTTCATTGATGGCATCCACGTCCGCTTTGCGTATCACGTCGATCCAGCCTGAGCGCTGACCGGTCTGATAAACGGAAGAATCGTACACGATTGCGCATAGTCGAGGAGAAAGTGGGAGGAGGAAGATCGCGCCCGCAGTCTTGACGCCAAAGCTCTGCTGGACTTTGTGACGACGCTGGAGGTGCAACCTGTTCGTGAGGACTGCCGGGTCATCTGACGTCATGAAGGGTCGGTCGGTGCGGTTGCGCGCGATGCAGACCTTTAGGTCATCGACGATGCCCATGCTGTCTGCAAAGTGCAGCATCGCGATTTGGACAGCCGTCTTTATGGCGTCACGGATGTGAGGGATCGGAATATCGGAACCGGGAACGTCGTGCATGGCAGCGGTCATTTCGGCTGCCTTTCGAGAGGCTGCCTCGGTGCGCAAATGCTGGAGGTAGACAAACCGCTGGATGACGATCTGGACCTTTGCGTTAATGACGGCGTCATCGCTCATAAGAAAGCGCACGACCTCCCCATATGGATTCTCGATCGAATTTATCGCTCGTTCGAGGCGTTCGTCCTTGCCGTAGAAGTAGTCTCCCGAGCACTGATTCCTCACCGGAGCGTTCTGAACGGGCCTTAAGCGGTCGATGTTGAAAAGATTGATTGCTAAACCTTCGCCATCCAGAGTGAATGGCTTCAGATGAACGCGCGGAACGTAGTGTTGGTTTTTGTTGTCGGCCATTTGTCACGACTGTGCGTTTGGATGGTATCGTCGCCCTCGACTCTGGGAAGCGTGATCGCCGCGCAGCATCAGGCAGCTTCGTCGAGGTGCCCAGGTCCGCAAGCTGCGCAACTAGCAGAAGGCCAGAGCCGATCGACCGTCCGAACGCCCTCCTCAACTTCACCAAAAGCGGAGCGCCAGCGTTCGGTCAGCTGCCCGCCAAGTGACGCGATGCGGCGCGGCGACGCGACGAATACGCGACTGAAAGATTGCGCCGGTGGATCGAGAAGGCAGTCCAGCGCGACTTCTGCGATCATCGCGTTCACGTAGGCGAGCTCCACCGGCCCATAGGGCTGATAGTGCGCGCCGCAGGCGGGCTCCTCCTGAGCGATGTCGCCGCCATCCGGCCACTCCACAGCCGTGAGTTCGGGCGCCCCGGTGCGCCCGATGTGACATTGCAGGCAGCCCTCGCTTTGGCCGATAGCGACCGCGTGGCCAGCGCAGGCATGTGCCTCGGTCCACCCGTAGACAATGGGCTGTCCGCGCCCTTGCCGGACATGCCAGCGATTGAGTGCACTCTCGGCAACCCAGTTTCCGGTCGCAGCGACGATCATATCGGCCAATGCGAGCAGATCCTCGTTGTGTGCGATCAGCTGATGCAGGCCGCAAGCGCGATGTTCGACGTTCAGATGCGGAAAGTCGGCCTGCAGTCGTTCGGCCAAGGCTTCGGCCTTGTTGCGCCCTACGGCGGTGGCGCCGAGCGGATGGCGCCCGACGTTGGGCCAGGTCAACCGTTCTGGATCGACCAGGATGAGGCGGCCGACACCCGCTTGGGCCAGCGCGCAGGTGACCGGTGCCCCGACCGAACCGCAGCCGATCACCACGACCGTCGCGCCGAGCAGCCGGCGCGTGCGGGCATCCTGACCGCGCCCATGCACCCAATCGGCATCGGCGCGCTGCACGAGCGTCCTGACGACCGGAGCCGTGCCGAAAAAGCGGCCGAGTAGCAGCGGCTGTGGGGTATGGCCGGGTCGGAATCCCACGGAGAGGGGTTCGTCGGGCGCGCGCGGCCGGCCTTTGCGTCGCTTTGGGTTGAGCGCCTTTACCCCAATCGATGCGCCGCCCCCGCGTCCAATAGCGCCGAGCAGCACCAGCACCTCGTCCGGCCCGCCTTTCGCCGCCTGCTCCAAGACCGTCCTCGCCTCGCCAGAGATCCGCTCCGCCAAATGATACAGATCGGCGGCCGTCTCCGGGTATTCTGCAGGAAGCAGTGGTGCGTCGAGCCAGAGGAACGCGGCCGCTTCCGTCTTCACCGGCGTCTTGTCGCCAAAGCGTTGATAGACCCATCTCGCAATCGCGTCCTGATCCTCTCCGGCGACTTCGAGACCCTCGCCGCGCCACACACGCACCACCCGCGAGGGCGGCTCGGGCGCGACTAGGCTGAACAGGTTTTCGCCCTGCGAATGCACCCGGTAACCCCAGTAGGTGACAAACTCGTCGCGGAAGTCGCGCTGAACGATGGCACCCTCCAGCAACTCCTGGACCAGCCGGACCGAGCGATTTAGTAGATCCATCGCGACCTCTGAAGGATCATCGGGATCCCACTCGGCCATGTTCGGCAATAGGCACAGGATGCCGTCGCTCTCGACGTGCGGCCAGGTCATGGGCTCGGGATGGTCGACCAGCGCGGTCCTGACCGGCGTCGTTGGAAACTGCGCGCCGGCCACAAGGTCGATTCTGCGGGTTACTCCATCCGAAAACACCACGCTGATCCGCCAGGCGGCGACGATCCAGTCACGGCCGGGATAGTCGCTGGAGATCGTCGCGCGGTCGAGGCGCTCGGGCACTTGCCCCGCCCGCTCGCGCAGGGTCGCTTCGAGCAGGAGCGCTGCCCGTCGCCAATCGAGCGCGAGACCATCCTTAAGCATGGCGGCCGCCGCCGGCGCTGCTGACCGCGCTGGCCGCCGCTGCCGTCGCGCTGAGCAGGGCGGCTGACCCAATGATGGCGGGGGCGGCCACCGATGCGCGCTGCTCTTCCTCCAACCGCTCGCTGAAGAAAGTGGTCGCGAACACCTTGTCCCAGCAGTTAAGCGCCTTCTCGCGCGTGCAGTCGGCGTCAAAGAGCGGCTCGAGCGTGTTGATCGCCTCCGTCAGCTTCTCGCGGAAGCAGCGCGCCTTGGCGTCGTCGGACCCGCTGGTGATGGTGTCGCCCGGGGTCACCGGGTGGGCGACGACGAGGTTCCAGTTCAGCCGATCACGGATGGCAACCATGGTGTCGTAGAGCGCGCGATCCTCGCGGTCGTTCGCGCGAAACTTCTCGGTCATCAGAACCGAGATGCCAAAGCCGCTAAGGATCGAGCCGCGCCAGCTATATCGGCTGCGGGCGTACTTCTTCAGGTCGCGATTGATGCGGCGCAGCTGGATGCCGTCGGCGGATGCGGCGCGCTGGTCCTCGTACCAGTCCGACACATCGCGAGCGTCAGACCGCTTCCAGCCGCTGCTCGCCGCCAGCTCGTAGTGCACCTCTTCGCCGAAGACGGTGTCAGTGACGACGCGGCGGTAGACCGGCAGATCGACGTGGTAACCCTTCTCGTAGAAGACACGCACGCAGTTCGACCGCACCTCAGGAGCACGCTTGAACTTGCCGTCGTCAACCGCGTCGCGCACCATCCAGCGCGCCTGTAGGGATGTCATCTCGGCGCCGCGATCGCCGACCAGATCCTCTTTGTGGAAGTAGACCCCGTCGTCGATATCATAGTCGTTGTCGGGGTCGTGGCACATCGTCTTCATGGCATAGCTGCCCTGTTTGACGAACTCGATCGGCTTGGGCTTGCCGGCCTTATCCAGGCCGTTTCGCAGCCGCGTCCGGTTGGAGTCGCGGCGATCTCGCATTGCATCCTGCTCGCTCTTGGGCAGGATCACATCCTGGTCGTGGTACGCACGCACATCTTTGGCGCAGTCGAACATCACCTATCCTTTCTGGTTGCCGGTGGAAGTGGGACGCCAGACGGCGCCAGTGGCCGGCATCGCCGGCAGGTCGTGCATGAGTTGACGAATCATGCGCCCGTCCGCGTTGTTGGAATCGTCGCAGGCGCTCTTGGTCAGATCGGCGTCGGTGTGCGCCTGGCCGACCAGCCGATCCATCGCCTCTGGCCGGGTGTCGTCGAGGGCGAGATACGGCATCATGCTTGCCGGCACCGGCTTGTTGGGAAAGCGCACGCGCCGGATCGAGCGGCCGCAGTTGCTAATGGCGTTCGTCAAAAGCCGCGCCATGTGGTCGAAGGCAAATTCCTGCGCCGAGATACTGAGCGGCGCGACGTCAGCACCGAGCGACCAGTCCAGCATGGAGCGGTGTGCGCTCTCCGCGTCGAGGTGATCACCCTCCGGGCGCGGACATGTTCCGAGTGAGTAGATCTCGATCGGGCGGTCGGGCGGCGCCACCGTCAGCGCGTCGACGAGCCCAACCATGATCGGGTTATTGGCCCAAAGCCCTCCGTCGGCGAACACCTGCTTGGGGCCGCCCGGCGTGTTCGGATCATCGATCGCCGCTAGCGAGCGGTAGATTGGCGCGGCGCTCGTCGCCATGCAGACGTCTACCAGCGGATAGTGATCGTCGCGGACCCCGCTCTTAGGAGTCTTCTTGAAGACCCAAGCCCGGTGCTCGCTCATCAGTACCGTCGGGATCGCGAGCGAGATGCCCCGACCTTCGAACACGTCGATCATGGTGACGTCGTCGAGCACGCCACGCAGCGCCTCGCGCAGCGCCTTGTCGCCCTCGCGCACGAAACGGCTGCCCTGGCTCGCGCGATAGATCGCGCTGCGCTTCCCCGCGATCCGATGCGGAAAGATCTTGGGGCCGTGCTCGCGATAGAGCGCCACTACCTCCGTCATCGGCCGCCCGACGGCCAGCGCGCACCCGACGATCGCGCCGGTGCTGGTCCCGGTTATCAAGTCGAAGCCGCGTCCCAGATCGAGGGCCGATTCGCCCCGAATGCGCGCGAACTGATCAGTCAGGCGGGCGAGAAAAGCCGCCGTATAGATGCCCCGCATCCCTCCGCCGTCCAGGCTGAGCACTCGATATGGCCGCTCAGCACCCTGATCTCGCTCACCTTCCGCCATCTGCGATGTTTCCTCTCTGACGATCCGGTCGCCGGACCGCCTCTAAAGCGGTCCGGTCCAGTCAGCCCTTCGGCGGGAAGGGGTCGTTGCCGTAAGAATTGGCGTCCCGGATGCGACCGTCCGGGCGGTGGATGATGACTTCGCCGCGTTCGCGAACGGCAGTGCCGCGCGCGGCCTGTGTCGCACCGGCTTGGGTGTTGTGGGTCGAGCCAACCCGGGTGGTGCCTTCGCGACGCGTCGCCCAGCCCGACCCGTGGGGCACTACGTGAATTCGCTTCGACATTGTTGGTTCTCCGACTCGTTCCCGGGCATCACGCCCTAACGCAATCGATTCCCGAAGTTGCTCAAAATGTCAAACAATAATCACATGTCCATGTTTGCAATAAGCACATCATGTTTGCGAGATTGACATCTAAAAGAACATAGCGCAAACATGATTCATGGCAGGCGAGACACTCTACAAGGCTTTCGGCAGTGCGGTCTCAACCCGCAGGAAAGCGCTCGGCCTCACGCAGGCGGAACTGGCTGGCAAGGTGAAGATGTCGCGCGCGTCGATCGCAAATATCGAGAGTGGCCGGCAGAACATCCTGTTGCATCATGTTTACGCGCTTGCCGCCGCACTCGATTTCACCAAGGTGGCAGAGCTCCTGCCGCCGATGCCGCAGAAGCCTTTAGGGGAGGGGCTGAAGATGATGCTTTCCAATCAGGAGCTATCGAAGCAGACGCTGTCGCAACATGCTGAAGCTCAAGTCGCCGACCTGATCACAACGGCATTGCAGCCACGACGCGGTAAGGCCTGATCATGGCTGATGCCGATCCTGATCGGGCGCGCGCATCTGCGCGTTCGATTCTGCGAGAGTTTGGCGTATCGGCGCCACCAGTCCCGGTTGAGCGAATAATCAAGTCGCGAAAGATCGTCCTTCAGTACGCGCCCCTCGAAGAAGACCTTTCAGGGATGGCATACATTAAGGACGGCGTAGGGATCATCGGTGTGAATGCGCTTCACCACCCGAACCGCCAACGATTCTCGGCAGCCCATGAGCTCGCTCATCACATGCTCCATGCTCCTGCGATCAGCCAAGCCGTACATGTTGATAAGGGGATCCGCGTTCTGTTCCGCGACGATGTCTCAGCGCTCGGGACCGAGCCGATGGAAATCGAGGCCAATGCCTTCGCCTCGGAACTTCTGATCCCCGCCGATCTCTTGGCCACCGCGTTGGAAGGCGGGGGCGTTGACCTTGAGGACGAGGCGGCGATTGAAGCCCTAGCGCGTCGGTTCAGAGTAAGCCCGACCGCAATGCGATTCCGACTGACTCGCTGGTAGCGCGCCCCATGAGCTTCGTCTTCTTCGATACCGAGACGACGGGGCTCAAGCGCGGTTTCGATCAGATTCTCCATTTTGCGGCTGTTCGCACCGACGCGAACTTGAACGAAGTGGCGCGCTTCGAAGCGCGCTCGCGGCTGCAGCCTCACGTGCTTCCCCATCCCTCGGCGCTGCGTACTAACGGACTGCCGATTGAGCGGCTGACGGACGCTAACCTGCCGTCGCACTACGCGATGGTAGGGGACATTCGTCGGATGCTGATTTCCTGGAGTCCATCTATCTTTGTCGGTTTCAACTCCATTCGCTTCGACGAAGAGATGCTTCGCCATGCGCTCTTCCAAAGCCTGTATCCAGCCTATCTGACGAGCAACCACCGCAACTGCCGCGCTGACGCGCTCAGTTTGGTGATGGCCGCCGATGCCGTTTCACCTGCACAGCTTGTCGTGCCGGTCAGCGAGGAGGGGCGACGGACATTCCGTTTGCAGCATCTGGCGGCCGCGAATGGCGTTGCCCATGCCCGTGCGCATGACGCCATGTCTGATGTACTTGCGACGGTCGAGCTATGTCGATTGGTCTATCAGCGGTCTCCGGAGCTGTGGCAGCGATTCGTTCGCTTCTCGAACAAGGCGACCGTGGCGGATTTTGTCGATGCGGAAGATGGCTTCGTGCTGACCGAATTCTTCGGCGGACAGGCTTATCACGCTCCGGTTGTCTGTATTGGTGTCGATCCCGACCAAGCCAACGGCCGGATTTGCCTCAGCCTTAATCAGGACGTCGGCCAGCTTGCTGGAATGAATGACGTCGAACTGCAGGCCCATCTGGCGCAGAAGCCCAGTCCGATCCGTCGCTTCAGGGTTAATGCCGCACCCACGCTGACCGCTTTCTTCGACGCTCCAGAGCATATGTTGGATGGCGGTTCGATTGGCGACATCGAAGACCGGGCCCGTCGCGTGAAGGCGGACGCCGATCTGCGTACGCGGCTTGTCGCCGCCTACATCGCCACGCGTGAGCCATATCCACTGTCGCCTCATATTGAGGAGCGAATCTATAACGGCTTCCCAGGGCCCGCTGACGAAGGGCGTGCGAATGCGTTTCACCAAGCCTCATGGCCGGATCGTCTCGCTATCGTGCAAAGCTTCGAGGATGAGCGCCTGAAGTGGTTTGGCTTGCGCCTGATGTACTTCGAAGCCCGCGCAGTTCTTCCCGCGGCGGTAAGGGCCGAGATCGAGCGTCGCTTGGCAGACCAGCTGGCGGGCGATGGGTCCGGCTGTCTTACATACGAATTGGCTTTGGCCGAGACGGACAAGTTGATGGGGGAAGGAGCAGATCACGACGGTCTTCTCTCTCGATACCGCATCTATTTGCAGGATCGTAGCGCGCGGGCAGCTGCGTTCAGGGCGCAAACAGTCCCTTAAGCGGCATCCATCTCGGACCTCCCCGTATGTGAAATGCGCGAAAGTCCTTGACATCGATCCTCAGAAGATGGACTTTCCCGCATCTGAAATGCGAGAACGTCCGTGTCCATAGCCCTCGTTGGTGAAACAATCGACCGGAGACGCGCGCACGCGCAAGCTGCGGCGGGCGAACTCATCCAGCTGATCCGCGGCGTCTATGTGCAGGCGAACGTTGATATTGAGGCAGCGGTGCTCACCCACGCTGTACGCATCGCGCAGTACCTTTATCCGGCTGCCTATTTATCCTCCGCATCGGCCGTACTCCTTGGACCAACCTCTGATGGCCGATTGTTCCTGAGTGGGCGCCGCAACCAGCGAACCCGGATCCGCACGCTCGAGATCGTCCAAAACGAAGCGCCCGCTCATCCGTCGACGGCGCCGGCGATTGTGGGCGACGATCAAGGTGAGATCAGAATCGAGGTGTCATCACCGCGTCAGCGGTTTCTGGAAGCCTTCCGGCTCCGAAGCGAGCACGCCAGCGCCATTACTGACGAGCTTCGTGCAGACATGGCGGCACGGCTGATCGAGGAGTTTGGGTCACCGCAAGCGACGGCGGATGCCGTCTGGGCGCTGGCTCGCGAGAACGGTTGGTATCGCGAGGGGGAAGGGGCAGAGCGCTACCTGACCACGCGCCCCTCTGCCGGAAAGGTGGCCGCAAACAAGGCGGCGCTCGAGCGGATCGTCGCTTGGCATGGCGAGCCTCTCGGCCGTCTGACGCATGACGGATTCGAATGGCGCTGGAAGGCGACCGCGAATACGGCGCCGCCGCTGGTCCGCCAGACAGCGCCCGGCAAGCTCCCCGCGTTTGTGGAATCGCTCTTACCGGAAGGCTGGCTCGCCCAAGTGCTTCACGAGCGGGACGATCGCGATGCTATTCGGCGCGGCAAGCGGTTTATGTCGAACGTCGCGGTTGTCGCCGACAAGAAGGAGCTCGAAGCACTGCCGCTCGACGTCCTGCAAGCGCCGCTCGCTAAGTACGCGAAGGACGGGGAATTCACTGGACAGTATGTCGGCCAATCGAGGGGTGAGCTGGAGCACAGCTTCGAGGAGAAGCTCGCGCAGCTATTTGAGCGTGCGGAAATGCCCCGTCTGTCCGGCGTGCAAATCAAGGCGCCGATGTGCTTGACTTCGGACGGGACGCTGATCGCCGCCACCGACGCGCAATTCACCCACATCCTCAAGCCCGCTGGTACGGCCGGTTTCGAGGCGTTGCCAGTCGTCGAATGGCTGTGTCTGGAGTTAGGTCGAGCAGCGGGGTTCTTGGTGCCCGATGCAGCGCTTGTCGGCATGCCCGACGGCATGGCGCCTGCGTTGGTCGTCGAGCGCTTCGATATTAGGGTTGCGCCTGACGACGGACGCCGCCTCGCGCTCGAAGATTTCTGTTCCGTTCTCGATCTGCCGGCCGCCGCCAAATACGATGGGACAATCGAGCGCGTAGCGAAGGGGCTGCGACCACTCTCGACCAATCCGGACGAAGACCTGGAGATCCTATTCCGCCGGGCGGTGTTCGCATGGCTCATCGCTGACGGCGACATGCATCTCAAGAACCTCGCGCTGATCAAGACGGCCGCACCAGGCAGTCGAAGGTTCGACAGCGTCCGGTTCGCCCCACTCTACGACGCGGTCACGACACGCGTGTTTCCCGGCCTTGGTGGCGACCGGATGGCGTTGAAGCTGACCGGGAAGGACGATCGGCTGGCACCGCGAGATTTCCTCGCGCTGGCGCGGACCATCGAACTGCCGATCACACGCGCCGAAGAGGCGATGGCGAGCATCTCCGCTGCTCTCCGAGACGCTGTAAATGCGACAGCGCTGCCCGACATGGCCCTTGATCGAGAAAGTGGTCGAACCGCGATTGAGAGGGTGAAGGGTATCGTCGTCGAGCGGATAGGCGCGTTCGAATGAGTGCGGGGTCGATCAAGATCTACGTCGGCGTGACCGACCTCGAATGGTTCGAGTATCTGTCCATGCGAAACCCGGAAGAGGTCAATTTCTGGCAGCCGGGCGGTCGATCCCAGTTTCGGGCGCTGGAGCCAGGTGAACTGTTTCTATTCAAACTCCACAGCCCCAACAACTTCATCGTTGGCGGTGGCCTTTTCGGGCACGCCTCAATCGTGCCGATTTCTCTTGCCTGGGACGCGTTCGGCGAGAGGAATGGGGCGGCCTCGCTGGATGAGATGCGCGCTCGGGTAGCCCGCTATAGGCGGGAACCGCTCGACCTCCGCAACGACTACTCCATCGGCTGCCGGATTCTGGAGCAGCCGTTCTTCTGGCCCCGTGATCTCTGGCTGCCGATTGCAGATCGCTGGGCGCCGAGTATCGTCGTGGGGAAGGGCTTCGACACGGGCGATGGCGATGGGCGATATCTCTGGGATGCCGTGCGGGAGCGTTTGGCCGCCGCTGTTCTGGCGCCTTCAAACCCGCTGTTGGAGGTCGCCCGCTACGGCGATCCGCGCCTCGTGAGGCCACGCTTGGGGCAGGGCACGTTCCGGGTCGCGGTTACCGACAGTTATAGTCGCCGGTGCGCCGTCACCGGCGAGCGCACTCTGCCTGTGTTGGATGCTGCGCACATCAAGGCGTACGGAGCAGGCGGCGACCACGAAGTCAGCAACGGGATCTTGCTTCGCAGCGACATCCACAAGCTGTTCGACCGCGGCTACGTCACCGTCGACGCTAACTATCGCTTCGTCGTCAGCCCGCGGCTTCGCGAAGATTTTCAGAACGGGCGACACTACTACGCGCTCGCAGGCCAAGAGCTCGGTCTGCCGAAGCGATCCGATCATCTACCCGACGTAGAGGCGCTACGCTGGCACCGCGAAGAGCGGTTCCTCGCCTAGGAAATCGGGGTGAATAACGCAGGCTAAGGGAGAACCAATGACTTGGCACATCACGGCGCGCATGGCTTGGCACGATCGCGGCTGGGACGGTAGGGTCTGCGACGATCCAGCAGCAAACAGCTATTGCACGGGTAGCCACTCGCTTCTTTCAGAGCGGCTTGCGCGCGAGAAGCGAGTCGAGTGCGAGCGGCCTTGTGCACCAATCGATGCGGAGCTGCCTGCGTATCAGCCGCCTTGCTTCTGGACTTCATCCGCCTTCTCGCCAAAGCCAACTCGGGTCCTCCACCGCCATCCATTCCCGCAATATCGCGACGAGAAGCAAATCGAGGAGATGCTTCCAGCCAATTCGGTATACACTTGGCCATTCCGCCTCGCGATGACGCACGCGTCGAAGGATCGCCACGGCAACTATTTTCCGGACCTCGACGGACGGATCGACCGTTTTGCTGGCAAGCTCAGTCCCGGTCGCTCCTTGGTTTTTTTCTATCTGAACTACGACAACCCGGTTTCTGCCGACGACTATAAATATGCGCTCGTCGGATGTTCCCGTCTCACCGATCTCGCGACGAGTGGCGTCTTCCCGTTCGATGCGGGTGAGCTCAACGGAATACGTGGCTCGAACCCCCGGATGAAGAATTTTCCCGCCGGCAATTGGGCTTTGCAGTTGCAGCACCAAGGCGCGGCGAACGGCATCGTTCTTCCCTATCATGCCTATCTCAAGCACATCGCGGTCAATCCCGACGACGAAGCCAAGCTCGACGAGATCCGTGTGCTGGTAGATGAGCCAGCGCTGCTCCCCAACTTCAAATACGTCTCCGAGCAGGTCCATGACGATCACGCGCTCGCGCTGCTCTACAAGCTGAAGCGAGCGCTGGCGCGAGCGCAGGCCCATGGCATCGTCGATGTTGATGCCATGGTCGATCGGGTCGAAGGCTATATCGCCGACGCCTGGGTGGACCGCGGCCTCTATCCAGGGCTCGGATCGGTGTTCAACGTCCTCGCGGACTTGGCGGAAGGAGAATATCAATTCGAGGGTAGCCGCGGCGCAGCCTTGGTCGCTACGCTTCGCGCGTCTCTCGGGCACGGTGAGGACCTGCTCGACGCCGCGTTCTCGTTGCTCGAATCCAGGGATCCCGTTCCCCCGGCATTGGCGGCGCACAAGGCGACGGTACGCGACGCTCGGGCAGGCTATCGTGACAACAAGAACCTAAAGCCGCTGCTCCGTAAGCTCTCGCTTTTCACGCTGACTCCGCGGCAGGTTGGGCGCATCCTGTTCCCCGAGGATGACGGGCCGCACGCCTTTGCCGGCCTCACGCTGTCACCCGGCGACATCGCCGCCAACCCCTATGTGCTCGCCGAAAGCTACGTTCCGGCGACGCGGGATACGCGCGAAGAACGCGAGGATCTCGACCGTGAACAGCGCAGCGATGCGGCGGTCGACTACGCCGTTATCGACATCGGGATGTTCCCCGATCATCGGCACCTCGAACGTCGCGACGATCTTCACGATCTTACGGTCAGTGGTCCCGAGAGGCTCCGCGCCTTCGCCCATGAAGCGTTGACCGCCGCCGAGGCTCAGGGGCACAGCTTCGTATCGACTGCGACATTGGTCGAGCACGCCGCAGGCCACCCTCTCTTCTATCGCGATAAGCTCAGCGTCAGCGAGGCGCAGTTCCTGTCAGACGAGCACCTCGCCCATTTCCGTGAGCGGATGCACGTCGAGAACGTCGACGGCACGCATTTCTTCTATCTCCAACGTGCCTGGCACGCAGAGCAGATCGTCACGCGCTTTGTCACCGAGAGACTCACGCTTCCGGTACTGAAGCGGGATCTTGGCTGGATCTCGGCCTATGTCGCCGCCGAGTCCGTCGCGCTGTCGGCTGAGATTGAAGGGTTCGGTACCGAGACGTTCGGTCTCGAACGCGCGCGAATGATGACCAACGCGATGACGCAGCGCTTTTACTGCGCGACCGGCCGGCCCGGTTCGGGCAAGAGCCAGGCGATCGCCCAACTGCTCCAGCGTTTCGACGCGGCGAACGAGCGCACCGTGGTGCTGGCGCCCACCGGGAAGGCGGCGCTCCGCCTGAACGCCGAGGCCCCAGACGGTGCGACGTGGCAGGCGGAAACGATCGACCGTTGGATTTGGCGTTCGGGTCTCGGCGATTATCTAAGCGATGGTGCCGACTTGAAGGCGATGGCTAGAGCCAAGCGCTTTGAGCAATTCGACAACCTCGTGGTAGACGAGATGTCGATGGTGAACCTATATCACCTCGCCTTGCTGTTCCGCGCGATCGAAGTTCATCAGCCTATGTCGACATTGCGCGTCATTCTCGTCGGCGACGAGAACCAGTTGCCGCCGATCGGCTGCGGCAAACCGTTTCACGACATGATCAGCTTTCTGCGCGGCGATCCTGAACACCAAACGGCCAACACGATCCGCCTTACCGCGAACTGCCGACAGCGCCACGACACAACCGTCCTCGAGGCGGCGCATCTCTTTGCGGGCAAAAACCGCTATCACGACGAGCTCTATGCGCAGTTGCGCGAAGGCGGGAAAGTCAGTGACTTTCTCGATGTCCGCTACTTTCGCGACGCTGCCGAACTGCAGGGCCATGTCGCTGATTTTGTGACCACCACGCTCGACGTTGCGGTGCCAGACCACCGCGATCGCTCGGCACAAGAAGCGTTCAACCTGCTTCTGAGGCTCTACGACAACGGTCATGTCCCCGGTAGCGATGCGACGGCATTGGGGCTGGACCGTGTGCAGTTGCTCTCGCCGTATCGAGGTGGCCCGAGCGGAGCGCTCGGACTCAGTCACTACATGCGCGACACCTACCGCGCCGACGCCAAGGAGGACGCCTGGCAGCAGCGAGATGGGTTTGTTCACTCGGACAAGATCGTTCGTATCCGCAACCACTATGTCCGCAACAAGGACACCGGGCAGCGCGAGTTGCGCCTTTCGAATGGTTCGGTCGGGGTTTTGTGCGGTAGCCGCAAGGGTTGGAAAGCTTTTTTCGCCGAGAGCAGATGGGGCTTCGACTGGGGTTGGATGGATGCCGAGGATTTCGAACTTGCTTACGGGCTGACCGTCCACAAGGCGCAGGGCAGCGAGTTCGAGGAAGTGCTGGTCGTGGTGCCCGAGCGCCGTGCCTTGTTGTCACGCGAACTGATCTACACCGCGATGACACGGTCGAAGACGCGCCTCACCCTGCTCGTCGAAAAGTCTGACCGGGCCAACCCGCTAGCGGTAGCGCGCGATCGTTCGGTACTCGCGCAGCGCAACTCTTCGGTGTTCGCCCGCCCGTTCGACGCCGCGCGGCTGTTCGAGCCTGAGCATGGGGTCAAGGTCCGCTCCAAGATCGAATACCTGATCTATCAGGCTCTGGTCGCTGCGCGCGACGCAGGCACTTTGACCTTTAGCTATGAGTCGGCGCTGGAACTGCCGTTCGGCGACCGGATGGTTACGGTTCACCCCGACTTCGTCGTCCAATCACGGGGGCAGACCTACTATTGGGAGCATCTTGGCATGCTCGATCGACAAGATTATGCCCGCGATTGGCGAGAGCGTCGGCGTGCCTATGCCGCCGCCGGACATGAAGCAATGCTGCTAACGACCGACGATCTGGCCGGCGTCCGTGCCGATCAACTGACGCAGGTCGTTCGCGACATTGTCGCTGGCAATCTTGCTGGGCGCGCCGACATGGGCTGGTCGATGCACCACTACACCCTTTGAGGATGCAGTCTATTTGCGCCGTTTCGGAATAGGGCGCTGATAAAGCACCACTCGTCGCGGGAGGCGCGATGCGTCGATAAACCGCTGTTTTCGTGAGCTTCTGTGACTCTTCGGGATGGAGTATGCCTGATGGGTAGCGAACGGGATCATTGTGCACCAGGATCACGGCTGTTGCTGAGAGTTCCAGCGCTCGACGTACGAGTTCGCGGGGGTAGACCGGTGTATGATCGACCGTTCCGGTTTGCTGAACTTCATCTGCGATCAACTGGTTCTTCTTATCGAGAAAGAGGATACGGAATTGCTCTCTGTCCTCATGCGCCATGACGGCGGTGCAGTATTCGATTACTTGAGACCATGACGTCAGGAGCTGGCGGCCACGTAAATCCGCCTTGAGCATCCGCTGGGCGAGCGCAGCGGCGATCTTGAGGTCGCGCGCCGCAGCTTCACCAATGCCTTCAACCTCCTGCAACCGCCGTTCCGGCGCCCCGAGGACCTCGGGAAGTGAGCCGAAACGTTGCAAGAGGGCTTTGGCTGCCCCTTTGGTGTCGGCGCGCGGGATGGAGCGGAACAGGAAGAGTTCCAAAAGCTCGTAATCCAGTAAGGTTGCGCTTCCCGCCTCCGCGAAACGCTGCCGCAACCGGTCGCGATGGCCGTGGTAATGCGGCTTTGCTGCGGACTTTCCGGTCGCGATAGCCGGTCTCTCGGCAAAGAGATTGCGTTCGTCTTCTCCGTCCATGACATGTTCCCGCCACTGTCCGCCGAGACGTGCAAAGCCTTGGAGGACGCACGTCCTGGTAGCAGTCTAGGCCGGGAGACCGGGGCGGTCGAGCCCTGCCGGCGAAAGTGTGAAAATTTCACAGCCCGTTTCGGTCACACCAATCGAATGCTCGTATTGGGCAGAAAGCGATCGGTCGCGCGTGACGGCCGTCCATCCGTCGGACAAGACTTTCACATGCGGTCGGCCGAGATTGATCATCGGCTCAATGGTGAAGATCATACCGGGGCGCATTTCGACGCCCTCGCTTGGGCTACCATAGTGCAGGATGTTGGGTGCATCGTGAAACAACTGACCCACGCCGTGACCGCAAAAATCCCGGACCACCGAGCAGCGTTGTGACTCGGCGTAGGTCTGGATGGCGGCACCGATGGCGCCGGTGCGCGCGCCGGGCTTTACCGCGGCGATACCGCGCATCAGACACTCATGTGTGACTTCCAGCAGGCGCTCAGCCGCACGTTTGGTCACGCCCACCGGATACATGCGGCTCGAATCGCCGTGCCATCCGTCGAGAATATAGGTGACATCGATGTTGACAATGTCGCCCTCGCGCAGCGGCTTGTCGTCGGGAATACCGTGACAGACCACATGGTTGATCGACGTGCAGGTGGACTTGGTGTAGCCGCGGTAGTTCAGCGTCGCGGGAATTGCACCGTGGTCCATGCCGAATTCGAAGACGAATCTGTCGATCTCGTTGGTGGTCACGCCTGGCGCGACACGGCTTGCCAATTCATCGAGGCAACGAGCCGTGAGATTGCTTGCCTTGCGCATACCCTCGAAACCTTCTTCGCCATAAAGGCGAATTTGGCCGGTGTTTCGCATGGGGGCGGTGTCTGCTTCGAGATAGGTGACCATGAGGTTTGAGTCGCTTGCGCTTCGCTTCAATGTTGGTGCCGGATTTTGCTTTTTTTATCGCACGATGTCTATCAGGCCATCCGGCTCAATAGCTTCAGGAGTGATTTGGCATTTGACGGCGTAAGCTTCAACCCCAGCCTTTGCAGCGGATGCAAAGGCGGTTGTGTAGGCCGGATCGAGATCGTCGCACAGGCGAAACCGGTCACAGTCGCTTCGCTGGATCAGATACACCATGATCGCGCGGTGACCGGCTTTGCGCATGGCGATGAGTTCGTGGAGATGTCGTGCGCCGCGCTCGGTCACCGTGTCGGGAAACTCCGCAAGACCCTTCTCGCGCATGAAATGCACATTCTTCACCTCGACATAGGCCGGCGCGCGTTCGGGCGCCTCCAGGAGCATATCGATGCGCGAGCGTTGCCCGTAGCGTTGCTCGCGCTTTAAGAGGGGATAGGTGGCGAGATCGGAGATGAGCCCGGCTCGGATTGCTTCCTCGGCGAGCTTGTTGGGAAGACCGGTGTTGATGCCCACCAGCGTGTCGTCGGCTTCCACGATTTCAAGACGATGGCGATATTTGCGTTTGGGATCGTCGGACTTGGAGAGGTAGATGCGCGAGCCCGGCGCCGTGAGGCCGAGCATAGAGCCTGTATTGGGCACCGAGACGGTAATCCGTGCGCCACCCTCCAGAACAACATCGGCCAGGAAACGTTTGTAGCGGCGAATGAGCCGGGCTTCGATCAGGGGTTCGGAAAATTGCATTGCGGTCTTTCAATCGAGAAACTTTTCAGCGGCTTGTCGTGCATTCCGAAGGCAATGATTCAATTTGAGGGATGCGGTTGCGCGGTGGCCTTTGCACGCTGGCGATAGTAGCGTCCGAGAATCAGCGGCGTCAGGTACATGGGGATCTGATAGCAACCGATGAAGAGCAGGAGCGAATCGGTGATGCTGGCGGGCAGGGCGGTGAGAAAAAGGCCGATATTGCGATTGCCTGCCGCAATGCCAAGCGGTGCCGCGATGTGTGTTGCGCCCGATCGTTCAAAAAGTGTGGTTGCAGCGATCTGCAAGAGAAAGTTGGCCGCAAAAGCGATGGCCAGATTGAGCCCGACCCGAGTGGGGTCGACAATCAGCGTTTCGCCGACGGCCGACATGAGACCCACCACGACGACACCCATCAAAATGGCTGAGAGGCCGTCGATCGAACGTATGGTGGCGGGGCCAGGATTGGGCAGCGCAAAGCGGCGCAACACGAAAGCTGTAGAGACTGCCAGCGCGATCACGCCGAGAAGGCGGCTCGCGGCCGCGAGGATGACATCGGCGCTGCCCAGGGCCGGTGTCAGCCAGAAGACTGGCACGACGGTAAACGGCAGGAGTGCGGTGCCGAGCGTCATCACCCGCATCACCGGCGCGGGATCGTTGCCGGTCATGATCGCCAGATGCGGGCTGCCTGAAACGGGTGCAGCTGCGGCCATCAGAACAAGGGCCGTCGGCAAGACGCCAGACCAGCCGACGCCTAGGAAAGTGAGAGCGAAAGCAAGTGGCAGAAGGAGCTGGAAGGCAAGCGTGGTGAGGAGCGATTGGCGAAGATCGCCCAAGGCGCCGATCAGGGCTTTCGGCCCGACCCGTAGGGCTGCCAGGAAGAGCAGGGCTGCGATCATTTCGGCGATCCAGGGCTTGGCGGCGTGGGCGGCAGCCGGCAAGGCTATCCCTGTGACAAGCCCGGCAACGAGAAAAAAGCGTCCATAGCGGGCCGCGAAGCCGAGCGCCTTTCCAATGGCGTCCGATATCCGTTGCATTTTCCCGCCTTTCTCTCCGAACGACACTCAACGGCAGGTCAGCCGAAGGATTCGGACAACATCGCTGACAAGTACGCGGAGTGCCGGGACGGGTCAAACCGTCGCCGCTACGGGCGGCCCCGGCAATCCGCAAACTGCCAGGACCGGGGGTGATTGGCGACGATCTTCGTCCTGCATGCCCTGAGAGCGTCTCGCAAAGAACGATGCCGACGCTGGTGGGGGGAGAAAAGATGGCCGTCGAACGCCGGACAAACACCTCCACCATCTTAACGGATGCAGACGATTGCGCAAAAGGGATGAGGACTCTGTCGAGCGCCCCAAAAAAAGTGCACGGACAGTGCTATCAATCGATCGAACAGGTGGATGCAAGAAGAGAAAACTGGCACGCCCAACGGGACTCGAACCCGTGTTTCCGCCGTGAAAGGGCGGCGTCCTAGACCGCTAGACGATGGGCGCGCTCAAGACGATCCGGCTTATAGTGAGCTTCGATGCCGGGGGCAACCCGTCTTGTGTTGGTTATATGCTTTTTTTCAAATTATTTTCTGCGACGGCAGCGCCAATTCCAGTCACGCTCCGGACCGATGTCCACATGAACGGATTTCGTGTGGCAGTAGGTGCCGACACCACCGCGGCCCGGCATGGAACGAACATATTTGGCCAGTTCCCACTTGCTGACACCCTCGATCTGGATATCGGCCGCGGCGCAATACATATGCAGCGATTTTCTGGCACCACGCACACGTCGATTGTAGTTCGGGCTGCGATAACCGGACGTAACGACGATTCGCTTTCCGTAGTGGCGTTCGATCGTTTTCAGCACGCCGACGAGAGCCGGCTTGAGACAGGCTGTATCGACGCTCTCGCGCTGCTTGAGAAGTCCGTTGGGTGCAAGTCGCGCCATGCCCGCAGCAGATGCGACCTGATAGGCGGGCTCTTCTTCATAGATATCGGCATCGGCGTCGCTGCTTCCGGACTTGCTGGAAAACTCGAACAGACTTTCACCCTGGCGCACACCGGGAAGCGTGGACCCCATATTGGCCGAAGCCTGAACCGGTTTCGTGTCTTCGGAGGCGGAGGCAAGAATGACCTTCGGCTTTTCCTTCGTGCTGGAATCGATCAGCGGGCGGGTCGCTTTCTCAGCGGCCTGGACAGCCTTGGGCTCCCGTGCGGAAAAAAACGCCGAGAGAAAATTTTGCCGCTTGGCCGTTGTTTCTTCTTCGGATGTGGCTTCGCCGGATGCAACGGCCTCTTCGGCGGAGTCGGACGAGGTTTCGTTCTCGGAGGGCGGTTTGCTTGCTTCAGTGACTGCTTCGTCGGTTTCGGGCGATGCGTTTTCCGGTTTGTCTTCGGTGGACGCAACTTCGCTTTCGGATTTCTCCGGCGCAGCGGCGGTTTCAGTTCCGCTTTCAGCAACGGGCGCGGTGGTTTCTTCGGTGGCGGGCCTGGCTACCGGCAATGGAACAGCGCTTCCCGAGATGGCATCGTCGGCACCGGGAGCTGAAGCGATCAGGTCGCCATCGCTGGACTTGAAATCGGAGGTGGCGGCATCGCTTTGAAGAGCGGTTGAGGCAAGGCCAAGCTGGGTTACGGGATCCCCGGTGGTTGAGCACGACGCCAGAAAAAGGGCGCACATCGCGCTTGCCAAGCTAATTCGACCATAGCTTGTCACCGTCATATAGTGTTTTACGCTCTCGTCCCCCAGCAAAAGAAATCTGCCCCTCAATGGAATCGCAAACCGAAACGTTGAACTGAAATTAGAACGCCGGCATTTGCCAAGTGATTGTCTTGCCAACGAATCTGCCACCCTCGGCGAACTATATAGGCGTTAGGAAACAATTGAGGCAAGAACATGTTTCAGAACAAGGATATGCCAAAGTGCAACCAACGCCTTTAAAAGCATTGTTTCAGCTTGTCACGTTGGGTGATCATGCGCGAATCCGCACGTAATCTCCCGGTGCCGGCCCCAGGGATTTCTTACCCTTAGGGGGGACACGCGCTTTCACCTGTTCATCGTTCTGTGCGACGATCCAGTCATGCCAGCGTGGCCACCAGGAGCCGGCATTCTCCTTGGCTTTTGCCATCCAGTCTTCGAGATCGCCGTCGGGGGCTCTTCCGGTCCAGAACTGATATTTCATCATTTCCGGCGGATTGATGACGCCGGCGATATGGCCTGATCCCGCCAGAACGAACTCGACGGGGCCACCGAAGAAGCGACTGCCGAGGAACACGGATTTTGCCGGGGCAATATGGTCTTCGCGTGTTGCCAGGTTGAACACCGGTATTTTGACGTCTTCCAGATGAAGCGTCTTGCCGCGAAGGATGGCGCGACCCTGGGAAAGATTGTTCTCCAGATAGCAGTTGCGCAGGTAATAGGAGTGGTTGGCTGCGGAGAGCCGGGTGGAGTCGGAGTTCCAGTAAAGCAGATCGAAGGGCATGGGCGCCTGACCGCGCAGATAGTTGTTGACCATGTAGGGCCAGATCAGGTCGTTGGACCGGAGCAGGTTGAAGGCGAGCGCCATGCGCCGGCCCTCCAGATAGCCGCGCTGTGCCATGTCGTCCTCGACGGCGCGGATCTGGTCTTCGGCCACAGAGGCGTCCGCATGCCGCACCACGATCGCCGTGGTGCAGTAGCCGAACTCGACATGGCCCGCGCCGAGCGCCTGCAGGGCTTCGTCCGCATCGGCGGCCTGATTGTCGGCGTCTGTGTTGAGCAGCGTGGCCGGCTCATTGGTGAGGATTTCTCGGAGATAGGAGGTGAGCGAACGGCGCTTCGCAAACCAGTTTCGAACATAGGTGTTGAGCGTCTTCTCAGCGTCCGGCTTGTCGAGGGGCAGGAACCGCGTCACCCAGCGATAGGCAAAGCCGAGCTGGTCGAGCTCCGAGAGCAGTCCCGGTTCGCCCGTGGCGGGGAACCCTTTGATGGTCAGGACTTTGAGCGTCTCGTCGCCAAGGCGCGGAGAGAGACCGCCGGTCAGGGGTGTATCGACCAGGAGCGCATCAAGGCACATCGGCACCGACGGTGCTCGCACGGACTGTCGCGCCGTGGAGATGCAAGCATGGAGATAGGTGAGGGTCTCATCGTCGGTGAGGAACCGCGCATCCGGCATCAGATCCGCCATCATGTCGCGGGCCCGGGATGTCTCCATTTCAAAATGCGCAAGATGCTCGCTCCAGAAGGCCGCCGGGGCATCTGCCGGATCGTCGATAAAGAGCTGTTCGATCCTGGCCGTCCGGTCGGCCGGCGGCATCCAGGTGAGAGTGAGATAGCAATCCGTCTCAAAA
>NZ_CAJXGF010000072.1 GCF_913053745.1 uncultured Nitratireductor sp.
CCCGACTATCTCGACGCGGTCACGGAGGATGACGGGGAAGACGATGGCGGCTCTTCCGGTGGCGGTGCCGGTGGCGGCAATCTCGGCGGGTCCGACGATCCTTACGATCAGGCGGTCGCCGTGGTGTTGCGCGACGGAAAGGCCTCCACCAGCTACATCCAGCGCCGTCTTGGCATCGGTTACAACCGCGCCGCGTCGATCATCGAGCGCATGGAGGAAGAGGGCATCGTCGGTCCCGCCAACCATGCCGGCAAGCGCGAAATTCTCGTGCCGACCGAGCAGGATGAGGTGTGATCGCGGCGTAACGCTGGAACCTGTGTCGGGGCGAACCGTTATCGGGCAGCCAAATTTCGGCCCTACTGGACGGTTATCCGGAAGGGCAAATGTGGAGATCGAACACGATGATTTTTCGGGTAACCGACTTTCTGGCACGACGTACGCTTGTTGCAGCGATGGCATTGGCCGTGTTTTGCGTTGCGCCCGTTGCCGCTCACGCCGCCCAGAGCGCCGAGCAGATCGCGGCGCATTTTTCCAGTGTCCGCACCATGACGGGCGAGTTCGTGCAGTTCGGACCGCGCGGCGAGCAGACCGGCGGCAAGTTCTACATCGAACGTCCGGGCAAGATCCGGTTCGACTATGAAGAGCCGTCCGGCTTCCGCGTCACCTCCGACGGCAGTTCGGTGGTGATCATGAACAAGAAGCTGAATACAGCCGATCTCTATCCCCTGTCGAAAACGCCGCTCAAACTGCTGCTGGACGAGCGCATCGATCTTTCCGGCAACCGCGTCCAGACCGTCCGCGAGGACGACGACCTGACGACGATCAAGATGGCCGACAAGTCGATTTTCGGCAGTTCGACCATCACCATGATGTTCGATTCCAATTCCTACGATCTGCGCCAGTGGACCATCACCGATGCGCAGGGCAAGGACACCACCGTCATGATCTTCAATGTTCAGCAGGGTGTGACCTTCGATCCGAGCGTGTTCAAGATCGACTATCGCCGTGTCGACGAAATGAGCCGCAACGGGCGCTGATTCATACGATCCGATGTGTGGCCGGGCTGTGGACAGCCCGGCCTTTTCGTCTCCGCCGGGCTGCCGCGCTTGTCTTCCGGTCGGGTTCCGGGCAGTTTTGCGCTTCTCGCAAGCGATCAATCCCGGACTGTCCTCATGCCCTTCACCATCGCCACCTGGAACATCAACTCCGTGCGGCTGCGCATGCCGCTGGTCGAGCAGTTTCTGGAGTGCTACAGCCCGGACGTGCTGTGCCTGCAGGAGACCAAGTGCGCCGATGACCAGTTTCCCGCCGCTGCGTTCCGCAAGGCCGGTTACGAGCACATGGCGATCCATGGCCAAAAGGGTTATCACGGTGTCGCCACCGTCGCCCGCCGGCCGCTGAAGCTGGTAGAGAAGCGTGAGTTCTGCCGCATGGGCGACAGTCGCCACATCTCGGTCTCCGTCGAGGCTGCCGCCGGTCGTTCCATTCTCTTGCACAATTTCTACGTTCCCGCCGGTGGCGACGAGCCGGATCCGGAGGTTAATGCGAAATTCCGCCACAAGCTCGACTTTTTGGCTGAAATGCATGCGTTGCGGGCTGAGGAAAACGGAAATTCGGGCACCATTCTCGTCGGCGATCTCAACATTGCGCCGCTCGAAACCGACGTGTGGTCGCACAAGCAGCTTTTGAAGGTCGTCAGCCACACCCCGGTGGAAACCGAGGGGCTGGAAAGATTGCGCAAGGAAGGTGGCTGGATCGACCTGATGCGCCAGAAGATTCCGCCGGAGGAGAAGATTTTCACCTGGTGGAGTTATCGCGCGAGGGATTGGGCGCTTTCGAACCGTGGCCGCAGACTGGATCATATCTGGTCGTCGCCCAATCTCTCGCCGGCCCTGAGCCGGATCGAGGTTCTGCGCGACGCGCGCGGGTGGGAGCGTCCGTCAGATCACGTGCCGGTCATCGCCGGTTTCGATTTCGGTTGAAAACTTTTTTGGAAATTGCCGGAATTTGAGCTGAAACGGCGTCGAAACGACTCGTTTTGGCACGAATCAATCGATAAATCGCGCTGCGATTTTTTCCATGCGACCGATCATCGCCTGCAGATTTTCCGCAATCCGCTTGTGCAAACGCATCGCGGTTTCGGGAAATTCTTCGAGAATCCGGTGGAAGGTGGAACGGCTGATGCGGATCAGTCGTGTCTCGCTCTCCGCCATCGCGCTTGTCATGCGCCGGCCTTCGGCGATCAGTGCGAATTCGCCCATGATCTCGCCCGGTCCTAATCTCTCGATAATCTGCCGCTGGTCCCCTTGTTCGGTGAACAGAACGACATTGCCGGAGGCCACGATGAAGGCGCAGTCCGCGGGTGCGCCTTCGGCAAAAATATCCCGTCCGGCGGAAAGCGTCATGCTCTCGGCGCCGAAGGCCATGAGGCGCAACTGCTCGCGCGTGAATCCCTCAAAAAGACCCACGCCGGACAGAACGCGAATGTCATCGTCCAGCGCCATTGACGTCGTCCCCGACCCGTTCCCGGCGATCCCCGAACGCCCTCATGGGGCAGTCTCACGGAACGAGCTTATAACCACCGCTTTCTGTCACAAGAATTTCAGCTTTGGAAGGATCGCGCTCGATCTTTTGCCGCAGGCGGTAGACATGGGTCTCCAGCGTATGGGTGGTGACGCCTGAATTGTAACCCCAGACTTCTTCCAGGAGCACATCGCGGGTCACCACTTTCTGCTCGGCGCGATAGAGATACTTGATGATCGCGGCTTCCTTTTCCGTCAGGCGGATTTTGCCGCCGCGCTCATCGATGAGAAGTTTCTGCGACGGCTTGAACGTGTAGGGTCCGACCGCAAAGGTGGCATCCTCGCTCTGCTCATGCTGTCGAAGTTGCGCGCGAATACGAGCCAGAAGCACCGCGAAGCGGAACGGTTTGGTCACGTAATCGTTGGCGCCGGCTTCAAGGCCCAGGATCGTATCCGAATCGGTGTCCTGCGCGGTGAGCATGATGATCGGCGCGCGATAGCCGCCCTTGCGCAACAGTTTGACCGCCTCGCGACCATCCATATCCGGCAGGCCGACATCCATGATGAGAAGATCGACGATCGCGTTGCGTGCGGACTGAATGCCCTTCGTGGCCGTGTCTTCCTGCAGGATGTCGAATTCCTCATAGAGCGACAATTGCTCGACGAGCGTCGCCCTCAGGTCTTCATCATCATCGACAATTAGGATGGTGCGTGACGTCATGGTTCGATCCACTATCCAGGAAAAAGAATGCTGGTTCAAATGGAATTACGGTGTTGACCGTTCCAGCTTTATGCGGAACGTGACAGTGCGAAAAGACCGTGGCGAACATTTGTTCCAATCAATTTAACGTAAACCAGCAGACGGATTTTTCCCAGAATGCAATACAAAGCCGGCAAAACGATTGGCCTGATCGATGTGCGCCGCAGACCGGGAAAGCCGACGCAGGGTCTGGTAAGCGTTGGGTCATTGGTCTTTCCATGCGCACTGGGGCGGGGCGGCACCACGGTGCTGAAGCGCGAAGGAGACGGTGCCACGCCGCTCGGCGAGATGCGTCTGCTTTATGGCTATTTCCGGGGAGATCAGGCGACTGGCGGCCCACCGGAATGCCGATTCTCGATGACGCGGATCGACGCGCGTGACGGCTGGTGCGATGCATCCGGGGATCGCAACTACAATCGTCCGGTTCGGCTTCCCTATCTCGCGAGTCATGAGCGCATGAAGCGTCAGGATCGGCTCTACGATGTCTGCATGGTGTCCGACTGGAACATGCATCCCGCGATCCGCAATCGCGGCAGCGCCATTTTCTTTCACATTGCCAAACCCGGATTTCCACCGACCGAGGGCTGCATTGCTGTCTCGCCGCTGGCCATGGCGCGCATTCTGCCGCTGATCGGTCCCGGCACCCGAATCAGGGTGCACCGCTAGCATGCTTGGAGCTGCCCGTCAGTCGGCGGCAGGTTCCCGCGCCATGCCGTGATATTCCGCATTGGGATGCATGTCGACGGCTGCGGCCATGCGATTCGACATGTTGAAAAAGCTGGCAACGGCCGCGATGTCCCATATGTCGCGCTCGGAGAAGCCGACCTCCCGCAGCGCCTGCCTGTCGGCCTCTTCGATCTTCGCCGGGCTTTCGGTGAGTTTGACGGCGAAATCCAGCATGGCCTTTTGTCGCGGATCGAGCGCGGCGGCACGATAGTTCATGACCATGAGCTCGCCCAGCACCGGATCGCCGGAGAGTTGGCGCACGGCGGCGCCGTGGGCGGTCAGGCAATAAAAACAATGATTCACGCTGGAAACCGCGACGGCGATCATTTCGCGCTCGAGTTTGGAGAGACCCGAATCGCCGAGCATCAGGTCGTTGTACATCTGTGTGAACGCACCGAGCTTGGTTTCGTCGAAAGCATAAGCCAGCAGCACATTCGGCACGAGGCCCAGTTTCTCGCGACATTTCGCGAGATAGGCTTCCGTTTCCTCGCTCAATCCCTCGAGCGGGGGAAAATGCAGCGCAGTCACCGGTTTCGTCATGATGCAGACACCCTTTCGATAGGAATAGAGTTGTATTCAGCGTGCACGGTGGAATGACGGGTCGTCAAACCGCTTTTGTCTGAATACGATGGGCCAGTTCGGTCAACCAACAGGGATTTTCGGCATGGTAGCCAAAGCAAAGACCTCCAAGACCGCGAAAAAGGGCGGACCAAAAGGCAAGGTCCTGCATGAGATCATTCAGGCGCGTACGCCTGCGGAGGATCTTCGCCCCTACGAGGAGGCGGCGCTGGTGCGCGCGGCAGAGGATGCGGTTTCGGCGATCAAAGCTCACAAACCGGGAACCAGCGTGGTCCGGGTGGACAACGACTCGGGTACCGAACGCCTCGGACGGGCGGTCACGCTTTTGACCGTGGTCAACGACAACATGCCGTTCCTTTTCGATTCGGTGCTGGGCGAGCTGAGCGATTTCGGTGTCGAAGCGATGCTGGTGGTGCACCCGGTTTTGGTGGTCAAGCACGGCAAGAAGGGCGTGGAAGAGATCGTTGGCGACGCCGCCAACACGAAAGTCGGTGCGGACGAAGACAAGATCAGCCTGATCCATGTCCATTTGCCGAGGCTTTCCGACGAGCAGAGCCGGGAGCTGGAGACACGTCTCAACGCCACGCTGAAACAGGTGCGCGCGGCCGTCGTCGATTGGAAGCCCATGCTTGCGCGACTGGATCAGGAAATCACCGAACTGCGCTATGCGCCGGTGCCGCTCGAAAAGGAAGCGGTGGCCGAAGCCATCGCGTTTCTGGAATGGCTGCGCGATGACAATTTCACCTTTCTGGGCATGCGCGAGTTCCGTTACTCGGGCGGAGAGGAAAACGGCACGCTGGAACGCGCCAACAAGAAGGGGCTCGGCATTCTGGCCGATCCGAATGTCCTGGTTCTGCGCCGCGGCAAGGAAGCGGTCTCGACGACTCCGGAGATCCGCGCATTTCTGCATGGCCCCGATCCGTTCATCGTTACCAAGGCGAACGCGAAATCTGTCGTCCACCGCCGCGCCTATCTGGACTATATCGGAATCAAGACCTTCGACGATAAGGGCAAGCTGACCGGCGAATTGCGCATTGTCGGTCTCTTCACCTCGACCGCTTACACACGTTCGGTGATGAAGATCCCGTATCTGCGTTCGAAGGCCGAGGCGGTGATTACCAGATCCGGCTTTGCGTCGACCGACCATTCGGGCAAGGCGCTGATCAACGTGCTGGAATCTTATCCACGCGACGAGCTTTTCCAGATAGGCCTGCAGATCCTGCGCAAACATGCGGAGGCCATTCTGGCTCTGGGCGAACGACCACGCGTTCGCGCACTATACCGCATCGACCAGTTCGACCGTTTCGTTTCGGTGATCGTGTTCGTGCCGCGCGATCGCTACGATTCACAGGTCCGCATTGAAATCGGCCAATACCTCAAAACCGTCTTCAAGGGGCGGGTCTCGGCCTATTATCCGGCCTTTCCCGAGGGATCTCTGGCGCGCGTCCACTTCATCATCGGACGTTCCGGCGGCAAGACCCCGCGCATTGACACAGAGACGCTCGAAGCCGGTATTCGCAAGATCGTGCGCACCTGGGACGACGCGTTGCAGGAAGCGTTGGAGGAAACGGGAGCGGACCGGGCGCTCGCCGGGGTCGCGGCGGCGTTCCCTGAGAGTTATCGCAACGGCTTTTCCGCCGAAACGGCTTTGATCGATGCTGAACGCATGGCCAGGCTTTCGGCCGAAAGCCCGATTGCGATTGATTTCCATCGCCATGAGGACCAGGACGGAAAACAGGCGGCGCTGAAGATCTATCACCACGGTACACCGGTCCCGCTCACCGAGCGCGTACCGCTTCTGGAGAATATGGGTTTCCGGGTGATCAGTGAACGTACGTTCGAGATCGGCGATGCCGATGACGAGGACAGCCCGCAGATCTTCATTCACGACATGGAACTGGAAAACGCATTCGACGGATCGATCGACCTTTCCGACGAGGGTGCGTTGTTCGAGGAGTTGTTCCTGTCGGTATGGCGGCGCGAGCACGACAACGACCGGCTCAACGCCCTGGCTCAGACGGCTCGTCTGCGCGTCGACGAGATCGCCATTTTGCGCGCCTACAGCCGCTTCCTGCATCAGGCCAGCATTCCGCAAAGCCAGGATTTTATTGCGGCGACGATGAACCGCTATCCGCATATTGCGCGCAAGCTGTTCGAACTGTTCGTTCTGCGCTTCGATCCGGCGAAGGCGGAGAAGGAAGAAGCGCGGAATGAGGTCCTGGCATTGACCTCGGCGATCGAGACGGACCTCGATGCCGTTCCTAACCTCGACGACGACACGATCATCCGGCGTTTCCTGAACCTGATAGAAGCGACCCTGCGCACCAATCATTATCGACCGAAATCGGACGAGGTCGTTCGTTCGCTGGCCCTGAAATTCGACTCGCGCGCCATTACCGGATTGCCACAGCCGCGCCCCTGGCGCGAAATTTTCGTCTATGGGCCGGAAGTAGAGGGCGTTCACCTGCGGTTCGGACCGGTGGCGCGTGGCGGTCTGCGCTGGTCCGACCGGGCGCAGGACTATCGCACGGAGGTGCTGGGGCTGGTGAAAGCGCAGCAGGTGAAGAATGCGGTTATCGTGCCGGTGGGCGCCAAGGGCGGTTTCTACCCGCGTCGTCTGCCGGAGAATGGCAGCCGACAGGAGGTGTTCGAGACCGGCCGCGCCGCCTATATAAACTTTATCTCCAGCCTGTTGTCCCTGACCGACAATCTGGACGGAGATACGGTGGTGCCCCCGGAGGGTGTGGTGCGGCACGACGTGAACGATCCGTATTTCGTCGTCGCCGCCGACAAGGGCACCGCGACCTTCTCCGATACGGCCAATGGCATCAGTCAGGCGCACGATTTCTGGCTCGACGACGCGTTCGCCTCGGGCGGTTCCGCCGGATACGACCACAAGAAGATGGGCATCACCGCGCGTGGCGCCTGGGAAGCGGTCAAGCGGCATTTCCGCGAGATGAATCGCGACATTCAGACAGAGCCTTTCACAGCGGTGGGTGTTGGCGACATGTCGGGCGATGTCTTCGGCAACGGCATGTTGCTCTCCACCTGCCCCAAGGTGGTGGCGGCCTTCGACCCCCGGGGTATCTTTATCGACCCGGATCCCGATCCGGCGGTCTCCTATGCCGAGCGCAAGCGTCTGTTCGATATGGGACGCTCGAGCTGGCAGGACTACGATACGAGCAAGCTCTCCAAGGGCGGCATCGTCGTTTCGCGGTCGCAAAAGTCGATTGCGTTGAGCAAGGAGGCGGCGGAGGCCATCGGTCTCGGCAAGACCACAGCTTCGCCGACCGAGATCATGATGGCGATCCTGAAGGCTCCGGCTGACCTCTTGTGGTTTGGCGGAATCGGCACCTATGTGCGCTCGACTTCCGAAACGAACCAGGAGGTCGGCGACCGGTCCAACGACTCGATTCGCATCACCGCCCGCGAGGTGGGCGCCAAGGTGATCGGCGAGGGCGCCAATCTGGGCATGACGCAGCTTGCGCGCATCGAGTTCGGCCTGAAGGGCGGTCGTTGTAACTCCGACGCCATCGATAACTCGGCCGGCGTGAACTCCTCGGACGTGGAGGTCAACATCAAGATTGCGCTGGCGGCGGCGATGCGCTCGGGCGGGCTGCAGAGGCCGGCGCGCAACAAGTTGCTCGCCGATATGACGGAGGAGGTGGCCGACCTGGTTCTGGCCAACAATTATCAGCAGACGCTGGCGATCTCGCAGGTGCAGAAGCGCGGCATGCCTGAAATGGCACATCAGGCCCGTATGATGACCCTGCTCGAGCAGCGTGGGCTGCTTGACCGGACGGTCGAGTTCCTCCCCGGTCCACAGGAACTGGCAGACCGGGAAAGCCGCGGAGAGCCGCTGACCCGGGCGGAAGTCGGGGTGCTGCTTGCTTATGCCAAGATCGTTCTGTTCGACGAGATCGTGGCGAGCAAGGTGCCGGATGCACCGCATCTTGAAGCGGATCTTTTCGACTATTTCCCCGGCCGAATGGTGAAGAAATACGAAAAAGAGATTCGCGGACACCGGCTGAAGCGCGAGATCGTTGCCACGGAACTGGCCAACGACGTGATCAACCGTGGCGGCCCGAGCTTTGTAACCCGCCTGCAGGATCTGACGGGCCGGCCCGCGGCCGACATCGTCGCCGCTTTCGCGGTGGTGCGCGAGGGTTTCGAGTTGCGCAAGATCTACAAGGCCATCGATGCGCTGGACAACAAGATCGATGGAATGGCGCAACTCGAGCTCTACCAGATCGTCTGGCGGCTGATCTATGCGGCGACCTCCTGGCAGCTCAAGAACGACAGCGAGAAAGAGACCGTCGGCGAGCGCATCGACCGGCTCAGGGCGGCGCGCAAGGCGCTGGAGCCGAAGCTCCTGTCCATGCTGCCGGCTTTCATACGAGAGCGTATGGAAAACCGGCGCACGCAGCTTGCGGCGCTGGGCGCGCCGGAGGACCTTGCCAAGCGGCTTGCCTTCCTCGGCGTTGCGGAGATGGTGCCGGACATCGAACTGGTGGCCGTAAGGGCGGGCGCGCCGCTGGAAAAGGCCGCCAAGGCGTTCTTCGGCGTTACCGAAGCGTTCCGGATCGGGCGGATCGAGGATGCGGCGCACACCATCGTGCCTTCGGACTATTACGACGGATTGGCACTGTTCCGCGCGACCGACATGATCAGCGCTGCCCGGCGCGGCATGATCATCGCCGCGCTGACCGAATACGCCAAGGAGGACGACCCGGCCGAGAAATGGGTGGAGGCCGGTGGCGAGCATGTGGTGCGTGTGCGCGAACGGCTGCAGTCGCTGGTGGAGGGTGGCGAGATCAGCGTTTCGCGTCTCACCGTCGCCTCCGGCCTTATGAGCGACTTGAGTGTCTGACGCAACCGGGGCGCCGGGCGGCGCGGCGTTGAACACGCCGCCGTCGGAGCACAGGAGCGTGCCCCGCCGCGGCATCTTGGGCTGGATGCTGTTCGACTGGGCGCAGCAACCCTTTCACACGCTCATCATCACGTTTGTCTTCGCGCCCTATTTCGCCTCCGCCGTTGCACCCGATGCGGCGCGCGGACAGGAATTGTGGGGTCTGGCCACGGGCATCGGTGGTCTGGCCATCGCGCTTTCTTCGCCGGTTCTGGGCGCCATTGCCGATGCGACGGGGCCGCGCAAGCCCTGGATATTCGTGTTTTCGGTGATCGGCGTTCTGGCCTGCGCCTCGCTGTGGTTCGCCACGCCGGGCGGGGGCCATGTGGCCCTGGTTCTGATGGGCGTGGCGCTGGCCGTTTTCGGCATGGAGTTCGCCGCCGTCTTCAACAATGCGATGATGCCGGATCTGGTGCCACGCTCCGAGCTCGGCCGGCTTTCCGGTTCCGCTTGGGGACTTGGCTATCTCGGCGGGCTTCTGTCGCTGGTTCTCGTGCTCGGCTTCATGGCGGCACAGCCGGACACCGGGCGCACGCTTCTCGGGCTGGAACCGATCTTCGGCCTCGATGCTGCGGCGCGCGAGGGCGACCGGGCGGCGGGACCGCTGACGGCGTTATGGTATGCGTTTTTCGTGCTGCCGATGTTCCTGTTCACGCCTGACGTGCCGCGGCGCAAGGCGGCGACGGGGGCGATCCGCGAAGGGCTCGGGCGATTGGGCGGCACGCTGAAACGGCTGCCGGGCGAGCGCAGCTATTTCAGCTTTCTGCTGTCGTCCATGTTCTATCGCGACGCGCTCAACGCGCTTTATGCATTCGGCGGCATTTATGCGGCGGGCGTGCTTTCCTGGTCGATCACCCAGATCGGTCTGTTCGGCATTCTTGCCAATGTCACAGGTGCGCTGGGTGCGTGGCTCGGTGGGCGGATGGACAAGCGGTTCGGGCCGAAGACGGTGGTCAGCGTGTCGATCGTCGTGCTGACTTTGAGCGCGCTGCTGGTGATTTCAACCACACGCGACGAGCTTCTTTTCATGCCGATCAGCGGGGCTGGCGCAAGCAGCCTGCCGGACATCGCCTTCTTCGTGGCAGGGGCTTTCATCGGTGCTGCGGGCGGGGCGATCCAGGCGGCGTCGCGCACGCTCCTGGTGGATCAGGTGTCGCGCGAGCGGGTGACGGAAGCCTTCGGGCTCTACGCGCTTTCAGGCAAGGCGACGACCTTTATCGGGCCGTTCGCCATCGCGATCGCCACCGGCTTTTTTGCCTCGGAGGCTTTCGACCTGTCCATCGAAGATGCGCAGCGGCTCGGCGTGACGCCGATCCTTGTCCTCTTTCTCATCGGACTGGTGCTCCTGCCCTTTGTGAAGAGCCGGCATCAGGAGGCGGTTGGCTCCTGATCCTTCAATACGGTTTTGAACATCAATGCCGGAAGTGGCGCATGCCGGTCATGACCATGGCGATGCCGTGTTCGTCGGCGGCGGCGATAACTTCATCGTCGCGCATCGAACCGCCGGGCTGTATGACGGCGGTGGCACCGGCCTCGACGGCGGACAGAAGCCCGTCGGCAAAGGGGAAGAAGGCGTCGGAGGCGACGACCGATCCTTTGGTCAGCGGCTCGGCATCGCCGGCTGCATCTGCCGCATCTTCCGCCTTGCGGGCGGCGATGCGGGCGGAATCGACACGGCTCATCTGGCCGGCGCCAACCCCCACCGTTGCGCCGTCGCGCACATAGACGATAGCATTCGACTTCACATGCTTGGCGACGCGGAAGGCGAAGACGAGATCCGCCATTTCCTTTTCGCTTGGCGCGCGCTTGGTCACGATCTTGAGATCGAGATCGTCGACCACGCCGTTGTCGCGCGACTGGACGAGCAGCCCGCCGGCCACGGTTCTGACGGCGAGGCCCGGTGCACGCGGGTCGGCAAGTCCGCCGGTGACGAGCAGGCGCAGGTTCTTCTTTGCGGCGACGATGGCGCGGGCCTCTTCGCTCGCCTCGGGCGCGATGATGACCTCGGTGAATATCTTGACGATCTCGGTGGCCGCTTCCGCGTCGAGCGGGCGGTTGAGCGCCACGATGCCGCCAAAGGCGGAAACCGGATCGCAGGCGAGCGCCTTTTCATAGGCCTCGCGCAGGGTTGTCCCCTGGGCCACGCCGCAGGGGTTGGCGTGCTTGATGATGGCGACTGCGGCGGAGCGCTCGGGTGCGAATTCGCAAACCAGTTCGAAAGCCGCGTCCGTGTCGTTGATGTTGTTGTAGGAAAGCTGTTTGCCCTGAAGCTGGGTCGCACTGGCAACGCCGGGGCGGTTTTCTCCAGTGGCATAGAACCCAGCTTTCTGATGCGGGTTCTCGCCATAGCGCATCACTTCCTTGAGCCTGCCGCCGACGGCGCGGAAGTCCGGTGCGTCGACCGCGAGCGCCTCGGCGAACCAGCCGGATATGGCGGCGTCATAGGCCGCGGTGCGGGCGAAGGCCTTGGCTGCCAGTTCCTGGCGCAGACGATATGGCAGGCAACCGTCGTTTTCATCCAGGGCCTCGAGAATCCGGGCATAGTCGGCCGATTCGGTGACCACGGCCACATAGGCGTGATTCTTGGAGGCCGCGCGTAGCATCGCCGGGCCGCCGATGTCGATGTTCTCAACCGTGGTTGGATAGTCGCCGCCGCCGAAACGCACCTCTTCGAACGGGTAGAGATTGATGACCAAAAGGTCGATGGCGGCTATGTCGTGCTCCTTCATTGCAGCGGCATGGTCTGCATCGTCGCGGATCCCCAACAGACCGCCATGGACGCCTGGATGCAGCGTCTTTACCCGTCCGTCCATGATCTCGGGAAAGCCGGTCAGCTCCGAAACGTCGCGCACCGCGATTCCTTCGCCCGACAACGTCTTCGATGTGCCGCCTGTGGAAACGATCTCGATATTGCGGCCCGAAAGCGCGCGGGCAAAATCGACAATGCCGCTCTTGTCCGACACCGACAGGAGAGCACGGCGGACGGGAACGAGATCGGGTGCGGGGACGTTCTTGGCGGCAACGGACATGAGGCGGCGGCTCCGGCTGTGGGAATGGATGCTGGGGACGTACCGGCAGGCGGAATGCAAATCAAGCGCACCGGAGGCCGCACGGCGCTTTTGCCGCCGAAACGGGTTGCATTGTCGGGGCAAAACGGCATTGCTGCGCGTCATGACCGAGAAACCTGAAGTTCTTTATGCTTGTGAACCGGAGCTCGATGCCGCCGAATTCGGTCGGGTCTTGCGCGAATCCGGCCTGGGCGCGATCCGCCCCGTTGACGATGAGGCACGGCTTCGCCGCATGATCGCCGGCGCAGGCTTGGTGGTGACGGCGCGGCGCAATGTGAATGGAACACCGCTCGTCGGCGTGGCCCGCTCGGTGACCGACTTCTCATGGTGCGCATATCTTTCCGATCTCGCCGTCTCATCGGAAGCGCAGGGGCTGGGTGTCGGCCAGGGCTTGATCGATGAAACCCGCCGGCAGATCGGTCCGGAAGTGGCTCTGATGCTCGCCTCGGTGCCCGAGGCGGTGGGATTCTACGAGCGCATCGGCATGGGTCGGGTCGATCATGCCTTCTGGTTCCGCCGGAACCGTTGAGACTATAAATCGGCTTTCATGTCACGTTTAATCCGTCTGCCTCGTCTTGAGCTCGTAGACGCAATGGCAACGGAGAAAGACAATGACCAGAAGCTCGACGATCGATCCCGAGAACGGTGGCGTGACGCTCATCAACGTTTACGAAGTGGAACCCGAGAAGCAGGCCGAGCTCGTGGCGCTGTTGTCGGACGCGACGGACACGCAAATGCGTCACTGCAAGGGGTTCGTTTCCGTCAACATTCACAGCAGTCTCGATGGCTCGAAAGTGATCAACTACGCACAATGGGCCACCCAGGAAGACTTTGAAGCGATGTTGAAGAACAACGATGCCCAGGCGCAGATGAAACGCTTCGCGGCAGTCGCCAAGTCGGTTTCGCCGGCTCTCTACAAGGTGAACGCAGTGCATCGCGGGTAACGGTGAAGGAAGACTGGATGGCGAGGGAAAGCCCGGCTGCTCTTTTCGATCCGCTTCGTCCGCGCCTGATGCGCATCGCTTACCGCATGCTCGGTTCGATCGCCGATGCGGAAGATGTGGTGCAGGATGCCTTTTTGCGCTGGATGAAAACGGACAGGGTGACCGTGCGCTCGCCGGAAGCGTTTCTATCCCGCATCGTTACGCGTTTGTGCCTCGACAGGCTGAAGTCGGCGCGGCAGCGACGTGAGGTGTATTGCGGACCCTGGCTGCCGGAACCCTTCATAGAACCGGCGGACGAGGTGGACGACGTCACGCTGCCTCTGATGATCGCTCTGGAGCGCCTTTCTCCATTGGAACGGGCCGCATTTCTTTTGCACGATGTGTTCGGCCTCGGATTCGACGAAGTCTCGGGCGCCATAGGTCGCGAGACAGGCGCTTGCAGGCAGTTGGCAAGCCGGGCGCGCGCGCATATCAGGTCAGCGCGTCCGCGCTTTCCCGTCTCCCGGGAACGCGGGCTGGAGATCGCGGAGGCGTTCTTCGAGGCCTCGCGCGGTGGCGATATGCAACGCCTGCAGGCGCTCTTGGCGGCGGACGTTGTCGCCAGCGCCGATGGTGGCGGGCGCATTCCAGCGTCTGCGACGCCGATTTGCGGCCGTGAAGCCGTTATCCGTCTTCACGAGAGGCTTGCCACCTCCTTCTGGGACGATGGGTCCAGGCTGCTGCGCTTCGGTTTCATCAACGGGTTGCCGGGCTTCATCACGAAAGAGGCCGGAAACGTTCTGCAAACGACGGCGCTTCTGGTGGAGAGGGACCTGGTGGCCGCCATTTACGTGGTGCGCAATCCCGACAAGCTTCGCCATTTGCAAGGCTCGATGTCTCATTGACAAAGTCTTGCGTGGGATGGCTGTCGGCAACGATGCCCGCGCTCGACAGCCGTGCTTGTCTGTGGCAATGAGGCATGCGCTGGCTTTAACAAGGGTCTGATGAATTTGCGGTTATTCTACTAATTACCCGCAAAATTTATTGACTATTGTTTGTTTTTCTGCAAAATTTACTGATCTTGAATTTGCGGAAAGCCTGTTATGGATCAGATCGACCACAAAATCGTGACGCTTCTTGCCGAAGATGCCCGGCGTTCGCTTGCCGATATAGGCGGTGTCGTGGGGCTTTCCGCATCCGCGGTTAACGAGCGCATCCGCCGGCTTTCGGCGAGCGGTGTCATTCGGCGTTTTACCGTGGACGCGGATCCCGCGGCGCTCGGCTGCCCCGTGCTGGTTTTCATCTGGGTATCGCTGGTCCAAAACGTCGACGAAGAAGCGTTCCGCGCGTTTGCGGCTGCCCACAAAGCGGTGGAGGAGTGCCATCATGTGACGGGACCATGGTCCTATCTCATAAAGGCGCGCGTGCCGGAGCTTGCCGACGTCGAAAGTGTTCTGGAAGACATGAAGAAGCACGGTTTCCTGGCGCGCAGCGAGTCTGTCGTCGCATTGTCGACAGTGGAGCCAGGGTCCTTCGCGCCGGTGGAAAAGGGTTGACCATGGACGTGCCTCTGTTCGGCAAAAGCCTGTTGCTTGGGCTGGCCGTGGCAGCGCCTCTTGGGCCGATCGGTGCCCTTTGCGTGAACCGGACGCTGGAGCGGGGCCTGTGGGCCGGGCTTGCCGGCGGACTGGGCACGGCCTTCGCCGACGCCGTTTATGCGGCGCTGGCGGCGATCGGGTTTGCCGCTTTTGCGGCGGCATTGGCGGTGGTGGATGAGCCCCTTAGGCTTGTCGGCGGGGCATTTCTGGCTTGGCTCGGCTGGAAGAGCCTCTCGCCGGCGCCGATGCGAACTGAGTCAGATGCGCGCGCCGGCGACCTCATCGGAACGGCCACTGCTACCTTTTTCCTGACGATCGCCAACCCGATGACCATTCTGACCTTCGCGGCAATGTTCGCCGGCCTTGGACTGGCCGGTTCTCCGCGTCCAGCCGATGCACTGGTGGTGGTGACCGGTGTGTTTCTCGGCTCGCTTCTGTGGTGGTTCATCCTGAGTGGTGGGGTGGCACTGGTGTGCAAAGGGCTGCCGGAAGGTCTTTCGCTCTGGGTGTCGCGCATCTCCGGCGTCATCTTATTGGCGTTTGCCCTGTTCGCGATCGGATCGGTGCTGCGCGGTCATCTGTGATCTGCGGTTTTCCACTCGCGCGGTGTTTTTCCGGTGACGCGGAGGAACTCGCGGTTGAAATTCGACTTGGTATTGAACCCGCTTGAGAGCATGGCGTCGGTGACGTTCGCGCCATCCTCAAGCGCGCTGCATGCGTGGCGGATACGGTATGCGTTGATGTGGCGCGAGACGTTTTCACCGCTTACCAGATTGATGGCTGAAGAGAGCTGCTTGACTGGCACATGCAGCCGTCGGGCGAGCCGGGCAAGCGTGAGGGTGGGATCGAGAAAGAGCGTTTCGGCCTGAAGCAGTGTGTCGAGCCGCTGGACGAGGTGGGCGTGTTCTTCGCTGGGGTGCGGGTCGCGCGCCGGGGTTTCCGGTTCCACCTCGCCCATGGCATTGGGCGAGACGCTCAGGAGCCCGATGGCGAGCAGTGCGGCTGACGAGAAGACGCTGACGATGAGCGGCGGCAGCCATGCCCGGCCTGTCATGAAGGCAAGCGCAATGAGCGTGTCGCTGATGGCCGAAAGGATGAGCGCGAGTCCGATGCCGCCCCAGAGACGGGCCGGCAGGCGGCCGGCCTCCAACCTCGCCAGAGGCAGGTCGCTGCGGCTGCGGCGAAGCTTCACCAGAATCGCGACCCCGTAGAGAATGAAGACTGCCGGCACCACCGTGTCCAGCGTTTCGGGTGCGAAGACGACGCAGAATGCGGCAAAAGCCGGAGCGGCGAGGTGCGCCAGATCGCGTGGCAGTGAGAGCGGGCGGAAGGATGCTGTCTGGAAAGCGAGCCAGGTGAGTGGCGGTGTGAAAGTGGCTGTGATGGGCTGAAGGGGCAGAAGCGCGTCGATACCATAATGCTGGCGCAGTGAGACGATGAGGCTTTGCCCAGCACAGGCGGCAAGCAGGGCAATGAGAAGTGCCGGTCGTTCTCCGGATATGGCGATTCGGATGAGGATTGCGCCGAGAACGAGCGCGACGATCATTGGAATGGGAAGAACCAGCATTGGCGGTGCCTGCTTGTTTCCTGCAAGGGTTCGGGTTGTGGCATCGCCACCAGCCGGTGGCAACATCCGCCGAAGTCCATGGTGCGAAATCCGGTCTTACGCGACCTGAAACCGATTTTAGGACGCACGGTATGCACTGGCCGCGCAGATTGGCGTCATCCAGATGGAAGGATGACGAATATGAAAAAACTGTTTTCCGCGCTTCTCATCGGCACGGGCCTGACGGGCGCTGCCATGGCCGAACCGCATGCCGGCTATGACCGACTGACCGTAAAAGCGGATCACCGCCCGTCGGTTTTGGCGGCTTCGCTGTGGTATCCTGCAGGTACGCCGACCTATCGCGGGCTGGTGGGTGACAACGCCGTGTTTCAGGGCGCCTCCGCCTATGTTGGCGCGGCGGTGGCTGAGGGGCGCTTTCCGCTCTTCGTGCTGTCTCATGGTTCGGGCGGCAATATGGACGCCATCTCCTGGCTTTCCTCCGCGCTTGCCCTGCGCGGAGCGATGGTGTTGGCGGTCAATCACCCCGGCAGCACGTCGGGTGATTCCTCTCCTCGCCGCTCGGTGCTGCTCGATGAGCGGGCAGCAGATCTGACGGCCGCGCTCGATACGCTGCTCGACGAACCTGCCTTTTCCGGGAGTGTGGACCGGTCGCGTATCGCATCGCTGGGCTTTTCGCTGGGCGGGGCGACAGCACTGAATCTGGCTGGGTTGCGTTTCGACCGCAACGCTTATGCCGACTATTGCAGGCGGATGGGCGATGCCGGGGCTGATTGCGTGTTCCTTGCCAAGGGTGGGGTCGATCTGGATGCGCTGCCGCAGGGCTTTGGTGCGGATACGCGCGATGCCCGCATCGGGCGGGCCATCGCCATCGATCCGGGCATGACCTATGCGGCTACGCCGGACAGTATCGCCGGGATGGAGATGCCGGTCTTGCTCATCAATCTGGGTGAGACCCGTCTGTTCAAGGCTGCGGATGTGGGACTGGAAGGGAGTAATCTTGCCGGGAAGCTGCCCTCGGCGGTGCTGAAGACCATCGCCCCGGCGCATCACTTCACCTTTCTGGCGGCGTGCAAGCCGGAGGGAGCAGCGATGCTGGCGGAGGAGAAGGACGATCCGGTGTGCGACGATCCCGAAGGGACCGACCGGGCGGCGGTTCATCAAGCCATCGTTGATGAGATCGCGGCGTTTGCGGGCCTTTAAAGTCAGGCTCCGTTGCCGTTGATGGCGTGCGTCTTGCGCAACTGCCAGCGGATCTCCGGATTTTCGGAAGCCGTGGTGTAAAGTACGATCTGCCGGCTCTTGCGGGGACCGCCGAGACCGGCGAAGAAGATCGATTCTTCCACCACGGGGACGATGTCCTCGACAGTTAAGAGCCAGGTATCGGTGGCTTCGCCAGCCAGGATGTGACGGCCTTCGGGATCGCGGTAAATGTCGATATCGGGGTGGATATGAAAGCGTACCGCCACGGCATCGTCGCCGACCGCGGTCGAGGGAGAGCCGTCCGGTCGGCAGATCCGGTCGACGCCCTCCAGACACGCGCCGTCTTGCGAAAGAGAAAGGGCGCGTTCGTGAACCAGGCCGAAGCGTGAGACGTAGCCGTTGTGGCTGGCAATGAAGCGATGGATACCGTTGCCGTCGTCGCGATGGCATTCGACCTTGCGGGGGCCGCCGATAAGCGGCGTGCCGATCAGTTCGCTCCATTGCGAGGAGAGACTGAAGCGCGCCTGCGATGTGTCGTTCAGCGTTATCGTCGAATGGGCCGCCGTGGTGCGGGCGAGCGGGCGATAGCTGTCGTCGCCGTAATTGTCGATGCCGCTGTTGACCACGAACTGATGCCGGCCCGACGACATTTCGAAGGACAGGCAGCCCGCATGGGCGAAGTGGGACAGATCCGGCGATGGCGGCGGGGCCGTGTCGGCGATCACCGTCGTTGCGCCGAGCGCCAAACGCTCGTAGCCCGAATGCGGCGCGTGCAGGAGCGGTGCACCGCCTGTGTCGTCGTAGCGCAGGATCGCGGCGACGCTGTCGTGCTGGGTGATGCCCATGCCGTTGAAGCGGGCGATGGAACCGTCGCGGTGGCGGAAGAAACGCAGTGCCGGCAGCATGCGCTCGACGGCGTCGATCAATGCTTGCGGGGGCTGCTCGGCCTGGTTGGTATAGGTCTGCCGGAGGGGCAGTAGATCCGCCAGGAGTTCCATGATGGTACGCGGATTGCGGGAGACGTGGCCGCCATCGGCGAGAATCTGCCGCTCCAGTTCCTGTGCGAGATTGCGGCTGGCTGCCTTGACCGCAGTGGCCGGCGCTGGCAGCGACAGGGCACAGAACGCCAGCGCGATCCGGGCACGCAGCCTGTCCTCGCCATCGGGCATTTCGCGGGCATTGGTGCGCAAATAGCGCATCTGAACGGCGAGCATTTTTAGGAACTGGCGGTAAAAGGGCAGCTCCGCCCCCTGCAGCACGACCGAGGAATGTTGAAGCCAGGCGATGAGCCGCCTGGCAGTGGTGCCGGGCTCCCATGGCAGACCGGAAACGCGCTTGCCGTATAGCGCGATCCATTCTTCAACCAGCGCGCGGGCGTTGGCCGATGCGAGATCGCTCTGGGCCGCGCGCATGTGGCGCAGCCAGCGGAAGCTGTGCAGCGCGTCCTGCCAGGAGCGATCGCTCACGGGAATGCGAAACGGTGACTGGCCGCGCGTCTCGACAAGTTGACCGGCCAGTAAAAACTGCCCGTGATAGATGTCCCGCGCCACCTGTGGGTCGGCGATGCGCAGGTCCGGTGGGGCGATCAGCACGCGTTCGGGTGTGCGTCCGGAATAACGCCAGCGATAGGACGGCCCCGCGCGCAAGCGTCGCCGCAGGCGCGCCCACGCTTGCCGCGCAACAAGGCCCCACAGCTCGTGGGGGGAATGTCCCCGTGCTTGATCCAACGACCGACTTCTCTTTCCATCGCCCCAAATCAGGCGAGAGTCTAAATGATTCAAGGATTTGTGCGAAGTTGAAATATTCCAGCACGCACAGATGGCAGGTCCTGCCTAACGCCGGCGAACGAGCCGCGCGGCAAAAAAACCGTCGAGCCCTTGCGCCAGCGGCGCTTCGGCGAGGCTGTCGGCGGGCGTGGTGCGCATGAACCCCTCCGGCGTAACGAACGCGGCGATACCGGGCAACTCGTCGGATCGAACGGGATCGAGCGACACCTCGGGCGTTTCGGCCAGGAAGGTCTCGAGCATCGCCTCGCCTTCGGCTGGGTCGAGGGAGCAGTTGGAAAAAACGACCCGTCCGCCGGGCTTGACGAGCGTGACCGCGTGATCGAGCAGCGCCCGTTGCAGGGCGGCAAGTTTCTCGATGTCCGCGCGCGACTTGGTCCATGGCACGTCGGGATGGCGGCGCACCGTTCCGGTGGACGAACAGGGCGCGTCGATGAGGACTGCATCGAAGGGAATGTCCGGTTGGAATTTGCGGATGTCGGATTCGACGATCTGCGCGTCGAGGCGAAGTCGCTTGAGATTCTCTGCAAGCCGTTTCAAACGGCTCTTCGACAAATCGACGGCGGTGACGTTTGCGCCGGCGTGGATGAGTTGTGCCGTCTTGCCACCGGGGGCGGCGCAGAGATCCGCCACGCGTGCGCCGGCGATGTCGCCGAGCAGCTTCGCGGGCAGGCTGGCAGCGGTGTCCTGTACCCACCATTCGCCCTCCTCGAAGCCCGGAAGCGTGTCGACACCGGCCTCGAGCCGGGCGATCCGCACCGTACCCGTGGGTAAAACGATGCCGCCCAGAGCTTCGGCCCAGCGCTGCGGGTCTTCCTTCACGGTGAAGTCCACCGGCGGTTCAAGGCGATGCATGGCGAGAATGGTGGCGGCTTTTTCTACGCCATAGGCCGTTTCCAGACGTTCGGCGAACCAGTCGGCCGCTTCGCGCGTTTGAGCGAGGGCGGCTGGAAGCGCGCGTGCCTTCACGCGGATCAGGTTGCGCAGCACGCCGTTGACGAGGCCGGCAAAGCGTGCGAGGCGCGGATCGCTCTTGGCCTGGGTAACGGCGAGGTCGACGGCGGCGCTGTCGGGGACGTCGAGAAACAGGATCTGTGCCGCAGCCACGTGCAGCGCGTGCGAGAGCGCGCGGGCATTGGCCGGCAAGGGCCGCTCCAGGCGGCGCGCGAGCAGGGCCTCGACGGTGCTGCGATGCCGCAGCGCGCTCATGAGGATGGCGCGCACCAGCGACCGGTCGCGTGCATCGAGCGCGCGGAAATTCGGCTGACCGTGAGCCGGGTCGGTGAGACCGTCGAGCGAGGCGCTTGCATCCACAACGGCGGCGAGCAGCTTTGTCGCCACGCGGCGCGTTTCGAGCCCCGGCTTTTCGGATTGTGTGCTGCTGATGGGTTGATTCTTTTTGGGCGGTTTCCCGCGGGACGAGCGGCGCGCCGTCGGGCGGTTCACGACCACGGGCCTTTCGACCCGTCGGCATCCCGGCCCCAGCGTTGTCCGGACGTCCCGGGCTCAGGCTTTTCAGGGTGTCGGCTCGAGGATTTGTCGGGACGCGCACCCCATGGGCCGTGGTTCGTGCCATCTTCCGGAACGGGGTCGTCTTGCGGCGCCGCTGGCTGCGCAGGCGCCGCGCGCATCTCTCCGGCCATGGCCTGAAGGGCCGCGATACGGTTGTTCGTGTCGGGGTGGGTGGAAAACAGGTTATCCATGCGTTCGCCCGACAGCGGATTGATGATGAACATGTGCGCGGTCGCGGGATTGCGCTCGGCATCCTGGTTGACCACCTCCTTTGCCCGGCGCGCGATCTTGTCAAGCGCGGAGGCGAGCCAAAGTGGATTGCCGCAGATTTCGGCGCCGCGCCGATCGGCCGAGTATTCGCGTGTGCGGCTGATGGCCATCTGCACCATCATGGCGGCCAACGGGGCGACGATCATCGCAACCAGAATGCCGACGAAGCCGAGCGGATTGTTGTTGCGATTGCCGCCGAAGAAGAAGGCGAAATTGCCGAGCATGGATATCGCGCCCGCCAGCGTCGCCGTGATCGTCATGGTCAGCGTGTCGCGGTGCTGCACGTGTGCAAGTTCGTGCGCCATCACGCCAGCCACCTCCTCGTAGCTCAACCGGTCCAGCAGGCCGGTGGTGGCCGCGACCGCCGCATTTTGCGGGTTGCGGCCGGTGGCGAAGGCGTTGGGCTGATCATTCCGTATAAGGTAGACGCGCGGCATGGGCAGTTCGGCGCGGGCCGCGAGATCACGGACTATGCCGTAATATTCGGGCGCGTTGCGCTCATCGACTTCGACGGCATGATGCATTCTGAGCACCATTTTGTCGGCGTTCCAGTAGCTGAACAGATTCATACCGGCGGCGATCAGGAAAGCGATCATCATGCCGCCAGCGCCCCCGATCAGATAGCCCACGCCCATGAAAAGGGCGGTCATCAAGGCCAGGAGCATCGCGGTGCGTATCGTGTTCATGGTCGTCTCAAGCTCCAGAATCAGGCAATGCGAGGCATTTTCGACCGCGTCGCCAATCGTTTATATGATGGGGAACGTGCGTCGTGTATTCAATAATCCCGTTTTCGAGAGGAAGTTGCGGTGAAAGACGAGACGGACAGAAAAGAAGATGCGTCGGCAAGGGCTCTCTCGCCGGCAGCCAAACGCGCTCTGGCCGAGGCCGAGGCGCGCCGGGAGGCTTACGAGGCTCAAGCTGCGAAAGCGCCAAAGGAGCTTGGCGGGCGGGGCGGCCATGACCCGGCGCGTTATGGCGACTGGGAAGTGAAGGGCATCGCCACGGATTTCTGATTCACGCCGGAACCGATTGCCGACGCGGTTGGCCGGTTGCTTCGAAGAGACCGGTTTATGCTGAACCAGCTCCCAAAACAAAAGGCCGTTCCCGAAGGAACGGCCCCGTGTTTTCGAATTCGCACGCGGTCATGGTTGGTCTGCCAATGCAGGCCATCCGCGTTTCATGCGCTTCAGCGGGAAGACTGCTCCCCGCGAAGGCAATCCATCGAGACCACGTTTGAACGGAAATCACTCGACATTGGATCACCCCCTTTCAGTTCGTTGACGACAACCCCAATGTGGAGGCGATCGACCGTTCTTGCAAGGGGGTGCCAAAGCGTCGCTCAAACGCACGCGGCATTTCGGTTCCCGCGCGGTTGCGTCAGCCCTTCTTGTTCTGGCGGTTCTCGACCAGGTCGTCGACCACGGCGGGATCGGCGAGCGTCGACGTGTCGCCCAGCGCGCCGTAATCGGCCTCGGCGATCTT
>NZ_CAJXGF010000073.1 GCF_913053745.1 uncultured Nitratireductor sp.
TGACCCTGCCGACCCGGCGGCTGATCCAGGCGATCAAGACCCGGGCCGGCCCCGACAACACTGTGACCATCGAGGCGACCGAGACGGCAACCGCGCTGCTGGGCGACGCCATCGCCGCCAACATGTTCATGCTGGGCATGGCTTATCAGTTTGGCGGACTTCCGGTTTCGGCGGAAGCCGTCGAAAAGGCGATCGAGCTTAACGGCCAGGCGGTTCCCATGAATGTTTCGGCGTTTCGCTGGGGGCGCCGGGCGGCACACGATCCCGATTACGTGCGCCGTCTCGTTGCGACGTCATCCAATGGCGATGTCCGTCAGCCCATGTCGCAAACATTGGACGATGTGATCGCTCGACGTGCGGCTTTTCTAGCCGACTATCAGAACAAGGCGTATGCGGAGCGCTATAGCGCGCGCATCGCCCGGCTGCGTGCCGCCGAGGAAGAAACGACGCCCGGTTCCACAGCGGTGACGGAAGCCGCTGCCCGCAACCTGTTCAAGCTTATGGCCATCAAGGATGAATACGAGGTGGCCCGGCTTTACACGGACGGAACCTTCAAGCGTCAGCTCTCCGCCGAGTTCGAGAGCTACGACCGTCTGGAGTTTCATCTCGCTCCGCCGGTTCTCGGCCGCCGCGACGCTGCCGGGCACCCCAGGAAATCGAGCTTTGGTCCGTGGATGATGCCGGCTTTCCGGATCCTCGCCCGCCTGCGTGGCCTGCGTGGCACGGTTTTCGATGTCTTCGGTCGCACCGAAGAGCGTCGGATGGAGCGGCGTTTGCTTGCCGATTATGAGGGCGATCTGGAGCGTATCGAGGCGATGCTTTCTCCTGAACGAATGAACGCGGCAACGGCGTTGGCCTCCGTCCCCGCCCTCATTCGCGGTTACGGCCATATCAAGGAAGCCAGCGCCGAGAAGGCAGCGCAGGAGCGGGCCAGGCTTATCCGCCGTCTTGAAGACGGTGGCGAAGAGGATCCAGTCCTGAAAGCCGCAGAATAGCCGGCTTTCCTTCGGCCGAGGGTGAGAAAACCATAATAAACCTTTCTTAATGCTGTTATGGCATATCTTCGCCCGTCAATCGGGCTCATGCAGTGAAAAACAGCAAAAATAGCATTCCGGAAGACGTCTATGTCGGGTACATCCGTTCGTTATTTCAAGACGTCGGCGTGCTCCCCGTTGGCGCAGCTTGCTATGGCCTGATCGCACTGCTTCTATACTATAAGACCGGTCAGGTGGCGCATCTCGTTTTCGGGCCGGCGATGTTCATCGTCGGGGTCTGGCGGTATTTCAAGATTACGCGCGTCGATCATGCCCTGATATCCGACTATCCATCAGCACTTGCCTGGGAATCCCGATATCTCTGGTGGGGCAGCGTCCACGGGCTGGTCGTTGGAGCGTTCGGCTTCTTTTCCATCGTTTGGGCGGATGACAATTTCAGCGAACTCGCTGCTGTATCTGCAATCCTCAGCGGCACGATAACCATTGCCGGGCGTAACTACGGCTCGCATAAAATGGTGTCGATCCTGACGCTGACCATCGTGTTTCCGATGGCGCTCGGATTGATGCTGAAGGGCGATTTCTATCATTTCGTGCTCGGCCTTTTCATCGCGCCATTCATGCTGGTCGTGACAAAAATGGCCGACCTTGTCCGCACCGTTCTCTTCACGGCCATTAGCGAGGAGAAGCGCTCCACACGGTTGGCGCAGCGCTTTGACAGGGCTTTGAACACGATGCACCACGGGCTGCTCATGCTGAACAATGAGGAGCGTGTGGTCGTCGGCAACACCCAGGCGGCGGAAATGCTCGGTTTCAAGTCGCCGGAACAGATGCTGGGGCGCACGTTGAAGTCCCTTTTGATGCGGGGCGTGGCGAGCGGTCTGTTGTCGGAACGCGATTATGCCTATGCCGAAGAGCAGCTCTCGCGTGCTTTGCGCGAAGGGCGCAATCGCAAAGTCCTGCTTCGCATGACCAATGGCCGCCACTTCGAGTTCGCGGCTCGCGAGGGACATGACGAGGTGGGCGTTCTGACCTTCGAGGAGGTAACGAGCCGTATAGAGGCAGAAGAAAAGATCCGCTTCATGGCGCGTTATGACAGCCTGACAAGCCTGCCCAACCGGGCCTATTTTCACGAGAAGGTCACGGAGGCGATGGCTGCGGGGAACCAGGACAGGCTTTGCGGCCTCGCCGTTCTCGATCTCGACGATTTCAAGACCGTAAACGACACCCTCGGCCATCCGGTCGGTGACGGACTGATCTATGCCGTGGCCGAACGCCTCTCAGTCTTCGAGAGTCCGAATGTTCGTATCAGTCGCTTCGGCGGCGACGAATTCATGATTTACTTCAACCAGGTCGCGGACGAGGGCGAATTTTCCCGGCAGTTCGAAGAAATCTTCTCATCGCTCTCCGGAGAAGTCGATGTGGCCGGTCACGCCATGCGTATTCAGGCAAGCGGCGGCGCCGTTGTGGTTCCGGTGCGCTCCAGCGACGTCGATGCGATGATCGTTAAGGCGGATCTGGCACTCTATAAGGCCAAGGAACTGGGCAAGAATGCCTGGAGTTTGTTCGAAACGGAAATGGATGTCGCGTTCCGCAACCGGCAGGTGATGAAAGCGGATTTGCGCAGCGCCATCGAAGCGCGCAATCTCCGTGTCGTCTATCAGCCGATTGTCGATGCATCCACCATGCGGGTGGCAAGTTGCGAAGCTTTGTGCCGCTGGGATCACCCGGAGCTCGGTCTCGTTTCGCCGGCGGTCTTCATCCCATTGGCGGAAGAGATGGGCCTGATTTCCGAAATCAGCTCCATCGTTCTCGAAGCCGCGTGCAAGGAATGTGCGAAATGGCCGGAGCATGTGGGCGTTTCGGTCAATCTTTCGGCGAAAGATTTCCGGTCCAGCGAGGTTATTGGCAAGGTGGAGCGTGCTCTGGAAGGGGCGGGGCTTGTGCCCGACAGGCTTGAGATTGAGGTTACGGAAACGGCGCTCCTGAACGACACAGAGGCGACCGTGCGATACATCAATACGCTGAAGAAGCTCGGTGTTCGCGTCGCACTCGACGACTTCGGAACCGGGTATTCCTCACTCAGCTATCTCCACACACTGCCCCTCGACAAGATAAAGATCGACGGGAGCTTCGTCGCCAACTTGAAAGAAGGAGAGCGGTCGCTTCATCTCCTGCAGGGGGTCGTGGATCTCTCACGCAAGTTGGGGCTTTCGGTCACCGTGGAAGGTGTGGAGCGATTCGATCAGTTGAAACTTCTCGAAAGCTCGGTGAAGCCCGATTTACTTCAAGGTTTTCTGTTCGGTCCGGCTTTAACGGCATCCGGCATAGAGACCATGGCTGAAATGAAACGGCCTTTCACGCCTGAACACGCAACCACAAAAACCCGCGCATCTATTTGACTTTTCCCGCATTCTTTACATGCAATCCCATTATTCCGAAACTTTCTGTTAAGGTTAACAAAGCCTAAATTAATTTCATACGGCTTTCAGCTTTACATCGCCGGTTAGGTGATTACGCTTGTAACGTAAGAGAGGTGGTAGAAGTCGACGTGGGGCATGCGGCAATGGTCACGAGTACCGGCCTGGTCGGCCTGAACCCGGGAGCAGAACGTTTTGTTCGCGAACCGGCGAAAAAATCCTCGAGCTTCATCGATGGCGTGATGGCGCTTCTGGAGCGCACCGAATATCGCCGGTGCGAAAGCGGCGAAGATCGCGAAGAGATTTTTCATCTGCGTTACCGATCATATCGGGCACACGGCTTTGTGCCGAAGACCGGTCGACAGATCGTCAAGGACGATCTCGATGACCTGCCCAACAGTTACAACTTCGCTGTCTATATAGATAAGCGCCTTGTCAGTACCGTGCGCCTTCATCAGATTGACAAAGAGAACCCGCTCGGCCCGGTGACGAAAGGTTTCGGCGATATCATGTCGCCGCTCATCGAGCAGGGTGATACCTGCATCAATCCGAGCATGTTGGCCGCGGATCCCGACATTGCGCGTGAATACCGGGCGCTGCCCTATGTTTCGCTGCGTCTGGTCATCGCCGCCTATGAGTATTTTCGCTCGACTTATTGCGCATGCCTGATCCGCGAGGAGCACACCGCTTTCTACCGCCGGATTTTCGGAGCGCGCCAGATGAGTCCCGAACGTTCCTATCCGCCGATCAGCATCCCGTTGATGCTGTTTGGTGGAGTTTGTTCCAAGGAATTCGGTCCCATCGTTGAGCGGTTTCCGTTCTTCCTGTCGACGAGATCGGAGCAGAAACTGTTGTTCGAGCGCACGGACGCGGGGCATACAGCGCCCTTGACCGTACTGCCGACGGCCAAGTATTTGCGCCACGCCGCCTGACACCGGTCTTCGCGGGATCGCAGCTTGTCGCTGGCCGGCAGTCGGGCTATCGAAAAGACATGAGTACGAAACGGGACATCGCCTTGGACGCCATTTGGGCTGCCGAGCTCACGGATGACGAGCTTGAGCGGGCACGGCGCGGCTTGAGTGAGCGGTCGTTCTCGAAGGGAAGTTATATCTGTCACCGTGGTGATCGGCTCGATCACTGGACCGGCGTTACCGATGGCCTCATCAAGATCAGCGCCATCTCGGCGGCGGGCAAGGCGATGACGTTTGCCGGCGTAACGGATGGCGGCTGGTTCGGCGAGGGATCGGTGCTCAAGGGTGAGCGGCGCCAGTACGATGTGGTGGCGATTCGCGACACCCGCCTGGCAATGCTGTCGCGCAGCAGCTTTCTGTGGCTCTTCGAGAACAGCACCGGATTCAACCGTTTTCTCGTTCGTCAGCTCAACGAACGGATGGGGCAGTTCATCGCCACCATAGAATATGATCGCATCCTCGGCCCCACCGCGCGTGTCGCGCGCAATTTGTCCTGGTTCTTCAATCGCACGCTCTATCCGCGTGCGGGAACCACGATCGAGATCAGTCAGGAAGAACTCGGCCTTCTTGCCGGCGTTTCGCGTCAGGTGGTCAACCGCGCCTTGCGCGCGCTGGAAGACGAAGGGCTTTTGAAAGCGGAGCACGGACGTATCACTGTCGTCGATGCAAGCGCGTTGAGCCGCTACGATTCATGATCGCCCGGCGGTTTTTCGATCTCGACTGTCGCTTAGACTTTAGTCGGAACACGCGCTTGATGCTTTCCGAATACTCGCATCCGCGCACATAAATCCGTTAGTATAAAGACAACTTGGCCCTGTGTCTGTCAAGGGGCGTGTTGAATGGTCGCGGGTTTCGTGGAACCCTCGATTCAATCAACAGGTCCGGTTCGGGGAGGAACCGGAACAACGGCGGGTCTACCGCTGACAGTGGGAGGTAGCGACTTGGCGCACACCGACGCGTCGAAGGATACGTTCGCCAAATATCTGCTCTTGAACGCCGACCGGTTTGGCGATCGCCCAGCCATGCGTTTCAAGGATTACGGCATCTGGCAGAGCTGGACCTGGGCGGAGCAGCTCGAAGAAGTGCGGGCTTTTGCGCTGGGCCTCCAGTCGATTGGCCTGAAGCGCGGCGACAAGATCGCCGTTATCGGTTCCAACCGACCAAGGCTCTACTGGACCTTTGCCGCCGCCCAGTCTCTGGGCGCCGTTCCGGTGCCGGTCTATGCGGATTCCGTCGCCGAAGAGATGGCGTATGTGCTCAACCATGCCGAGGTCACCTTCGCCGTGGTGGAGGATCAGGAGCAGGTCGACAAGGTGCTCTCCATCTCGGAAGAGGTGCCGCTCCTGACCGAGATCGTCTATGACGAGGAGCGCGGTCTGAGGGATTACGACCACACCCATCTTCATGCCTATGACGGCGTGCGCGATACGGGCCTGCGCCGTTTCGCCGAGGAACCGGAAGCCAATGCCAACTGGCTGGCCGAGATCGAAAAGGGGCGCGGCGCCGACCTTTCGGTCATGCTCTACACATCCGGCACCACGGGCCGCCCCAAGGGCGTGATGCTGTCGAACGACAATTTCGTGCGCTCCGCCATCAACGGCAACGCCTTCGACAATCTGACCGAAAACGAGACGATCATAGCCTATCTGCCCCTGGCATGGGTGGGCGATCACCTGTTCTCCTACGCTCAGTCCTACACGGCGGGCTTCTGCGTCGCGTGTCCCGAAAGCCCCGAAACGGTGAACGAGGACCGCCGCGAGATCGCGCCGACCTATTTTTTCGCGCCGCCGCGCGTCTTCGAGGCCATGCTGACCTCGATCATGGTACGCATGGAGGATGCCGGAAAGCTCAAGAAGGCGATGTTCGACTATTTCCTCGCCCATGCCGCAAAGGTGGGCGAGCGCATTCTGAACGGCGAGCAGGTGGGGCTTCTCGACCGGCTGCAATACGGGCTCGGAGAGTTTATGGTCTATGGCCCGCTGAAAAACCGCATGGGCTTTTCGAACATGCGGGTCGGCTATACGGCGGGCGAGGCCATCGGGCCGGAGCTTTTCTCCTTCTACCGCTCGCTGGGGCTGAACCTGAAACAGCTCTACGGCCAGACGGAAGCCACGGTCTACATCACCGCGCAGGAGGATGGGAAAATCCGTCCCGACACGGTGGGCCTGCCATCGCCGGAGGTGGAAATCCGCATCGCCGAGAGCGGCGAGGTTATGTACCGTTCGCCTGGCGTTTTCGTCGGCTACTATAAAAACGACGAGGCCACCCGCGAAACCAAGACCGAGGATGGCTGGGTGCATACGGGTGATGCCGGGTTCTTCGACACGGACGGCCAGCTCAAGATCATCGACCGTGCCAAGGATGTCGGCAAGCTCTCCGATGGCGCGCTGTTTGCGCCGAAATACATCGAGAACACGCTGAAATTCTTCCCCGACATTCAGGAGGCGGTGGCGTTCGGCCATGGGCGCGAGTTCTGCGCGGCCTTCATCAACATCGATTTGCAGGCGGTCGGCAACTGGGCTGAGCGCAACAACATCGCCTATGCGTCCTATCAGGAACTGGCCGGGCATCCGCGCGTCTACGAGACCATCGCAGCCCATGTGAACGAGGCCAATCGCAGGCTCGCCCGCGAGCCGCTGATGGCGGCCTCCCAGATCAGGCGCTTCCTCGTTCTGCACAAGGAACTGGACGCCGACGATGGCGAACTGACCCGCACCCAGAAAGTGCGCCGCAAGTTCATCGCCGAGCGCTATGGCGAACTGATCGAGGCGCTTTACGATGGCTCGTCGGAGAAGTTCGTGGAAACGCAAGTCACCTATGAGGACGGCCGCAAGGGCATCATCCGCGCCACGGTTCAGATCGTCGATGCGGAGATCCACGCGGTTCCGGCCGAAAACGTCCGGGAGGCTGCCGAATGAACCCGCGTCCCGATCCCAGTGAGCTCACCGCGCCGGACGATGGCATCGCCAGGGGCGGGGTGCTTCTCGACGTAAAAAACGTCTCGCTTTCCTTTGGCGGCGTGAAGGCGATCACCGACATTTCGCTCGATGTGCTGAAGGGCGAAATCCGCGCCATCATCGGCCCCAACGGTGCCGGCAAGACCTCGATGCTCAATGTCATCAACGGGTTTTACACGCCGCAGGAAGGCACCATCGTCTTTCGCGGGCGCGAGCGCCGCTCCATGAAGCCGCATCAGGCAGTGGGACAGGGCATCGCCCGCACCTTCCAGAATGTCGCGCTCTTCAAGGGCATGTCGACGCTCGACAACATCATGGCCGGTCGCTCGGTCAGGATGAAGCGCAACATCGGTTGGCAGATGCTCTGGCACGGCCCGGCGCTGCGCGAAGAAATCGAGCACCGCGAGAAGGTCGAGGAGATCATCGACTTTCTGGAAATCCAGCACATTCGCCGCACCCCGGTGGGCAAGCTGCCCTATGGCCTGCAAAAGCGCGTCGAACTTGGCCGCGCGCTTGCCATGGAGCCGACGCTTCTTCTTCTCGACGAGCCCATGGCGGGCATGAACCTTGAAGAAAAGGAAGACATGAGCCGCTTCATTATCGATGTGAACCAGCAGCGCGGCACCACGATTGCGCTGATCGAGCACGATATGGGCGTGGTCATGGACCTGTCCGACCGCGTGGTGGTGCTCGATTACGGCAAGAAGATCGCCGACGGCTCGCCCGACGAGGTGAAGAACAATCAGAACGTGATCGACGCCTATCTGGGCGTGCCGCATTGAGCGGCGAGGGGAGGAACACATGGAATTCTTGAACGATGTTCTGGTGCAGCCCTTCGCCGATATGGCCGCCGCCCCTGATTTCCTGCTCCAGGTGCTTTGGGAAGGGCTTGTCGGCGGGGTGCTCTACGCGCTGATCGCGCTCGGCTTCGTGCTGATCTACAAATCCTCGCGCATCTTCAACTTCGCGCAGGGCATTATGGTGGTGTTCGCCGCGCTTACGCTGGTGGGCCTCTATGAAAAGGGCGTGCCGGCCCTGCTTGCGCTACCGCTCACGCTGGCCGTGATGCTGGTTCTTGCCATGACCATCGAGCGCGTGGTGCTGCGGCCGCTGGTCAATCAGCCCGACATCATCCTGTTTATGGCCACCATCGGCATCACCCTGTTCCTGATCGGCTTCGGCGAACTGATTTTTGGTGGCGAAAACAAGGTCATGATCACCGAGCAGCTGTTCATCCCCACCGGCAGCATCGTGTTCGAACCTTTTGGCGGTTTCGTCTCCATCGAGGAAAAAGACCTGACGGCGGTGATCGGCGCCATGGTGCTGGTGGCAGCACTTCTCGTTTTTCTCAACAAGTCCAAGATCGGCCGTGCCATCCGCGCGCTTGGCGACGACCATCAGGCTGCCCTTTCGGTCGGCATTTCGCTGTCCACCATCTGGGTCATCGTCTGGTTTATCGCCGGTGTCATCGCGCTTGCCACGGGCATTGTCTGGGGTGCGCGGGCCGGCGTGTCCTTCGCGCTGGAGGTGATCGCCTTCAAGGCGCTGCCGGTGCTTATGCTCGGCGGTCTGGAAAGCGTCATGGGCGCGATCATCGGCGGGCTGGCCATCGGCATTCTGGAAAAGCTCTTCGAGATCTATTGGGGCCAGCCGCTGCTCGGCGGCAACACCGAAGCCTGGTTTGCCTATATGCTGGCCCTTCTGGTGCTTCTCTTCCGCCCGCAGGGGCTGTTCGGCGAAAAAATCATCGAGCGGGTGTAATCCATGTTTTATCGCACAGCAGGCCAGTTCAAGAGCAGCTATGAAGCCGATCACGCGCTGTTTCCGGTGCGGCAGGATGCCATCCTGCTTGGCGTCATACTGGTCTTCGCCTTCATCGTGTTCCCGGTCACGGCGAGCGAGTTCACGTTTCGCGCGCTTTTGATCCCGGTGCTCATCTATTCGCTGGCAGCACTCGGTCTCAACATCCTCACCGGCTATGCGGGGCAATTGTCGCTCGGCACCGGCGCTTTCATGGGCGTGGGGGCCTATGCCTGCTACAAGCTCGTGTCCATCTTTCCGGAGATGAACATTGTGGTGGCCATTGCGATGTCCGGCTTTTTCTCCGCCGCCATCGGCGTGTTGTTCGGCCTGCCGTCGCTGCGCATCAAGGGGTTCTATCTCGCCATTGCCACGCTGGCGGCGCAGTTCTTTCTTGTCTGGCTGTTCCAGAAATGGGCGTGGCTCTACAATTACAACGCCTCCGGCGCGATCCAGGTGCCCAACATCGATATGTTCGGCATCACCGTGGCGGGGCCACGCGCGACCGCCATGACCCAGTATTACTTTGTGCTTTGCGTCGTCTGCGTCATCACCGTCTTTGCCATCAACATCACACGCGGCCGCATCGGGCGCATGTGGAAGGCCGTGCGCGACATGGACATCGCCGCCGAGCTTGTGGGCATCAACCTGATGCACACCAAGCTCATGGCCTTCTTCGTGTCGTCCTATGTGGTGGGCATTGCCGGTGCGCTGTTCGTGTTCATGTGGCGCGGTGCGGCGGAAGCGAACCTGTTCGACATTCCGCTCTCGTTCCGCGTCCTGTTCATCGCCATCATCGGTGGTCTTGGCTCGATCCTCGGAAACTTTCTGGGCGCGATCCTCATCGTTGCGCTGCCGGTCATCATCGGCAGCGTGCCGCAGGCTTTCGGCATCCCGGTCGATTCCGCCATGGTCGAGCATCTGAACATCATGATTATCGGGGCGCTCATCATCGCTTTCCTCATCATCGAGCCGCACGGTCTGGCGCGGTTCTGGGCGATGATCCGCGAAAAGTTCATTCTGTGGCCTTTCCCGCACTAGGCGGGCAAGGTGCGTGAGACGGGGAGTGTTCGCCCCTTCCTTTCGGAGAACGGAACAAGTGGAGGAGACAGTATGAAGAGAATGCTCAAAACTGCGATCCTGTCGTCGGCGCTCATGATGGGCGTTGGCCTCACCGGGCCTGCCATCGCGCAGGACGAAAGCGTCTACATTCCGAACCTGGCCTACCGGACCGGTCCCTTCGCGGCCACCGGCACGCCACTGATGAACGGTCAGCGCGACTACATCACCCTGCTCAACGAGCGGGATGGCGGGTTGAACGGGGTCAAACTCGAATATGACGAGTGCGAGACCGGCTACAACACCGAGAAGGGCGTGGAGTGCTACGAGAAGACCAAGGCGCGGGCCGTGGTCACGCAGCCCTGGTCCACCGGCATCACGCTACAGGTGCTGCCGAAATCGAATGTCGACAAAATACCGATCCTGGCGCCGGGCTACGGCTTCTCGCCCATGGCCGACGGCAAGGTGTTCCAGTGGGCCTACAACCCGCCGTCTTCCTATTGGGACGGCGCGTCGATGATCCTGAAGAACATTTCGGATGGCAATCTCGACAGTCTGAAAGACAAGAAGATCGCCTTCCTGCATCTCGATCATCCGTTCGGCAAGGAGCCGCTTCCCCTACTTGAGGTGCTGGCCGAGAAACACGGTTTCGAACTCGTTCCGATCCCGGTCGGTCTGACGGAGATGCAGAACCAGTCGGCGCAGTGGCTGCAAATCCGCCGCGAGCGGCCCGATTTCGTCGTCATGTGGGGCTGGGGTGCGATGAACGCCGGCGCCATCACCGAAGCCGTGAAAACCAAATACCCGATGGACCAGTTCGTCGGTGTCTGGTGGTCGGGCCATGATGGCGACCTGAAGCTGGTGGGCGAGCAGGGCAAGGGTTATCGCTCCATTTCCTGGAGCGTGCCCAATTCCGAATCCCCGCTCATGGCCGATATCAAGCAATACGTGGTCGATGCCGGCAAGTCGCAGATCAACCAGTCCGAAGGCGAGTTTGATTCCGTGTTCTACCAGCGCGGTCTGATGATCTCCGTGATCCTCGTCGAAGGCATCAAGGCCGCGCAGGACGAGTTCGATGTGCGTTCGCCGAGCCCTGAGCAACTGCGCTGGGGGCTGGAGAACATCAAGCTGGATGAAGCCCGCCTGAAAGAGCTTGGCGCGGAAGGCATGCTTGTGCCGTTTAGCACCTCCTGTTCCGATCATACTGGCCATGGCGGTGGCTGGATGCTCGAGTGGGACGGTGCCAAGTTCGTCAAGGCATCGGAACTGTTGACGCCCGATCGGGCGGAGATCGAGCCTCTCGAAACCGAAAAGGCCAAGGAGTATTCAGAGGCCAATGCGCCCTGGCCGATCAATGAAGAGTGCGAGATGTAGGCACTGAAGAGCGCCGCTCCCTCTGGTTCGGGGTGCGGCGCTTCATCGAAATCGGGACAGTGAAGCATGACGACGACAGCACCGGCACCTTCGGCGGATACCGTGGAGCAGATCCTCGAGGTCAACAATATCGAGGTTATCTACGATCACGTCATTCTGGTTTTGAAAGGCGTGTCGCTTTCAGTGCCGCGCGGCGGCATCACGGCCATTTTGGGCGCTAACGGCGCCGGCAAGACCACGACTTTGAAGGCGATCTCCAATCTGCTTCACGCCGAGCGTGGCGAGGTGACCAAGGGCTCGATCTTGTTCGGTGGTGGCGAAGTGCAGAACCTTTCGCCGAATGATCTCGTGCGGCGCGGCTGCATTCAGGTCATGGAGGGACGGCACTGTTTCGGCCATCTCTCGGTCGAGGACAATCTCCTGACCGGCGCCTTCACCCGGCGCGACGGGCAGGCAGCGATCCGCGAGGATCTCGATCTGGTCTACACTTATTTCCCGCGCCTGAAAGAACGCCGCAGCTCGCAGGCCGGCTACACGTCCGGTGGCGAACAGCAGATGACGGCGATCGGCCGGGCTTTGATGTCGCGGCCCAAGATGATCCTGCTCGATGAGCCGTCCATGGGGCTTGCGCCGCAACTGGTCGAGGAGATTTTCGAGATCGTCAAGCAGCTCAACGAAGAGCAGGACGTCTCCTTCCTGCTTGCGGAACAGAACACCAATGTGGCACTGCGCTACGCCAAGTACGGTTACATTCTGGAATCGGGTCGCGTGGTGCTCGATGGCGAAGCGAAAGCCTTGCGTGAGAATGAAGACGTGAAGGAATTCTATCTTGGCGTCGGCGGGGAAGGGCGGCGCTCCTTCCGCAATGTGAAGCATTACAAGCGCCGCAAGCGCTGGCTTTCCTGATCCATTGCTCTGCGTCTTTGTCGTTTATCGGAAATCGCACGGGCGTTCTCCCGGATAAGGCAACGTATTTTCTGAAACCGTACCAATTTCTGGCAAACGGTTCTTCCAAACCGATTGAAACCGCATCCGATTGTTCATGCGGCAATCCTCCCATTGCCCTTGAGCCATCTTTTCGCTATCTCCCAAGACCAATTCTATTCCCACGGGGTTTTGTGATGGCAGAGAACACGCCGGCCACTCCGGCCGAAACGGGTGCAGAAATGGATTACACCGAGCACGAGAAAACCTACGATCTCTTCCTGGCCGTCATCAAATATTCAAGCTTGGTGGTTGTCGCCGTTCTGGTGGCAATGGCGTTTGGTTTCTTCACTTCCGCTGGTTTTTTCTCCAGCACCGTTCTCTTCATTCTGATCTCGGTGATCGGCGCCTGGCTGCTGCGCTAGGCAGAGCCGGTTGTCATGGGGGACGGGGTTGCCGGCGCAGCCCCGTGACCGGGAGGACGGTCCAACCGAAAGGATATGACGGTGGGACAAAGCATATTTGTGCCTAAAGAAATTGACGTTACGGAAAGTCGAGTCGCGGTCTCTCCCGAAACGGTCAAACGGCTTGCCGGCCTGGGTTTCGACGTTGTCGTCGAGAAAAACGCAGGCGGGCGATCGCGTATTATCGATGACGAATTTGAAAAAGCGGGTGCGAAGATCGGCAAGGCATCCGATGCCGGGAAGGCCGATATCGTCCTGAAATTGCGCCGCCCGACGCCGGCCGAGGTCAAGACCTACAAGAAGGGCGCGCTGGTTCTCGCCAGTATGGATCCCTACGGCAACGAAGCCGACGTGGCGGCCATGGCATCGGCGGGCGTCACGGCCTTCGCCATGGAATTCATGCCGCGCATAACGCGGGCGCAGTCGATGGACGTTCTGTCCTCGCAGGCCAATCTGGCCGGCTATCGCGCCGTGATCGACGCGGCCGCCGAGTATGATCGCGCGCTGCCGATGATGATGACGGCGGCAGGCACCGTGCCGGCCGCCAAGGTTTTCGTCATGGGCGCAGGCGTTGCAGGCCTTCAGGCCATCGCCACGGCGCGCCGTCTGGGCGCGGTCGTCACCGCGACCGACGTTCGCGCGGCTGCGGGCGAGCAGGTGCAGTCGCTGGGCGCGAAGTTCATTATGACCGAGGCGTTGAAAGACGCATCGGGTGAAGGCGGCTATGCCCGCGAGCTGACCGACGAAGAGAAGAAGGCGCAGGCCGAACTCGTTGCCGATCACATCGCCAAGCAGGACATCGTCATCACCACGGCGCTCATTCCGGGCCGTCCGGCTCCGCGCCTTGTCAGTGCCGACATGGTCAAGTCCATGAAGCCGGGCTCCATCATCGTCGATCTGGCGGTCGAGCGTGGTGGCAATGTGGAAGGCGCGAAAGCAGGTGAGATCGTGACCACGGCCAATGGCGTGAAGATCGTCGGTCATCTGAATGTGCCGGGACGCGTGGCCGCTTCCGCCTCGTTGCTCTACGCGAAGAACCTATACACCTTCCTCGAGACCATGGTTGACAAGGAGAAGAAGCAGCTCGCCGTCGACATGGAAGACGAGCTGGTGAAAGCCACCATGCTGACCCATGACGGCAAGGTTGTTCATCCCAATTTCGTCGACACCGCAAAGCCCGCTGCCGCGAAGAAAGCGCCGGTCCGCAAGGCATCGGCTCGCAAGGCCGCAACCGGAAAGACCCCGGCACGCAAGCCCGCAGCCAAGGCTGCAGGGGGCACGGCGACGAAGAAAACTGCGGCCAGGTCGGCCGGCGCATCGAGCGCCGCCAAAAAGCCTTCCGCAATCAAATCGGGGGGAGAAACCTGATGGAACCAACCGCACTCGAAAAGGCGCTCGACCAGCTCGACAGCGCAGCGGCAAGCGTTCGCGCCGCCATTGAAGGCATGCAGGCGGCTGAAGTCGCCGATGCCGCCGGCGCGCTTGCGCATGGCGCATCCGGCGGAGCGATCGACCCATTCGTCTTCCGCTTCGCGATCTTCGTGCTGGCGATTTTCGTCGGTTACTACGTCGTCTGGTCGGTGACGCCGGCGCTGCACACGCCGCTGATGTCCGTCACCAACGCGATCTCCTCGGTGATCGTGGTCGGTGCGCTGCTCGCTGTGGGCATCTCCGCTTCGGGGCTCGCCACGGGCTTCGGCTTCATCGCGCTCATCCTGGCGTCGGTGAACATTTTTGGTGGCTTCCTCGTGACCAGCCGCATGCTGGCCATGTACAAGAAGAAGGACAAGTGACGTGAGCGCCAATCTTGCATCCTTCCTCTACCTCGTTTCCGGCATTCTCTTCATCCTCGCGCTGAGAGGCCTGTCGCATCCCACCACCAGCCGTCAGGGCAATGTCTACGGCATGGTCGGCATGGCCATCGCCATCGGCACCACGCTGCTCTACGCAACGCCCTCCTTTGGCGGGTTCGTGCTGATCGTGCTCGGCCTCGCCATTGGCGGTGGCATCGGTGCCGTAATCGCCAAGCGCATCGCCATGACCGCGATGCCACAGCTCGTGGCCGCCTTCCACTCGCTGGTCGGTCTGGCCGCCGTGATGGTGGCCGCCGCAGCGCTCTACGCGCCCGAAAGTTTCGGCATCGGCACGCTGGGTGCGATCCACGCGCAGGCGCTGGTCGAGATGTCGCTCGGCGTTGCTATCGGCGCGATTACCTTCACCGGCTCCGTCATCGCCTTCCTGAAGCTCGATGGCCGCATGTCCGGCAAGCCGATCCTCCTGCCCATGCGCCATGTGGTGAATGCGGGCCTGGCCATTGCGCTGGTCGTGCTGATCGTGCTTCTGGTCACCACGCAGAGCACGTCGATTTTCTGGCTGATCGTCATTGCCTCGCTGGTGCTGGGTGTTCTCATCATCATTCCGATCGGCGGTGCAGACATGCCGGTCGTCGTGTCGATGCTCAACTCCTATTCGGGCTGGGCAGCAGCCGGCATCGGTTTCACGCTGGGCAACCTCGCGCTCATCATCACCGGCGCGCTGGTCGGCTCCTCGGGTGCGATTCTGTCCTACATCATGTGCAAGGGCATGAACCGCTCGTTCATCTCGGTCATTCTCGGCGGATTCGGCGGCGAGACGGCGGCCGCAGCCGACGATGATATGGACCGCACGGTCAAGCAGGGCTCGGCCGACGACGCCGCTTACCTGATGGCCAACGCGCAGAAGGTCATCATCGTGCCGGGCTATGGTATGGCCGTCGCCCAGGCGCAGCATGCGCTGCGTGAAATGGCCGACAAGCTGAAGGAAGCCGGCGTCGAGGTGAAGTACGCAATTCACCCGGTTGCAGGCCGCATGCCCGGTCACATGAACGTGTTGCTGGCGGAAGCCCAGGTGCCTTATGACGAGGTGTTCGAGCTCGAAGACATCAACTCCGAGTTCGCCCAGGCAGACGTTGCCTATGTGATTGGCGCCAACGACGTGACCAACCCGGCCGCGCGCGACGACAAATCCTCGCCGATTTACGGCATGCCGATTCTCGACGTGGACAAGGCGCGCACTTGTCTTTTCGTCAAGCGTTCGCTCGGCTCCGGCTATGCCGGCATCGACAACACGCTGTTCTACAAGGATGGCACGATGATGCTTCTGGGCGACGCAAAGAAAATGACGGAAGACATTGTCAAGGCGATGGACGAATAAACGAAAAAAGCCCGGCTTGAGCCGGGCTTTTTGTTGCCGGGTGGGGGCAGGGAAGGCTCACTCGGCAGCAGCCGTCGAACGTAGCTGGAATTCGCTTACGCCGAGGGCGATGTTGATGCCTGTCTTGCTTTCCAGGCTCACCGGCTGAAGCATCAGACTTTCGCTGTCCTGGGTGACGAGGACATTGGCACCCGCGCCGAAGCCGGCTGCGACCTCCGCGCTGACACCGGCATAATCGCCTTCGAGGGCGCCCGGTGCATAAGCGTCTGCAGTCGGCGCCAGTACCAGCCATTGCATCTGCGTGGCGTCCTTGACCCCGACGTCGAGACCGAACTTGTTCACCACACCCACATAGGTTTCAGGTGGGCGGTTTCCGTCGGAGGGCTCGAAGGTGCATGCCAGCTCCTGGGAAGAGGCGATCACAACGCCGCCTCCGCCTTCGATGACGCAGTCCAACACGCCGACTTCGACACGTTCTTGGGACAGTGCCGGTGTGGCGGCTGCAGCCGTCAGGACGGAAGCGAGAATGATTGCTTTTTTCATCGCTGGAACTCCTTTCTTGGTCCGGGCTCAAAACCCGTCACCGAGAGGAAGGTTCCAGATTAATTCTCGTGATCTTTCGTGAACGCCAAGCGGTCCGACAGGTCGAAGCCTGAACGGGATCTTTCTAAAAGTGAGGCGATCAAATGCGTGTGCGAGCCAGTCCGTCGCGAGCTGGCATGTATTCGGGATCGAGCTGAAGCGCGCGCGAATAGGACTTGGACGCCTTGGCTTTGTCGCCCCGCTTCTCGTAGACCAGTGCTTGGTTGGCCCAGCTTTCGGCCAGGTCGTCGTCCAACCGTATGGCGGTGTTGAAGTCGGAGAATGCGTTCTCGTCATCGCCTTGCGCGAGATAGGAAAGACCGCGTCCGTTATAGCCATAGGGCGCGTCCGGGGAGAGCGAGATCGCCTTGGCAAAATCCTCTATGGCGAACTGGTGCTGACCGGTTCCCTGGTAGAGAAGACCGCGACGGTAATAAGCGCGCGGATCCGTTGTGTCGAGCTGGATGGCGCGCTCCAGGTCGGCCAGGGCATCCGTGGAACGGCCCGACAGGCGATAGATCTCCGCGCGCCCAATATAGGCGGTATCGTAATTGGCATCGAGCGAAATAGCCTGATTGTAATCGGCCAACGCCTGCTGATCGTTGCCCATATAACGATGGATCAGGGCCCTGTTGGCATAGGCATTGGGTGAGCGCGGGTTCAGCGAGATTGCCTTGTCGAAGTCTTTCAGGGCATCCTGATAGCGCCCCGCACGGCCATAGGCCGCGCCACGCATGTTGTAGGCTTCCGGTTCATCGGGCGTACGTTCAATGACAGAGCTGAGCGAGCCGATGTTCTCGGCCGACCCCTGCGCGGTGTCGACCCGGCTCAAATCCGTTGCGGGGTTTGTGCCGGACTGACAGGCTGCCAGCGGAAGAAGCGCGGCGAGCGCGAGGCCGGCAAGGGCGTTGCGTGGGAAGCGGGGCGAGGACGTCAGGAAAAAAGTCATAGCTTCTAATGCCATAACGCGAGAGCCAAACCAAGCCATTGCCGTCCCCATGCGTAAAGTCACCGGATATACAAAAACGCGGCACGACCTAAAGATCGTACCGCGTTCGTTACAGACAGAAATCGTCGAAAGATGGGCGCTGTCAGCGCGCGCCGGCGCGGCCGCCGACCAGACCTTCGCGCTGGGCGCGCTTGCGGGCCAGCTTGCGGGCGCGGCGAACGGCTTCTGCCTTTTCGCGTGCGCGTTTCTCCGACGGCTTCTCATAATGCCCACGCATCTTCATCTCGCGGAAGATGCCTTCGCGCTGCATTTTTTTCTTAAGCGCGCGAAGCGCTTGATCAACATTGTTGTCGCGGACGAGTACCTGCACGTGTGCTTCCTGTCAGAACGTTGGTCTTCGGTATGTTAAACGCTGAATTCGATTTTCCTTTGCCCATGGGCAAAGGGTTCCGTGGCGGAATTAAGCCACGAATAGCGCTGGCTCATAGCAGAAGCGACGTTGTCTGTCGAGCGCTTTTTTCGGATTTCCTTCATTCCGCTCGACGATCGGCCGCGCCGTTAACGCGTAAAAAAGAGATGCTCCCTAGACAGAGGCCTTTGCCGTGATGGAGGGGGTGATGGGATTGGGAGTCTTGGGACAGGCACGGGGACAATGGAGCGCGTATTTCCCGCGTATTTGCCTTGGTGCGGGCGCTTTCGGGCTTGTCGCGGCCTCGGCCGTCTATGGTGAACTTGTTCACGGTTATGGATTGCTTCGTAAGGAAGACCCGGATTTCACGCCGTTCGGCCGTGCGCGTATCGTTTTGTCCTTCGTGGCTGCGTTGCTGCTTTTCGGCGCTTTGAAGCCGGTGTCCCGCAGACCGGGGGCGGATATCTCGGACCACAATCAGGCAATGGGGGCCATCGGTGCGGCTGTGGTTTTTCTCCTGGCCGTCGCGGCCGCAGTGCACTTCATACCGACCTCGCTGAACGATTATGTGCGTGAGATGCAGCCGCTTGGCATGGCGACGGAAGCGCTGCTGATCGCGGCGATGGTCGGATTGACGATGGCCGCGTGGTGGGGACGCACTGTAACTGGACCGCGACTCCTGGGGCTGTTTCCGCCGCCTTATGTGCTAGGTGGCATGGCGGCTGCCGTGTTTTTCATTCTGATGGAGGAGATGTCCTGGGGACAGCACTGGCTCGGTTGGTCAACGCCGGAACTTTTCAGCAGGAATGTTCAGAACGAAACCAACATCCACAATTTCTACACCTACCAGTTCGAAGCCGTTTACTATACGAGTGCCATCTTCTGTTTTGTGGTACTGCCATGGTGCTGGCCGCGCGGAGCCAGCGGTTTCTTCGCTCAGGTGGAACCCTATTTGCCACCGCGTGTCTTCGCATTGTTGGCGCTTCCCATCGCATCCCTGATGTATGAAGCTTGGAACATCGTGCCCTATCAGGTCTGGTATTTCCTGGGTCTGATGATCGGCATCGATATCGTCCGTCGGCTGCAATCGCCCGAGCTGCGTCGCGCGGCCATCGCGCTTGCGCTTGTTTATGCTGTTACGAAACTGATTTTCCTTTTCGGAGGCAGCGAAATGGTTGACGGTTATGAACTGTCGGAGGTTCGTGAGTTCTATATCGCGCTTCTCTTCATGATCCATGGTTGGATGCTGGCGCAGCGATTCCGCCAGCATCCATAGGGTCCATCAGACCTTGCTGATGGAAACGCCACCATCGGCCAGCATCGCGGTTCCGGTTGTAAAGCTCGATGCGTCCGACGCGAGGAACAGAACGGTTTGCGCAATTTCTTCGGGCCGTGCAATGCGTTTCAGGGCATGCATACCCTCCACGAATGCGCGCTGTTCGTCGTTCTCGAATGTGGCCATCGAGGTGTCGGTGGCGCCTGGAAGAAGGGCATTGACGCGTATGGCCTCTTGTCCGAGTTCCGATGCCAGGGATTTTACCAGTCCGACGAGCCCGGCCTTGCCTGCCGCATAGGCCGACATGCCGGGCATGCCTGCGGTTTCGTGTCCAACGAAACTCGATGTGAAGATCAAGGAACCGCCGCCGCGGCGCCTTAACGCGGGCACCTGGTATCGGGCCGCCGAAAAGGCAGAGGTCAGATTGGTTTCGATCACTTCGTCCCAATCCTCTTTCTCGAGCGCATCGATCGGCACCATTGGGCCAACCGTGCCGGCATTGTTGAAGGCAACGTCGAGGCCGCCATATCGATTTTCGGCGAGCGCCACGAGTTCCAGGTTGTGGGCATCGTTGCGGACATCTCCGGCCAGAGCAATGGCCTCGCCTCCGTCCGCCTCGATTTCGCCGATCAGCGTGTCCAGTTCGGCCTGCCGTCGGGCGGTGGCGACAATTTTGGCCCCGTGTTGGGAGAATAGTCTGGCCGTCGCCCGTCCGATACCGGCACTGGCGCCGGTCACGATGGCGACCTTGTTTTTCAGTGATGTCATCTCGTTTCCTTTCGTTTCGCTTCACCCGCATTGCCGGGGTGGCGCGAAACTCTCAGGTGTGACCCGGGCCAGCCACCCGAAAACGGACGAAGGAAACGGCGGCGAGGCTTTACGCAAAACGGCAAAACCCGTCGCAATCAGCGCAAGACATTGCGTCGGATTTCGCTACTGCTAGGCTGTTGTCCGATGCGCCCGGCACTGGCGCGATATGTGTTTTGCGGGGAGGTTCATGCGCAAATATTCCGTCTTCGCCATCGCCCGCGAGGCCATGCGTGGCCACAAGGGCTGGCCGGAGCAATGGTCTTCTCCACAGCCGAAGAAGAGTTACGATGTTATCATCGTCGGCGCCGGAGGGCATGGGTTGGGCACGGCCTATTATCTTGCCAAAGAGCACGGCATCACCAATGTCGCGGTGCTGGAGAAAGGTTGGCTCGGCGGTGGCAACACCGGCCGCAACACAACCATCATTCGCTCCAACTATCTCTATGACGAAAGCGCCGGCATCTACGACTGCGCCGTGAAGCTGTGGGATGGACTGTCGCAGGATCTGAACTACAACGTCATGTATTCACCGCGCGGCGTGATGATGCTGGCGCACAATGTGCACGATGTGCAGGTGTTCAAGCGCCATATCCATGCCAACCGGCTGAACGGCGTGGACAATGAATGGCTGACGCCCGAGGCGGCGAAGGCCTATTGCCCGCCGCTCAACATTTCGCGCGAGGCGCGCTATCCGGTCATGGGCGCGGCGCTGCAAAGGCGCGGCGGCACGGCGCGTCACGATGCGGTTGCCTGGGGTTATGCGCGGGCGGCGGCTGCGCGCGGCGTCGACATCATCCTGGCGGCGCCCGATGCGGTGGCCTGCCTGCCGCGCACCACGCGCATCTCGGAAACGGAGGCCTGACCATGTATGTCGCGGTCAAGGGCGGCGAAACCGCCATTCACAACGCGCACAAGCTCCTGGCCGACAGGCGGCGCGGCGACCGTTCGCTGCCGTCGCTGACGCTGGCGCAGATCGCCGAACAACTGGCGCTGGCGTGCGACCGGGTGATGGCGGAAGGCTCGGTCTACGACAGGGAACTCGCCGCCCTCGCCATCAAGCAGGCGAGGGGCGACCTGATCGAGGCGATCTTCCTGTTGCGCGCCTACCGCACGACATTGCCGCGCTTCGGCTATTCGGTGCCGATCGACACCGGCGCGATGCATGTCGAGCGCCGCGTCTCGGCGACCTACAAGGACCTGCCGGGCGGCCAGATGCTTGGGCCGACCTTCGACTACACGCACCGCCTGCTCGATCCGGAACTGGCGGGCGACGAGGAGGTCGCGGAAGCGGAGCGCCGCGAGGGCGACGACACGCCGGTGATGCGCGTCTCCGACATTCTCGCGCAGGAAGGCCTGATCGAGGAAGACGGCGACGTGCCGGGCGACGAGATCGGTGACCTGACGCGCACGCCGATGGATTTCCCGATGGCGCGCGACACGCGGCTGCAGGCGCTGGCGCGCGGCGACGAGGGCTTCCTGCTGGCGCTCGGCTATTCGACGCAGCGCGGCTATGGCCGTACCCACCCATTCGTCGGCGAGATCCGCATCGGCGAGGTCGCCATAGCTCAGGGTGCCTTCGAGCAGGCCCATTCGCTGATCTACCTCGGCCTCCGTCATACGCCCTTTGCGGGCGGAGATGTCATAGTTGGTCCGGATGGTGTCCAGACCGCGATCCAGAGCCTCCTGCTTGAGTTCCAGGAGCTTGACCGGAATCCCGGCATTGGCAAAGTTCATGGCGATGCCCCCGCCCATGGTGCCGGCGCCAATTACTGCTACCGAGCGAATGGCCCGAGCGGGCGTCGAAGGGTCGACCCCGGGCACCTTGAGTGCCTCCCTTTCGGCGAAGAACAGGTGCTGTTGCGCCCGAGCCTGGGGCGTAGCCATGCATTCCCTGAACAATAATTGTTCGCGCGCGAGGCCCTCTGCCAAGGGTAGCCTGCAGGCAGCTTCGATGGCCTGAATGCAGCGCTCGGGTGCGTAGAAACCGCGGGTTTTACGGGCGATGGCGGCACGGAAATCATCGAAGCCTGATGCCGGAAATACGTGCATATCAATCCGGCTGTCGGCGCAGCTGCGCACCGGCGCGCCCGCTTCAATCAATTCGCGGGTGTAGGCCAGGGCATTCTCGAGTAGGTTGCCCTCGCTCAGGCGGTCAACCAGCCCTTCGGATTCGGCTCGATGTGCATCAATCGGCTTGCCGGAGGGGATCATATCCAACGCCAGGTTTACCCCCGCCAGTCGGGGCAACCTCTGGGTGCCTCCGGCGCCCGGAATCAGCCCAAGATTCACTTCGGGCAGCCCTAGCCTGGCCCTGGTATCCGCGATCCGGTAATCACAAGCC
>NZ_CAJXGF010000074.1 GCF_913053745.1 uncultured Nitratireductor sp.
CAGGGGCCGCCCGGAACGGAATTGCCAATCGGCTGGCAGTCGCTATGCGCGAACCGAACGCATGGCCGACAGTCGGGCGACGTTCCTACCCCCTGCTCCCCACCCAGTATCGCGGTCCCGGCCCCAATCGGCCCGCCCGGTCTGCCGGGTTCGTCAGCGCGCAGGTTTCGAGCGACAAACATCCGCAGGAAATGCATTCGGTGAGGCCGCGCTTCAGCCGCTCCATCTCGGCAATCCGTTCGTCGATGCGTTTTGTCCAGTTTTCCGAAAGGCGTGCCCAATCGTCTCCCTTTGGCACGTGATCGGTGGGCAACTTGTCCAACTCTTCCCGGATTTCGTCGAGCGAAAGCCCTACCCGCTGCGCAAAAACGATGAAGGCGACGCGCCGCAAAACCGCGCGTTCATAGCGTCGGTGGCCCGAACCGGCGCGTTCCGAGGCAATCAACCCTCTCTCTTCGTAGTACCGCAAGGCGGATGCGGCGACGCCGCTGCGGCGCGAAACCTGGTTGATGGTCAGCATCGAGAGCCTCCTGTCAGTTCAAAAGAAATCTCACATTCGACGCTTTACTTCAAGCTTACTTGAACTTCTAGAAGCGTGAGGCATGTGCCGGCTCCCGCCTTGGCGGGGCAACGCCGGCCGCCTCGCAACCGGTATGTTCAAGGATACCCACATGACCGCCACGACAGGGATCGCCGCCGCCACACCCACCCCCGCAAAAGCATCCATGCGGGAATGGCTCGGGCTGGCCACTCTCGCTTTACCCACATTTCTCGTAGCCATCGACATGACCGTTCTGCATCTCGCGGTGCCGCACCTCACCGCCGCGCTACGCCCCAGCAGTGCCCAGCTTCTGTGGATTGTCGATATTTACGGCTTCATGATTGCGGGCTGCCTGGTGGTGATGGGAACGCTCGGCGACCGCATCGGTCGGCGCAGACTGCTCCTTGCCGGCGCCGTCTTTTTCGGTGCCGCATCGGCGATCGCCGCCATTGCCGGGAGCGCCGCGACACTGATTGCCGCCCGCGCGCTGCTCGGAATCTCGGCGGCTGCGCTCATGCCCTCCACCCTCGCTCTCCTGACCGATATGTTTCGTGACAATCGGCAGCGAGGCGTGGCAATCGCCATATGGTCGAGCATGTTCATGGCTGGAACGACAATCGGCCCGATTATCGGCGGCGCGCTTCTCGAATATTTCTGGTGGGGTTCGGTCTTCCTGCTCAACGTGCCGCTGATGCTTCTTCTTCTGATCATCGCACCGTTCGTCCTGCCGGAAAGCGCACGCACGCGCGGTGGCCGGCTCGATCTGGCGAGCGCAGCGCTGTTCCTGTGCGCGGTCCTCGTTACCGTTTACGGCGTGAAACACGTGGCTTCCGTAGCGCTCGACCTCCAGGCCCTCTCGACGCTCGCTGCCGGGTTTTGCCTGGGCATCATGTTTGTCTACCGACAGACGACGCTCTCCGATCCGATGCTGGACCTGTCACTCTTCAAGAACTTGCGGTTCAGCGCCGGCCTTGCCACACAATTCCTTACAATCTTCGCAGTGGCGACACCCTATTTTCTCTCGACCCAGTATCTGCAACTGGTCGCTGGTTTGTCGCCGCTGGAAGCCGGTCTCGCGATGCTGCCGCCAATGCTCGCGGGCATTGCCGCCGCCCTGCTTGCGCCAACGGCAACCCGCATCCTGCACCCGGGCAGCGTGACAGGATTTTTAATGCTCGTCGCCGCAACAGGATTTGCCCTTCTCGCACTTGTCCCGGCCGAAGGCGCATTGCAAACCGTACTCGGCGGGCTTGCCCTCATCACGATCGGCTCCAGCGCGACAATGGCGTTGATCGTCAACATCATCGTCAGCGCCGCCCCCGAAGAACGCGCCGGCGAGGCATCCGGCCTTTCCGAGATGAGCGGCGAATTCGGCATGGCTCTCGGGCTGGCCGTGATCGGCAGCCTCGCCACCGCCGTCTACCGCAATCAGGTCGCACAGTCTCTGCCCGAAACGTTCGGCGCAAACCGCACAATGGAGGCGATGGAATCGCTCGGCAACGCAGTGACCGCCGCCGGGCAGATCGACGAGAAAAAGGGCGAGGAGCTTCTCGTCGTCGGGAGAGAGGCGTTCGTAGCCGGCCTGTCGCTAAGCGCGGTCATCGGGCTCGTTCTTGCCCTCGCACTGGCAGCCTTGGCTTTTCGCGTGCTCACACGCGTACCGGAATAGGACCGTACATAAAGGGGCAGGCGCCTGGCCTGCCTTCCGATCCAGAATCAACTTATTAGGAAAGCCCCTCTATAAGTCCGTTTTCATTGAGGAAAATACGCTCGGACGACGGCACTTTCGGCAGCCCCGGCATGGTCATGATCTCACCGCAGATCGCCACCACGAAACCGGCGCCGGCCGACAGCCGCACCTCGCGGATCGGCACCACATGACCGGTGGGCGCACCGCGCAGATTGGGGTCGGTGGAGAAGGAATACTGCGTCTTGGCCATGCACACGGGCAGATGGCCATAGCCCTGTTCCTCCCATTGTTTGAGCTGATTGCGCACGGATTTGTCGGCGATGGCCTCCGACCCGCGATAAATGCGTTTGACCACCGTGTCGATCTTGTCGAAAAGCGGCATGTCATCTGCATAGAGCGGGGCGAACTGAGACGCGCCGCTCTCGGCAAGCGCCACGACCTTGTGCGCCAGTTCCTCGATGCCGGCGGATCCTTCAGCCCAGTGGCGACACAGAACCGCTTCTTCGCCCTGCCCGGCGACATAAGCTTTCACCGCCTCGATCTCAGCATCGGTGTCCGTGTGAAAATGGTTGATCGCGACAATGGCCGGCACACCGAACTGCTTCACATTCTCGATGTGGCGGCCGAGATTGACACAGCCCGCCTTAACCGCCTCGACATTTTCCGCGCCTAGATCGTCCTTCTTCACACCACCGTTCATCTTGAGCGCCCGTACCGTCGCGACGATAACAGCGGCAGCCGGCTTGAGCCCCGCCTTGCGGCACTTGATATCGAAAAATTTCTCCGCACCGAGATCGGCGCCGAAACCTGCCTCCGTTACCACATAGTCGGAAATCCTGAGCGCCGTGGTGGTCGCCATGACCGAATTGCAGCCATGAGCGATGTTGGCGAAGGGACCGCCATGGACGAAAGCCGGATTGTTTTCCAGCGTTTGAACCAGGTTGGGCTGAAGCGCATCCTTCAGAAGCACGGTCATGGCGCCATCGGCCTTGATGTCGCGGGCATAGACCGGGCTCTTGTCGCGGCGATAGGCGATGATGATGTCGCCGAGGCGCTTCTCCAGATCCTTCAGGTCCGTCGCTAGACACAGAATGGCCATGACCTCAGACGCCACGGTGATGTCGAAACCCGCCTCGCGCGGAAAGCCGTTGGCCACACCGCCCAGCGAACAGACGACCTCGCGCAGCGCCCGGTCGTTCATGTCCATCACACGCCGCCACGCCACGCGGCGAATGTCGATCTCCTCGGCATTGCCCCAGTAGATGTGATTGTCGATCAGAGCCGAGAGCAGATTGTGGGCCGAGGTGATGGCGTGAAAATCGCCGGTGAAATGAAGGTTCATATCCTCCATCGGCACCACCTGAGCATAGCCGCCGCCGGCAGCGCCGCCCTTGACGCCGAAACAGGGGCCGAGCGAAGCCTCGCGGATGCAGATCGCCGCCTTCTTGCCGATACGGTTCAGGCCGTCGCCGAGGCCGACCGTGGTGGTGGTCTTGCCCTCGCCGGCGGGGGTCGGATTGATCGCCGTGACGAGGATCAGCTTGCCATTCTCGTTCTTGCGGGCCTCAGCGATGAATTCGGCCGAAACCTTTGCCTTGTCATGGCCGTAGGGCAGAAGATGCTCGGATGGAATATCCAGTCTGGCGCCGATCTCCTGGATCGGCTTTTTCTTCGCCGCGCGGGCAATTTCGATATCGGATTTCACTTCGGCCATGACGATGATTCCCTCTCCCGGTGGTCCGCAACGTTCGCCGAATGGCATAAAGCCGCGAAATGGAAACGTCCACCGTCGCAAAAGAGGCGCGCAATGCGTGAAATGCGACAGGAGCCGCTATCGCGACGGCCAAACCCAGGCCGGTTTCTCGTACTCCTCCTCGACGACCGTTTCCCCCAACTCCTTCTTCAGAGTGAAGAAGCGTGCAGTTCCCTGATCGCGCAGCGCCTCGGCAAGGGTGTGCGAATGCGTGACCACAATGAATTGCGAGGACAGGCACGTGCGGCTCAAAAGCCGTGCAAGCGGTGCCAGGAGGGAGGGATGCAGGCTGGTTTCAGGCTCGTTCAGCACCATAAGCGGTGGAGGGCGCGGCGAAAGAAGTGCCGCCACAAGACAGAGGTAGCGCAGCGTCCCGTCCGACAGTTCGGATGCGCGCAACGACCGCAAAAGCCCATGCTGGCGCATACGCGTCTCGAACATACCGTCCGGGCTAACGGAGACTTCCACCGCACTGCCCGGAAAGGCATCGTCCACCGCCTCCAGCAGCGCGTCGCGGTCGCCTATTTCGACTATCGTCTGTAACGCCGCCGCCAGATCCGCGCCATCGGAGGCAAGGACCGGCGTGCGCGTACCGACCTGCGGCAAACGGGCAGGTGCTTCGAAGTCGCTGCGAAAATGATCATAAAAGCGCCAACTGCGCATACGTTCGCGAAGCTGCAGCAGCTCGGGCGCATTCTTCGGATCGGCGGCATGGGTCATCATGCTGTCGAAAGACGGCAGGCCGCTCATCACCGTTTTGCGCGCACCCGTCTCGTCGAGGACACCGACATGCGGCCCCCGCCTTTCGGCAAAAACATTGTGACGGGCGAGCTTTTCTCCCGTCCAAACGGCTTCGGCCTTGATGACCGGATCGCCGTTGAAGGCGCTGCTTGCCGGAACCGGCAGTCCAAGATCGACCGCATAGCCGTAATCCTCGTCTGCAAAGCCGAGCCGCAGGCTTACGGACTCCTTGCGTATGGTTCCCTGAACAGGCTGTTCACCCCGTTTCATGGCCGCGGAGAAGCGCTCCGGGCCGGCCCACAGCGCCGAGGTCAGCCCGCCCTCTCGCGCAAGCGAGGCAGCGACCGCACCCTGAGCCGTGTCGGCGAGCAATCTGATGGATCGGTAAAGGCTCGACTTGCCGCTGCCATTGGCGCCGGAAATGACGTTGAGCCGATCGAGCGGCAGAACAAGATCGCGCACCGAACGATACCCGGAAACGGCAATGGTGATCAGCATGGCGCGTTTCCCGGCGATGGCAGCTTCAATTCACCGCCGAACGAACAGAAGAAAACGACCATTTCCAAATCGATGCCGTTGCTTTCTCTATCGGTCGAGCACCAGCCGCAGCTCGACGAGATTGGAGCGCACACGCAGGATGTAAAAGCCCATCGTGGCGAGATGCGTGGGCATGATCCAGCCATCCTCGCGGCCATTGGAGATGATGAAAGGCTGGACGTCGAGAGCGGCGCGGAACTGCTCCTCCGTGGTATCCCAGAGCGAGCCCAGCGAACGCTGCTTGATGACATCCTCGAAATCCGCACCCGCCGCCTTCAGGAGGCCGTAATAGGCGTAGAGCTGGCCATAGGCGAACCAGAAACGGTCGTCAGCGCGGGTGTCGAACCAGCCGGAATTGTAGTTCTCCGAACGCTGGCGCAGAAGATCGGAGGTGGATCCCAGATCGCTGGCAATACGGTCCAGATACTGAATCAGATTGTCGGCGCGTGCATCGAACACCGCCTCGCAAGTCTCAAGACGGTCATTAAAGCTTCGCAGGTCACGAATGGCGGAACGGTAGAAGCTCGGCGTCGGCGTCTTGGGACCGAACGGGCTCAATCCGAAATACCAGGTCTCCTCATCGAAGGTCAGTGCGCCACGCGCGTTCTGAAGGTCGCGATCGATCTGCGAGGTACCGCGCACGCGTCCGAGCGCATCGACCAACTCGATGGCGCTGCGGCGTGTGGCCTGGTTGATGCCGCGCTGAAACGACGCCTTGTTGTCGAAAAAGGGCGTGTCGTCCCAGTCGAGCGCGAAAAAGAAACCGAGTTTGTAAAGCAGCATGGACGAAATCCATGCGTTCTCGTTGACGTTGAAGTCGGTCAGATCCGCAGTCAGATCGACGATGGCCGAGCGCCCACAGGTGCGCGTCTCGCCGCCCTGCGTGGCCGCCGTCTGCTCGCCGGCGGAAACGCCACGCGCATCGAGCTGATATTCTTCGACATAGTCCGGGTCGAAGGACGACCAGACCTGCGTTTGCCAGAAGAAATAGCCGTAAAAGCCGATGAGGGCGAGAAGCGCCAGTCCCACGGAACCGCGCACAATCCAGCCGCGACGCGTATACCAGCGCCCGGCCGCCATGAAAGGCCACAATATCCAGGCGATCACGAGTCCGAGGCCACGACCGATCCAGTGAAAGACGCGGGTGAAGAAATCAACGATCGGATCGAGCACGAAGCGCCTCCCTCGGGCGATTTTAGTCCAGGCCGTAGAGGCGCTTCCTCAGCGCCGGCTTATCCTTGAGATAGGCGGTTTTGAGCCGCGCCACAACATATTCGCGCCATGTCTCCGGCCAGGTTTCGTAATCCTGATAGAAGCCCTGCTTGTTGAAGACATAGCGAGCGATAAAATCGGACGGTACAAAATCGGAGATCAACCGGTTGGTGAGCCAGGCGTCCCTGTGTTCGGGGTCGGCCCGCGTCACAAGAAAGCGCAGATGCGGTGGGATTTCCTCGATCTTGAGCCTGCCCGTCTGACCGATCTCGCGCACGGCGGCATTGAGAAAGGGGATGCTCCCCTCGCCAGCCACATGTCCTGCATTGCGGTGCGTCCACGTCTGGAGCCAGACCGGGTCGATGCGCGCGAAATCGGCATCCGGGTCTTCACGGCGCACCATATCGAGCAGCACCATCTCGCCGCGATGGGCGAGATAGTCCGACCGCTCGATCCACGAGGCGCGCGGCAACTGGATGCGGCCGGTTTCGGCCAGGAACCGGAAAATGCGCGCCGGATCGTCCTTCGACAGATAGCTCACCTGCCAGGGCCGCGAGCGGCGGAAGCCCGGCGTCGCCGGATCGGCGATCACAGTGGTGGCATCGCGGTCGACGAAAATGTATACGCCGCCGAAATGGCTGGTCCAATAGGCATCGTGCCGGAACACGACCTGTTCGGGCACGAGGCTGTTCTCACGGATATCGCCGGTTTCGCGCGCAAGCGCCACCATACGGTTGAGCAGCGTATCGTCGCGCCAAGCGTCTGGTTCGTGCCTCACACGGTCCGCCAATCGCCCGAGTTCCGCCGCCTTGCCGAGCAAGTCTTCCGCCGACAGGACCTTGAACTCCACCTGCACGATGGAGAGCAGATCCTCAATGTCGCGCACCTGGTTCACCTGCTCCTCGATCTCACCATAGACCACGTCCTTGATGGTGATGGCGTTGATGGCGCGGGCATTGGCCATCATGAATTCGTAGACGAGCTGCGAGGTGTTCGAGAAGGCCGTGTGCACCACAGGCAATTCGATCTGCGCCGGGGTGAGGATGATGAAGCGCCGGTTGATCCCGTTGGGGTCGAGATACTGCTCGTCGCCCAGTTCCTCGGCGATCTGCGGCGAGAAGCCGGTGCGGTCTATCTCGAAGGAGGCGAGTTTCGTCTGCCGCACGCCAAAAGCATCGAGCGCCTTGTTGTAGCGCGCGATCAGATGCGGTTCCTCGATTTTCAGAAGGCGACCGAAGATCAGATCATTTTCGCGAAGGAGGTTCACCAAACACCCCTCGCCTTCATGTCCTCGATCTCGCGCAGGGCGCGTTCGCGCAGGCGCTGGTCGCGGACGATGGTGGAGACGGCCGCGTCGTCCGAACGGTCCGAATAGCGGAATTCCGAATCCGCATAACGGTTGATCTCCTGCATCACCATGTCCATCGTGAATGGTCGGCGCAGTTCGGCGATCATCGCTTCTTTCTCATCATAGGACTTGCGCATGAAGGCATCAGGCGTCTCGAACCATTCGTCCGGAAGCTCGATATCCATGGCGCGCATCTTGATGGCGTCGGTGATGTTTTTGATCGCGCGGCCGGTGAAGCGCGGCTCCGCCAGCTTGATCTCGTGGAGATAGGCGCCGATATCCGTCAGCGTTTTCGGCTCGCCGCGATCGTTCAGGAAGCGCTCATAGACCTTTGCAAGCCCTTCTTCCTGCGGTTTCGAATGCGCCTCATAGGCAGTTTCCACCGCGCGCTTGATTTCCTGCGTTGCAAACGGCTCGTGCTCGCCAAGCGGGATCGAATGGTTCTTACCCGCAAGAAGCACGAAAATGTCGACGTAATCCTCGAACGTCTGCGGTCCGTCGACAAGCCAGCGCGCGCCGGCACGCTGGCGCAGCGCATCGTCCACATTCTCCGGATAATTGGAGAACATGCCGAAGGAGCAATTGCCGCGCACCACGGTGCCCGCACCCGCAAAGCTTTCCATCAAAACGCCCGTCACCTCCTGCTGGCCGGCGGATGCCCGGTCGTCGGAGCGCTTGGCCGCGACCTGGTCGATGTCGTCGATGGTGCCGAAGCCAATGGCGCGCGGGCTCAGAACATTTTCCATGAACTGCTTGCAGTTCTGCCCCGACTTTCCCTGATAGGAGGAAATCTGGTCGACGCCGAAATTCTCGTAATGGAACGGAACGCCCGCAATCTGGCAGTAATCGTTCAAAAGCCCGGCGGTCATCTGGATGAGAATGGTCTTGCCGGTGCCCGGCGCGCCGTCGCCGATGAAGGTGAAGAGAAATCCGCCGAGTTCAACAAAAGGGTTGAGCTGGCGCTCGAAATCATAGGCCATCAGCATCTTGGCGAGCTTCATGGCCTGATATTTGGCGATGTGATTGCCGATGATCTCGTTGGGCTTCTTGAACGTCATGACGAGCGGCTTGCGCCGGCTTCCCGGCGCCACGTCGAACCCGTCCAGCGTAAAATCGTCGGCCTCAAGCCGCATATGCGTGTCTTCAAACGCACCGAGACCGGTGAAACGGCTGCGGCGCTGCAAAAGCCCCTCGATGGCAATGCGGGCAAGCGCGCGGGCGCGCGCGGTCATCGCCGTGTCGTCGCCAGCATCTGTAATCGCGCCATCAAGCGCGGCGAGCACACTTTTCAATGCATCCTGCGGGGTGTCGAACTGGAAATCCGGTTCATCCGTGTCGTTCACCGGCTCGCTGTCGGCATCGAGCATCTGCAGAAGATAGGATGAGAGCGTGAAGGCCGCGACATAGGCCGATGCCTGCAGGAGCGTGTGATAGGACTGCGCCGCCGCCCCTTCCAGCGGGCTGCGGGCGTTTCGCTCCTGAAGGCTTTCAAGTTCGGTTGACCGCGCAAAGACATCGGCCACCGCAAGTGCCACTGCCGCCCCGCGCCGGGCGCGAAAAAGCAGCGTGTGCTGCGGAATGGAGAGCATCGGGTCGCCCTGGCGGATGGCGGCGACGGTTTTCGCCAGTTCCACCTCGCGCGTCTTGCGCAGCGCACCGGTGGAAACGGTCGACACGAAACGCCGCCCGGTACCGGCGATCTCCGTGCCCGAACGGCCGTTATCGCTTTGAAGGACCACGAAACGCGTCACGAGGCTCTGCGCCGTGGCGCGGTATTTCTCGATATCCTTCTCGTCGATGGTCGTCAGGCCGGTGTCCATGAAATGTCCTATACGTCGGTGATGACCCGCCCGCCGGAAATGACGTGCACGTCGTAGCCATCGAAAATCTTCTGCGCCTCGCCGGCCGCATAAAGCGCCTGGTAAGCCTCGTGCGGCACGAGCGCATGCTGTTCGAAAGCGCTCACGCCCATGCGGGCTGCGTCCAGATCGTCGGTGTCGATGAAGAACTCCTCACGCGCCGGCTGGCTGGACCACAGCCCCTTGCGCGCCGGGCGCTCGGTCTTTGAATAAACCTCCTGCACCGTCCAGGTGAGAAGCCACGCATTCTCCTGTCGGCGCACTTTGCCGAGCACCTCGGAGACGGTCGAATTGTTCTCCGTGATGCCGGCCGTGTAGAACGGCCCCAGCACCACCCGGCGCAGTTGCTTGGGGTGAAGATGATCGAAATCCTTGTCGAGATTGCCGGCAATCGTGGCCGGCGACAGGGAATAAGCAGAGTTCTTCTCGGCGAAATCGTCGAACTGATGGGCAAGTTCCGGGTTGAGCAGACCGCCCACGGGCAGGCCGAACTCGACATCCTTCTTGAGCTTGCCATCGCCGGAAACGAGCGCCTTGACCATGGCCGGCGAGGAATCCTCCACCGCCGCCATATAGACCATGGGCAGGCTCGAACTTCCGTCGAAAGCGCCCCAATGCACCAGATAGTAAGGCCGTTTCGTCCTCGGATTCACCGAAACGCGCACCGTTTCGGGCAAAATGAAGGGCGAAAAGACGTTTCCTTCCTTCACCTCTTCCAGATAAAGGCGTTCAGCCATGGATTGTTGGAGTTCGGCGGGAAACGCGCGATGACGCAGGATGAAATCGACCATTTCGGCGCGCAATTCGTCGGGCCCCGATATGCCGGCCAGGCGCTTTTCGGCCTGACGCCGGTCGTTCTCCAGTTCGAGCACGCTCTGAAAAACCGGATAGCCGCTTTCCGCCCGCTGGATACGGAATTTCTCCATGAAGCCCAGGCGATTCTGCCAGCAGTCAAAGGAGCGCTCGAGCCGCCCGATATAAGGGGCGACAACCTCGGCCACGAGACCGTGCGACTGGAAGGGCGAGGCCGTGCGGTCGCCAAAATACACGCCAAGCCCCTCGAGCGCGGAGGCGATCGCATCGAAATAACGGTCGGCTGCCCGGTTGGCGGGATTCATGGTGTGGGCAACCTGGAAAGGCGAAGCGCGCACCGCATGGACACGTCAGGCACGGTACACATCATCAGGTGCGGATGTAATTGGCCGCATCGTGCTTCTTCATCACATCTTCGAAGCGACGGGCGAAGGCATCGTCGGCAAGCTTCTTGCGACGCTGGATGTCGGCGGTGGTGACCATGTTCTTCTCGTGCAGTTCGAGCAAATCTCCGATGTGGCGCTGCGCGGCTGCGCCGATGCCGGCCATGGTCTCTTCTGCGGTGTTGTCAACCTTGGAACCAAGCGTATTGATGCGGTGGGCGACGTCCTGCTGGGCCGCGGTCTTCAGCGAATCTTCGAGCGCCTTGTAAAGAACGATGCGTTGCTCGGTGTCGATGGTCAGCTTGTTGATGAGCGTCGACTGGGCGGCGATCTGGTTGTTGAGCGAATCCACGAACGTCTGGAACATGGACGTGTAGCGTTCGAGCGTTTGGCTTTCGGCGAGCAGTTCCTGCTCCTTGGCCTGCGCTTCGTTGTATTCGGTCGCAAGCTTGGAGCGCTCGCCTTCAAGCCCGGCGCGGTCCTTCTGGTTGGTCGAGGCCGCAATCTTGTTCTCGATGTCGAGCAGCATCGGGTTCAGCTCCTCGATGCGCTTTTGTGTCGTCTCCAGCGTCTCCATCGTGGTTTTGCGCCGCTCGATCACCTTCGCAAGGCTCGTTTCGGAAGTCTGGTAGCGCTCTTCCAATACCTGCTTCTGATCCTTCAAAATGCCGGTGATCGTGTCGGATTTCGAAAGCAATTCCTGCAGGTTTCCCGAAAGCGACATGTTGCGCACACGCTCGGTGCGCATGCGCTGCTTCCTCTGTTTGGAGAAGATGCCGATAAAGTTTTCCCAACCGGTGTAACTCTTCATGCTCTCGAACTCGGAGCCAAACACGTTGGTAGCATCCTCGAGTCCGATGATCAGGTCGGCGATGTTGGTCTCCATCACCTTCTGCTGAGTGAGCACATCCTGAATACGAGCGTTCTCGATGTCGAAATCGGCCTGGCCGATCTTCTCGTCGGTGCGCGCGAACTTGTCCAGCACCGTGCCCGACTGCTCGATCTTCGACCGCATCTCGTCGACCACCTCACGGGTCTTCGCGATCTCCGTGTCGAAATTCTGCAAGGTGGCCATGATGAAACGCTCCGCAAAGGTCAGGGTTGCGGAAATATATGTGGGTCGATTGACGATTGAAAGACGTTACCCGCCTCGACGCACAATTCCTCCAGGGCGGTGGCTGCACCGCTTTGCCGCCTCTCCTTGTGGCGAAGCAGGCTGAAATCGCGCGCACCGAGATCGATGTTCGCAAGTTTGAGGAGACCACGCTCAACAAGAGGCCCCGCTGCAGCCATGGAAACCGCAGCCGCGCAACCGCTCTCGCGCACAGCCGAAAGCACCGCCTCATTGGAGGGAAAATCCATCACCAGGTCGAGCGCCGCCGGATCGATGCCCATCTCCACGAGCGTGCTTTCAAAGGCAGTGCGCGTGCCCGACCCCTCCTCGCGCATGACCCATGACGCACCCGTGACGAGATCTCCCGGTTGAAGCACCCGCCCGATCGCCCAGGGGTGGCCGGGGGCGACCACCACCGCCATCACATCCCGGTCCACCCGACGTACGGAAAGAACCGCCTCGTCCACCCTGCCTTCGACCAGACCGACCTCGGCCACACCTTCCAGCATTGCATCGGCCACCATCCGCGTGTTGCCGACGGTAAGCTTGAGAGAAATGCCTGGATACAGCTTGTGAAAGCGCATCAGAACCGGCGGCAGCCAATAGCTCGCCACGGTCTGGCTCGCGTGAACGTTGAGCGTGCCGCGGCGAAGGCCGCCAAGCTCCGACAGCATTGTCTCGGCCGAGCGGACACGGGCAAGCGTGGCCTGCGCCTCCCCCAAAAACACCCGGCCGACACGAGTCAATTCGATGCGCCGGCCAACCCGGTGAAAAAGCTCGACACCGTAATAGCTTTCCAGCGCCTTGATCGAAGCGCTGACCGCTGAAGGCGTGCGCCCGACAGCCGTGGCGGCCTGGGTCAGATGCTCCCGCTCGGCGACGGCAACGAAGATCAACAATTGTTCAAAAGTCATATCATCATTCGATCCAATCGAATGATACATGCCAGACTATTCGATGGAAATCCATAAAACGTCATGCGAACAAGGAAGCGTTCGTCACATCAGGCCGATCCAAAGAACCGGAAAATGTCCGCACTTCGTCATCCGCTCCAGCTTTTGCCCGGCCTTCTTCTTTCCGTGCTTGTCGCGGGATTGGCACTGGCGGCGGCCTGGGCGGAACGGGCATGGTTCGGCGAGGTCTGGCTCGAAGGCCTGGTGCTCGCCATACTGTTCGGCGCGGCCATCAGTTCGCTCGCCAGAGTAAGTGCCATTTTCCGTCCCGGTATCGACTTTTGCGCGAAGGCCGTGCTGGAAGTGGCGATCGTGCTGCTCGGCGCATCCATCAGTCTCGGTGCGCTCGGCGATGCGGGATTTGGGCTCGTCGGCGGCATTGTCGGCGTGGTGGCGCTGTCGCTGCTTGCCGGCTATGCGATCAGCCGCGCGCTCGGCCTCTCTCCGGGACTTTCGACACTGGTCGCCTGCGGCAATTCCATCTGCGGCAATTCGGCAATCGCCGCCGCCGCGCCGGTGATCCGCGCCGAAGCCTCGGAAGTGGCCGCATCCCTGTCCTTCACCGCATTCCTAAGCATTCTCGTCGTGTTGCTGCTGCCCGTCATTTATGTCGCCGTCGGCATGAGCCCGGTGCAGTCCGGCGTTCTCGCGGGTCTGACGGTCTATGCCGTGCCGCAGGTCCTGGCCGCAGCGGCGCCCGCGGGACAGATCGGCATCCAGGTCGGCACCCTGGTGAAACTCGTGCGCGTGTTGATGCTTGGACCGGTCGTCTTTTTTCTGGGTCTCGCGCACGGCCGGCAGCACGGAACCAAACTTCATTTCCTGCAGATGGTTCCGTGGTTCATCATCGGCTTTCTTGTCATGATGGGGCTGCGTTCGGCGGATCTGATCCCTTCCCCGGCCCTGCCGGCGATGCACGAGGCATCCGGGCTTCTGACAATCATCGCCATGGCGGCGCTCGGCCTGACGGTGGACATTCGCAGCGTGATGAAAAGCAGCGGACGCGTGATCGTCGCCGCCCTTCTGTCGCTGACCGTTCTCGGCATCGTGAGCTACGCGCTGATCCGCTTTCTGGGCGTCGCCTGATCTATTCGGCAATGCTGCCGGCGAACCCCACGAGATCTTCCGCCTTCCAGCGACCCATCTCCTCTTCCCAGTGCTTTCGGCAAAGCGAGACATAGACATCCTTGCCGATGGCCACCTGCGCGCCTTTGCGGGCGACTTTGCCGTCAGGCCCGAGCCGCACCACCATGGTGGCCTTGCGGCCGCAGCGACAGATGGTGCGCACCTCGCGCAACTCGTCGGCCAGCGCAAGCAGCGCCTGCGATCCGGTAAACAGATTGCCCTGGAAATCGGTCCGCAACCCGTAGCACATGACGGGGACGCCCAGCCTATCGGCGACCCGCGCCAACTGCCAGACCTGCTCTTCTTCAAGAAACTGTGCTTCGTCAACGAAGACGCAATGGACCGTCGCGTGGCTGTGATGCTCGGCGATACGCGCGTAAAGATCATCGCCGTCGCGGAACATTTCCGCATCGCTGTCGAGCCCGATGCGCGACGAGATATAGCCGCCATCTTCCTTGCGGTAATGGCCGGCAACGAACAGCATCGTGTTCATTCCGCGTTCGCGATAGTTGTAGGATGCCTGAAGAAGCATGGTCGACTTGCCGGCATTCATCGTCGCATAGTGAAAATAGAGCTTTGCCATCGCGCTGCCTGTCCCGTTGGCGCTGTTAAACACCACATGGGCGCCATAGAAAACGTCGCATTGTTTTCTTCCACGGGAATACCGTCGCATAGGGCGCGTTGTTTGGCGCCAGCAACTCCCTGTTTGTGCTTGCAGCGATCCTGAATTGGTGCTTGCCTTTGAAATAATGAGCAAAGCCGGTTAAGACCCGCGCTCTGCCGAACAACAACCACAGAGGAGAGCCGTCATGTTATCCAGCCGAAAAGCGACCTTGATCCTGGGGGTCGCAGCGAGCCTGGCATCGGGCGCCGCCCTGGCCGCGGATCCGGAATCCTGCAAATCCATCACCTTCTCCGACGTCGGCTGGACCGACATCACCGCAACAACCGCGACCGCTTCGGTGGTGCTGGAAGGTCTCGGCTACGAACCCGAGACGCAGGTGCTTTCCGTGCCGGTCACCTATGCCTCGCTCAAGAACAACGATGTCGATGTCTTTCTCGGCAACTGGATGCCGACCATGGAAGCCGACATCGCCCCCTACCGCGAGGATGGCACGGTTGAAACCGTGGTGACCAATCTGGAAGGCGCGAAATACACGCTGGCCGTTCCGCAATATACCTACGACGCGGGCCTGAAGAGCTTTGCCGACATCGCCAAGTTTACCGAAGAGCTGGACGGCAAGATCTACGGCATCGAACCCGGCAATGACGGCAACCGTCTGATCCTCGACATGATCGAAAACGACACGTTCGGCCTCAAGGACTTCGAAGTGGTGGAAAGCTCGGAAGCCGGCATGCTATCGCAAGTGCGCCGCGCCGTGGGGTCGAAAGAACACGTGGTGTTCCTCGGCTGGGAACCGCACCCGATGAACGCCAATATCGAAATGACCTATCTTGAGGGCGGCGACGACGTGTTCGGCCCGAATTACGGCGGTGCGACGGTGCACACCAACACGCGCGCGGGCCTGTCCGAAGAGTGCCCAAACCTCGGCAAACTACTGAAAAACATGGTCTTTTCTCTCCAGATGGAAAACGAGATCATGGGCAAGATCCTGGATGACGGCGCAGAGCCGCAAAAGGCCGCTACGGAATGGCTCCAGGCGAATCCCGACGCGATGACACCCTGGCTCGAAGGCGTGACCACGCTGACGGATGAGCCGGGCCTCGACGCCGTCAAAGCCCATCTGGGCATGTAAGCGACGATCAGCCGATGCGCCCCCGATCTCGAGGCGGGCACGCATCGGCAGACACCCCGGCACCCGGATCCGGCCGGGTGCCGGTCGCCAGAGCCAATGGCGACCGTCAACGCATAAGAAAAAATCCGAAGAAAGGAACCGCGCGGGCTCATGGACCCTCTTTCAGAATGGATCGCTGACTGGAAAATTCCCATCGGCCGGTGGGGCCGTGACTTTTTCGACTTCCTGACCACCAATTTCGCCTGGCTGTTCGACACGCTGGCAGATGCGCTTGCCGATGTGCTCGACGGGCTGGTGGATATCCTGCTTGTCATTCCCCCCATCATTCTGGTGCTGGCCATCGCCGCGCTGGCTTACGCGCTACAGCGTTCATGGAAGCTCGCCCTCGGCGTCGGCCTTGGCCTGCTCTTCATCATCAACCAGGGCCTGTGGGAAGAGACCGTCGAGACACTGGTTCTCGTGGTCGCGGCGGCAGCCGTCTCCATGGCGATCGGTGTGCCGGTGGGCATCTGGGCGGCGCACAACGCCCGTGTCTACCGAGTGCTGCGCCCCATTCTCGACCTCATGCAAACGCTGCCGACCTTCGTTTATCTGATTCCCGTGCTGATCCTGTTCGGCCTCGGCGCCGCGCCCGGCCTGATCGTAACGGTCATTTTCGCGTCTCCTGCACCGATCCGGCTCACCTATCTCGGCATCACATCCGTGCCACAACCCATGCTGGAGGCCGGCCAGGCCTTCGGCGCCACCAAGCGCCAGCTTTTGTGGAAGGTGGAACTGCCCGCCGCCCTGCCCTCCATCATGGCAGGACTGACGCAGTGCATCATGCTGTCGCTCTCCATGGTGGTGATCGCCGCGCTGATCGGCGCCGACGGGCTCGGCAAACCGGTGGTGCGGGCACTGAACTCGGTCAACATTCCTCTCGGCCTCGAAGCGGGCCTTGCCATCGTGGTGCTGGCGATCATTCTCGATCGCATCGCACGCATCGAACGGGGGAACGGCAAATGAGCGTGGCCATCGATTTTCAGAAAGTCGACATCCTGTTCGGCGACGACCGGCAGAAGGCCGATGCACTGCCGCTCGTGGATGCGGGCAAGAACCGCGAGGAGATCCTTGCCGAAACGGGCGCGGTGCTCGGTTGCGCGAATTGCGATCTCACCGTCGAGCGCGGTGAGATTTCCGTCCTGATGGGGCTTTCGGGTTCCGGCAAGTCTACATTGCTGCGTGCCGTCAACCGGCTGAACACGGTGGCGCGCGGCAAGGTCATCGTTCATGACGACGACTGGCAGGCCGACGTGGTCGACTGCTCACAGGCGGAACTGCGCAGGATCCGCCGCGAATGCGTGGCCATGGTGTTCCAGCAATTCGCACTCCTGCCCTGGCGCACGGTGGCTGAGAATGTCGGATTCGGCCTCGAACTTGCGGGCGTTCCGGCGAAGGAACGCAAGGAGCGCGTGATGGCGCAGCTCGACCTGGTGCATCTGACGGACTGGGCCGACAAATACGCACACGAGCTCTCGGGCGGCATGCAGCAACGCGTCGGCCTTGCCCGCGCCTTTGCAACGGAAGCACCGATCCTGCTGATGGACGAGCCGTTCTCCGCGCTCGATCCGCTGATCCGCACCAAGCTGCAAGACGAGCTGATCGAATTGCAGGAACGGTTGAAGAAGACCATCCTGTTCGTCAGTCACGACCTCGAAGAGGCGTTGAAGATCGGCAACCGTATTTCCATCATGGAAGGGGGACGGATCGTCCAGACGGGTGCGCCCGAGGACATCGTGCTGAAGCCAGAGAACGACTATGTCCGCGACTTTATCTCCAATGTGAACCCGCTTTCGGTGCTGACAGCCTGGAACGTGATGCGCGACGTGCGCGATCTGGAGGCGGCCGGCGAAGGCTGGCTCTGGCTCGATCGCCGGCGGACAACGCGCTTCAAGTTCGACGAAAACATGCTGGTTGTCGATGCCGAGCGCAATGGCGAACCGGCGATATGGGTCTCCTGCGACGATATCGAGGAATTACCGGAAGACAAACCGAAGGTCTTCTGGGCAACCGCCGGTACGTCGCTGAAAACGGTGATGCGTGCCATGCAGCAATCGCAAACGGCACCGGTGGCCCTGTTCGACGACGCCTCGCGCTTCCTGGGCGCCATCGGCATTCGCGACGTGCTGGGCTCCATCATACGGCGTTGACGCAAGGACCGCGCACGCCCTGCCATATTTGAAAGACGGGGCATGTGCTGTCGTTCCCGGATTGCGCTAAGTTTTCAGTGCCCCTTTGACGTAATCAATCCTGGGCCTTCGAAAGCCCATCGCGGCCCAGGCGAGCATCAATTTTGCGAAGAAGCCGAAACCGTGCCCGGAAGCGTTGGGCACATCGTCGGGCAAGGCAATACTTGCCGGTGCGTCACCCGTCGCCGTTCTCAATTGCAGGGGCGGTATCGCATCGCTCGGCCAAAGATTGCCGTAGACGCTCAGCCAGTGGCCCTGGGTGAAATCCAGAAAGATCGGCGTGTTGCAGCAGGAGGCGATCACACGACGCGTCTTGCTATCCGCAGTCAGACGGTGTTCGCGCAGCAAGTCACCGCCCGCTTCGCAATGAACCCGGTCCTTCCGATAAAGAACGAAGCGGGTCGCGCGCCTGTCGTCAAGCGTCGATGGCGCGCCGGGCAACGACTGGAAAACGCTTCCAGCCTGCTGGCAATCCGAACACAGGCATTCGGTGCTCAGGATCGGCTTGCCTTCTACACGCAAACCCACCAGCCCGCATTTGCATGTCAATCGTGTCGCAACGGTCATTCCGCAACCTCATACTCTCAAAACTAGACTGTACGGTCTAGTTTTATCTGTCAAGCGCGCGTGCTATGCTCCGTCCCGCGAACCGAGGGACGGCCAGGATGAGCAGCAACGCCACAGCCCGCCAGCAACGCACTCGGCAGAACATTCTGACCGCGGCGGAGCGCGTGTTCTTGAAGAACGGATTTCTCGGCACCAGCATGGACCAGGTGGCCGAGACGGCAGGCATGTCGAAGCAAACGGTCTACGCGCATTTCAAATCGAAAGAGGCGCTGTTTCGCGAAGTCGTGATTTCCATGACGGGGACAGCCGCCCATGCATTGCATGAAGACACCGAAGCTGCACCGGACGGCCGTCCGGTCGAGGACGTCCTGATGGAAGCGGCAATAAACCAGTTGAACGTCGTTCTGACCCCAAGGTTGATGCAGTTGCGCCGTATGGTGATCGGCGAGATCGAGCGCTTCCCCGATCTCGGCGTTGCGCTTTTCGACAACGGTCCGCGCAAATCCATCGAAAGGTTTGCCCGCCTCTTCGCGCACTACAATGACGCGGGTCGACTCGACGTCCCCGATCCGGCCAATGCCGCCGCCTATTTCAACTGGATATTGATGGGGGCTCCAACGAATGCGGCAATGCTTTTGGGCAATGCCGCTCTTCCCGGCACCAGGCAACGCCGGGAACACGCGCAGGAAAGCGTGCGGATTTTCCTCAGCGCCTACGGACCCGAGGCAATGCGGGGATCGTGATCGGTCGCACAACACACCCCGCACATCGGCCTTGCGCCATGCAGTCCCCGCAGCATCTTTCCCACATCCCTATCCCCGGCTACTGTGCCTTCCGAAACGAAGGAAGGGAGGCCTGTTCATGAATCCATCCGGCATTGTTGCGCTCGTCACGGGCGGGGGCTCGGGGCTCGGCGAAGCGACGGCGCGGGCCCTTGCAGCCAGAGGCGCCAGGATCGCCATCGCGGATGTCGGCATGGACAAGGCAGAGCGCGTGGCTGAGGATATCGACGGCATCGCCGTGAAGTGCGACGTGACGAGCGAGGATGACGGCAAGGCGGCCATTGCAGAGGCGACCGAGAAACTCGGTCCACCACGTATTCTGGTCAATTGCGCCGGAATCGCCATCGCCATGAAAACCGTCGGCAAGGACGGACCGCATCCGCTCGATCTCTACCGCAAAGTGCTCGAGATCAACCTTCTCGGCACGTTCAACATGATCCGGCTCTATGCGGCTCAGGCCCAGGAACTCGAACCGCTCACCGGCGGCGAACGCGGCGTCATCGTCAACACGGCCTCGGTCGCCGCTTTCGACGGACAGATCGGCCAGGTCGCCTATTCCGCATCCAAGGGCGGCGTGGTGGGCATGACGCTGCCGATAGCGCGCGATCTTTCACGTTCAGGCATACGCGTGTGCACCATTGCGCCAGGCATCTTCAAGACGCCGATGATGGCGGGTTTGCCGGAAGACGCGCAGGCGTCTCTCGGCCAACAGGTGCCCTTCCCGCCGCGCCTCGGCGAACCCTCCGAATATGCGGCGCTTGCCTGCCACATTGTGGAAAATCAGATGCTGAACGGCGAAACGATCCGCCTCGACGGCGCAATCCGCATGGCGCCGAAATAGGCAAGGCATGAGCGACAACCGGAAAGGACCGCTCGCAGGCCTCACCGTCATAGAGATGGCGGGTCTGGGGCCGGTGCCGCTCGCCGGGCTCATGCTGGCGGAAATGGGCGCAACCGTGCTGCGCATCGAACGCAAGGACGCCAAGCGCGATTTCCTAAACGTGCCGCCGCAATACGATCTCGACCGGCATGGGCGGCAAATCCTGAAACTCGACTTGAAACGGGCCGCCGGCCAGGCGCTTCTCCTGCAAATGATGCGCCATGCGGATGTGTTGATGGAGGGATTTCGCCCCGGCGTCATGGAACGCCTCGGCGCCGGACCGGATATGGCCCTGGGTGATAATCCCGGCCTCATTTACGCCCGAATGACAGGTTTCGGCCAGGATGGCCCGCTTGCGGACCGCGCCGGTCACGATCTTACCTATCTCGCCTATTCCGGTGTGCTCTCCATGATCGGCCGCAAGGACCAACGCCCTGTGCCACCGCTCAACCTCGTCGGTGACTATGGCGGGGGAACGATGTTTCTCATCGCCGGCATTCTGGCAGCGCTTCTGGAACGTAGCCAATCCGGCAAGGGACAGGTGGTGGACGCAGCCATGACCGACGGCGCCTCCATGTTGGCTGCCCCGTTTTTCGGGTTCATGGCGACAGGTTTCTGGCGACCGGAACGCGGCACCAACCTGCTCGATGGCGGCGCGCCCTTCTATGACACCTATGAAACGGCGGACGGGCAATGCATGGCGGTCGCATGCCTCGAGCCTCAGTTTTTCGCGGAATTCGCACGTCTTCTGCCATTGAACGATGCGATGACGGCCGCGCAATACGATCAGCGGTGCTGGCCCGAAATGCGCACAGTGATCGCTCAATCCTTCAAGTCGCAAGACCGTGCCTTCTGGGTGGAGCGTTTCGAGGGTTCGGATGCCTGCGTCGCACCCGTCCTGACGCCCGGTGAAGCCGCCCGCCATCCACACAACCGCGCACGCCGGGCGCATGTGGAGAACGAGGAATTTTTGCGCCCCGCACCCGCCCCGCGCTTTTCACGCACACCGGCTGAAACGGCGCCGCACGTCAATACGGCTTTATCGCTCTCGGAGTTCGGCATAAGCGAAGAGGAGCAACGAAGGCTTGCAGCCGAAGGCATCATCGGCGAAGGAGAGGCTTCAACGCATTGAGGCCATGATGAGCGAAGAGAAGAAGAAAGACGTTATTCTGGACACCGACGCGGATGCCATCCGCCTTGGCAAAACGCTGTTGCGGACATCCCGCTTCGGCGCGCTGGCGACCCTCGATCCAGATGACGGCGCCCCCTTCGCCACCCGCGCCGCCACCGCCACCGACCTCGACGGCGCACCGATCATTCTGGTTTCCGGCCTCTCCGCGCATACGAAAGGACTTCAAGCCGATCCCCGCTGCTCACTCCTCATCGGCGAGCCCGGCAAGGGCGACCCCTTGGCTCACCCCCGCCTTTCGGTGAAGGCTGTCGCCGCGCGGCTGGAACCTGGCGCAGACACTCATGAACGCGCCAAACGCCGCTATCTCGCACGCCATCCCAAGGCCAAGCTCTATGTCGACTTTCCCGATTTCGTCATTTACCGGCTGGAGCCCGAAACAGCACTTCTGAACGGCGGCTTCGCCCGCGCCTACAAGCTCTCGCGCTCCGATCTTCTGACCGACGGCGCCGCACTCGCCGACCTGACGGAGGCCGAAGTCCGGTATCTGATCAACACGGAATGGGCCGAGACCGCCGACGACATCGTCTGGCGACGCT
>NZ_CAJXGF010000075.1 GCF_913053745.1 uncultured Nitratireductor sp.
AAAAGGAGCGGGGGGGCGAGACATAGCCGCCGCCCATCATGCGTGCGGTGAACGCTGCCGGCCGAAGGGCCGGCCAGACGAGGACAGAAAAGGGAAAAGAGAGGAAAACGCGCAAGAAAAAAGGCCCCCAGAACGTTGCCATTCCGGAAGCCCCTTTCGATGTAGCAATCTGAAAGAATCACTTCCAAGGTTCAATGTCAAGCATCGGTGCGTTCCGGTGAGCGTCTTTTTCTTGCCTGAACCGAGGTAAGACAATGACGGACAGATTTGCAATCTCGCCATTCGGCGGGAAAGGGTTGGCGCGCGCCCAGTTCATGGTGAACGAGCAGGTGCGCCGCGCACGAAAAGCGCTCGATGCGGGGTCTGACAAGCCCGTGGCCTCAGCCGAAAACGCGGTAGACAAATGGCAATTGCTGCGTGCCGTGACTGAAGCGCGGCTGGCGCTCGGGCTTTCCGACAGGACGATCGTCGTGCTCGAGGCGCTGGCAAGTTTCAGCAGCGAACGCTTGCTCGATCCGAGTGGTGAGCTGGTCGTGTTCCCATCGAATGCGGAGCTTTCGATCCGTGCGCGGGGCATGGCGCCAGCAACGCTGCGCCGGCACCTGGCGGCTTTGGTGAAGGCGGGACTGATCCTGCGGCGCGACAGCGCCAATGGGAAGCGCTATGCCCGCCGGGGTGAGGAAGGGCGCATCGAAGAGGCTTTCGGCTTCGATTTGGCGCCTCTGGTCATGCGTGCGGCCGAAATCGAGACCCATGCGGCTGACGCACGTCGGCTGGCGCGGGCGCTGAGGGCGCTAAGAAGTGAGGTGACGATTCATTTGCGGGATATCGCGGCCATTGTCGAAGCGGCAGCGGGCGAGGGCAGGGCACGCCGTTTCACGACTTATGCAGAGCGCCTGGCAGCGCTTTCCGGCCGTCTCGGGCGCAACACCGATTGGGAGACGCTTAAAGCCCGGCGCGATGCGCTTGTGACGCTGCGAAACGATGTCGAAAAAGCTTATCTGGATGGGCTGGACGAAGATGCCCTGGATGCCCATGACGCAGCATTCATGGTAAATGAAGATATAAAAATGAGCGCCAATGAGTCTCAAACTGAGCGCCATATTCATAATTCAAACCCAGACTCCAATTTTGAACACAACATCGAGACCATTGAAGCGGAAGCGCTACCGACCGATCTTGAAACGAAATCGGCGGTTGGAAAGAACCGGGAGGCGGGTAAGAGAAGCATCAACGACCGCAATGCTGGACAAAAACGGGACCGGGAGAGAGAAAAAGACGCGCGAATGCCGGTCGTCGGGCTGGAAACCGTTACCTCGGCCTGTCCGCAAATGCGCGATTACGCGCCCGGCGGGCTCTCCGACTGGCGCGATCTGATGAAAGCGGCCGAAACCGTGCGCTCGATGCTGGGCGTTTCACCCGACGCATGGGCGCAGGCGCGTGCCGAGATGGGGGAAATCAACGCAGCCATCACCATCGCAGCCATGCTCGAACGCGCTGAAGCTATTCGTTCGCCTGGCGGTTACCTCAGGCGTCTCACAGAACGAGCAAATGGCGGTGCGTTCTCAGTCAAACCCATGTTGAATGCGCTGATCTCGGCCCGCCAGAAGGGTGTTTCCGCCCGAAGTTAGGAGTTTCTTTCCTTGAAGAGAACATATTTTGCGCATAGATTTCTATCTGGTTGATCAATGTGTGTTCAATCTGGTATCGAAACTTGGAGGTTTTGGGCGATGACAGCAGCAGAACTCGATTTCGCGGCAGCGCATTTTGCCGACGAACGTGCGCCATTTCTCTCCGCGAGACGCGTTTCGGAGCTGCTTGGCGTTACCATGGTTGAGCTTGCGCGTCTCATTGGCGTTGCCCGCAACACGCTAACGGCTAAATCCGGCCAGCGTAAGGTGGACCAGGCCTTGAGCCCTGTCGTGCGCATTCTGGCGATGGCGACCGAAATGGCGGGTAACGAGCACCGGGCGGTGATCTGGTTCAAGCATCAGCCAATACCGGGATGGGCGGGGAAAACCGCCTACGACCTTGTGGGGGAGGGGAAGGCAGAGAAGGTTCTCTCCTATCTCGAAGCGGTGCGTGCCGGCGTTTATGCCTGAGACATTGCATACCGAGATCCTTTGGCGGGCCTATGTGCCGCGCTGGGCTCATGCGCCGCTTTCAGGCGCGGGAGCATCGCGTTTCGGCGGTCGCTGGAATCCTCTTGGAGCGGAAACGATCTATGCGGCGCGGGAGCTATCCACGGCCTGGGCCGAGTATAATCAGGGATTTGTTCAGCATCCGGCGCTTATTGCGCAACTGACGCTCACCGATGCGCGGCTGGTCGACCTGGCAGACGAGCGCGTGATGCACGCCCATGGCGTTTCGCCGGACATTCATGAATGCGAATGGCGGGCCGAGATGGATGCCGGCCGCGTCCCCGAAACGCATCGACTGCGTGAAACCCTTATGGGGCAAGGTTTTCACGGGATTATCTTTCCCTCTTACATGTCGCCTGGCGGCAGCTGCGTTGCCTTGTGGCGCTGGAACGGCGAAGGGATGCCGGAGCTTTCCGTGACCGATCCCGAGCACAGATTGCCGAAGGATCCCGCATCCTGGCTGTGATCAGCGCGGCTGCGACCGGTAACCGCGGCGCTCCTTGCGCTTCCGCAACCGCTGGAGCGCGAGTTCGGCGGCGTTCGTCGTATCGTAAAGGTTGATCTTGAACTGCCCGCGTGTGCCGATGCGCCCCCACTGGCGTACGAGGGCCGCATCGCCGAACAAAGTGGGCTCTACAGAAAGCGTGTAATAGCGCGCCATGTTGCGGGTTGGGTCGACACGCCTCAGACAGCAGGATTGCGGATTGGAAACCATGGGACGACCGTGGCCCGGAATGCCAGGCATCGTCCAACGCATTTCATGAATCGATCAGCCGCGACCGATTCATGCCACTGATCGATCAAAGACCGCTGGCCTTGGTGAGATTGACGCGAAAGCGATCACGGCGGCGCTGATAGAGGCGGGTCATTTCTGCACTGGTATGACCAAGCTGTCTTTGCACGAAACGTTCATCGACTTCTGCAGAGGAGGCAAGCCCTGCGCGAAGTGAATGCCCGGCAAATTTTCGTTCCCGTTCACCCTCGGAAAGGTCGCCACGCACGCCCGCGGCCAAGGCGGTGCGCTTGACCAATCGCGCCACTTCCTGCGCGTTGAGCCGCTCGGCGCCAACTTGCTTGCCCTGTCCGGTGACACGACGGAACAATGGGCCATGGCCAATGCGGGCGAATTTGAGCCAGGTTTCCAGCGCGAGTACCGGGCAAGTGGCATCGGAGGATCCTCGGCCGACCTCAACGTCGCGCCAACCCGTCTTGCCACGCAGCGTAACGAGCAGACCCTTATCCAGAATCTCGATCCAGCCGCGGCCGTCCTCGGTCTGGTCGCGGCCGAAATCCAGGCCGACGATCTCGGAACGTCGCAGACCGCCGGCAAAACCGAGGAGCAGCATGGCCCGGTCGCGCAGGCCGCGCAGGGTGCCGCGATCAAGGGTCTCGAGCATGGCGATCAGATCTTCCGGCAGGATCGCTTCCTTTTGCCGGGGAGGGGAAGCATGCTTGTTGCGGATACCGGCCATGACCGTGGCGATATGACGATCTTTCCTGTCGAGCGGCTGTCCACGTTGCGCATAGTTCCAACTCAGCGAAGAAAGGCGGCGCTCGATCGTCGACACGGATTTTTTGCCGGCCGACGCCAGCGCGGTGATGTAGAGCCCCACCGTTTGTGGGTCGGGCGGCATGTGCGCGAACCCCTGTCGCCGGCACCAGCCGGTATAATGCTTCCAGTCGGAAGCGTAAGCGCGTCGTGTGTTCGCGGAACTGGAAGCCTCGACATAGCTCCGTGCCGTGTCGGCGAGGTCGCCAAGATGACCGGGTAAACGGTCCTGTGCGGGGACCGGAGGGCAGGGAGGCTCGTCCTGATGTTTCTCCTGGTCGTCCATTTGCATGACCAGTTCGACGATGTCTGGCAGGTCATCTGTTGTGTCCAGCGGGGAAGGTTTGGCAAGCTCGGAACGCGGCGATTTCGACATGCGTAAACGCTTTCTTTGGTCGAGCCGAGTATCCGTAGACGCGCGTTTCGGGATTCTCGTCGATGAGAAGGACCACTCGGCATGCGTCACACAAAACGAGCGATAATGCAAGATTATCGTTCGTTTTTATGATAAGACAGGTGCGGCGCTTTTTGATGGATATAGCTCTGTAAAGCGCCGCGCGGCGATGGCGCCTTGATATGAAAAGGCCGCCCAACTCGTCTACGGTATCGCGGTTTTAGACCTGCCCGTACGCACCATCGGCAGGCGATCGGGGCCGCGCGAAGCATGTCGTCGTGACGATGTGCATTTGGGCGGGATGGGCGCGGCTGGCGTTTTCGAGGCTTTGTGAGGTTACCGGCATCTCGCTCGATTTCAGACGTTAAGGCACGATCGGGGCGAGCTGGGCGTCTCGGAATGGCATAGTCTCGATCAGGGCCGGTTCGTTCTGGACGACTGCATCGGGAGTAAAGCCGGGGAATGGAACTACGGAAGAAATGCACAGTGGAGATAGAGAGCAGCCGGAAACACGCGCTTGTCGCAGACCGGCTGGTCATATTGTTTGGCGGCAATAAAATCGGCAACTCTTGATCGAAGCAGGTTTCAGCGCGCCGGAGGACATCGTGATCGTTTTTGCTGATCAAGAGACGCCGAGCGTCTTGTATGCTCTATCCGACAAAGTGAAAGCACCCAGGACTTCACTCGTCCGATGAACGCATGTATGCCGATGTGGCGTCAAACTGACCGGATCCCGTTCGCCATTGGCCATTGAATTTCGCCACGCAGTCGCGCAATGGGTCGCCGAGCCGAGCCGTTTCGTCGATCAGTCGCGCGCGCATGGTGTTCAATTGCTTCGAAGCCGAGGCATCCGTCGCCTTGTTCGACATCTCATGTGGATCGTCGAGAAGGTTATAGAGCTCGTCGTAGTCCCCGGGCGTGAATATCAGTTTCCAGCCGTCGTTTCCGATCAGCGCGCGCTGAGAGTAAAGAAAGCGCAGGCCGTGATATTCGACGAGGAGATGGTCTCTGCCCGCCTCGTCTTCTCCTCCAAGAATGCGGCTGAGATCCATGCCGTGTCGCTCTTCGTAGGGGATGTCCAGAAGCGAGAGCACCGTGGTCATGATGTCCATGTTCGAGGCGAGGGCATCTCTCGACCCGGCGGGAAGATCAGGATGCCGGAAAAGGAGGGGAATGCGAATGGCTTCCTCGTAGAGAAGTCCCTTGTCGATCAGGCCGCCATGGGCGCCCGTCATGTCACCGTGATCCGACGTGAAGATGACAAGCGTGGAGCTGGCAAGTCCCGTTTGATCCAGCCATTCCAGCAGGCGGCCGATCTCGGCGTCCAACATGGCCATGTGATCGCAGTAAAGTCCAATATACTCTACGATTTCCGCATCCGATCGTGGGTGGAGGCGATAAAAGTCATCGCGCTCGCGCATGACGCGCCGAGGCTTGCCCGAAAGATCGTCGACGAAATTTTGCCACGGGCGGAGTTTTTGACGATCGGTTAGGCCATAGAATTCGTCGGCTACAAGATGCGGGGCATGCGGATCCCAGTATTGCAAGGTTGCGAAGAACGGCGTGTCCGACCTTGCGAATTCTTCGAGTAGTTCGATCGTGTAGTTCGTCAGATAGTGGGAAGGCGTCGAGGCGACGGATCCACGCCAGCGCCCGGCCGCCATGGTCTGCCGCTCGGGATTGAAGAACAGGGTCGGTTCAATCTTGTAGTCGAGTCCGTTCTTCCGGAGATAGGATAGGAAACCGTCAGACAAGGTCACATTGCCGTAACCGGAGAGATCCATTCCTTCAAACCCGAAGCTGCCCGGTCCCAGGGTTGTGCCTACATGCCATTTCCCGACGAAGCCGCAACGGTAGCCTGCGGCGGCGAGCTTGTGGTGCAACAAGCGCTCCGGCATCGGCAGTTCGCTTGCCAGACTGTGATACATATCGCAGTTCGTGCCCATGCCGTGCCTGAAGGCATAGTCGCCCGTAAACATAGAGGCACGTGCCGGCGAGCAGAGCGGACAGGAAGCGTAGGCACGTTCGAAGCAGATGGATTCACGATAGAGACGATCCAGATTTGGCGTGAGAGCGGGAGCGGTTTTCTTCGGTCCTGCTATATCAAACCGCATTTGGTCGACGCCGATGAGAAGAACGTTTTTAATCATTGGTAGAGACCTGGAAGCCAAGTGACGATGCCGGGAAAGACGGTGATCAGGAAGAGCACCCCGAACAGGGCAATCATAAACGGAACGCTTTCACGGAAAATGTCGCCGATCGGAATACGGGCGAGCCCGCCAGCAATGAAGACCAGTATACCCATGGGCGGGGTGATCATGGAGATCATCATATTCAGGATGATCATGACCCCGAAATGGAGGAGGTCGACACCCGCCGCCTGAAGAGCTGGAAGAAGTGCCGGGATCACTACATACATCATCGGGGCTTTGGTTAGGAACAATCCCATCAGGATGAAGGCCAGATTGATGACCAGGAGAAGCTGCAACCGGCTCAATTCAAGTGCAAGGATGAGGTCGGTAATGGCGACCGTCACCTTTTCCACGGTAAAGACGTAATTGAGGGCAAGTCCGCCACCGATCAAAAGAAAGACCATTCCCGACTGTTTCGCGCTTTCCAGGAGCGCTTCGTAGAGAGCAGCCCAGGAGGAAGCACGATAAAGGAAGATTGAAAGCAGAATGGCGTAGGCGCCGGCCGCCGCCGCTGCCTCCGTCGGCGTGAACGCGCCAGAATATATACCTCCGAGCAGGATGACCGGCATCAGGAGCGGACCCGTCGCCCGGATGGTGGCGATGAGAAGGTCGCGCCCCACCACGCGAGGTTCTGTAGGGAAACCGCGGCGGCGCGCCTGCCAAGCCACCAGAATCATCATTGTACCGCCCATCAGAAGCCCTGGAAGGACGCCGCCCAGAAACAGTGCGCCGACGGAAACCGAAGAGAAAAAGGCGTAGACCAACATCGGGATCGAAGGCGGGATGATGGGACCAATGCAGGAGGACGCCACCGTTACGGCGGCCGCATATGCGGGCGGGTACCGGTCGTTGTTGCGCATCATTCGAATCAGGACTTGCCCGATGCCAGAAATATCGGACGTGGCATCGCCGCTCATACCCGAAAATATCACCGACGAGACGACATTAACCTGAGCCAGACCGCCGGGCCGGTGACCCACCAGCGCCATGCAGAATTTCAGGAGCCGGTCCGATATGCCGCCGTAATCCATAACCTTGGCGGTGAAGATGAAAAGAGGAATGGCAATGACGATCGTGTTTTCCAGCGATGCGAAAATCACCCGCTCGGCCATCAGGCTCATATCGATGCCGGCGGCGAGCGAATAGACGAGCACAGTGGAGATCAGGACGAAGCCGATCGGCAAGCCTACCACCATCTGGAAAACGAAATAGCCCGCGGTCCAGAAGACAGGATTGGAAAGCATGTCAGACCTCGTCTCGCCAGCCGGAGCGCCAAAGGCGGAGGATCGTCCATGCCGCTCGTGCCGCATAGGCGACCAGGAAAAAGATCATCAGCACAAACAGGTGGCCAAGGTTAAAACGTAGGGCAAAGGTCCGTTCCTCGTACATCCATTCGAGCACCCGTACGGTGTCGGGGATGGACCAGAGCGTGAAGATAAGGAACATGCCGAGCGAGACGGTAAGGATTACGCGCTTTGCGGCGGCGGGAAACAGTTCGTAGATGAGATCGAGCCTGACGTGATCGCGAAAACCCATCTGTGTCGCCGATGTCCAGAGGCTCAGCACCACGAACAGGATACCGGCGACCTCCAGTGTCCAGACCAGTGGGTCGCGCAGCACATAACGCGTGAAGACTTGAGCAACGTAATTCAAGAAAAGCGCCGCGAAGAGTACCACCGACAGAATCTCGGCAGCCTGGCGAAGTCTTTTTGTCAGCCCGTGTTTGCGCGACGGGTGACCGCGAGAGTTTACAGCATTCTCATCAACCGCCATTGCATTTGCTCCTTGGAGGCGTTTCGGATCGGTTCGATCCGAAACGCCCATGGTTGCCGTTCAGAAGTGGCAGTGGAGAGGATGCTCAGTCCATGTTGCACTCGGCCGGGATGTCCATCCCGGCGATTGTGTCGAACATGCCAGGCTTCCAGCCCTTTGCGAGATCGCTGCCTTTGAAGCTCTCAAGCATCGCTGCACGGAAGGCGTCGATATCGGGATCGGTAAAGACGATGCCTTCTTCCTCCATCGTTTTCCGTAGAGACGCCTCCTGCATCGCAACGTTCTTCGAATAGTTGTCCGCTGCCCGGCGCGCGCCATCACGAACCACCTGTTTCTGGTCCTCCGACAGTTTTTCCCAGTTGCGCTTGGAGAAAGCGGGCATCTGTATCAGCACCTTGTGATTGGTATTGACGATTTGCTCGGTTACCTCATGAAACTTGTTGGAGTAGATGAGTGTGAGCGGGTTTTCTTGGGCATCAACCGTGCCCGTCTGGAGCGCCAGATAAAGCTCCTTGAACGGTATCGGCGTGGGGCTGGCACCCAGTGCTTCGCCCATCAGGATGTTTGCCGGAGACGGGACCACGCGAAGTGTCATCCCCGACAGGTCCGCTGGCGTCTTAACATCCTTCTGCTCTCGCAGATTGAGCGTGCGGGTGCCTTGATATGCGGCTTCCAGCAGGACAATTCCCATCGCCTCATCCACCTCATCCACCATCTCGGGCCAGAGGTCGCTCTGCTGGAAAGCGCAGATATGGTCGGGGCCCGTCAGCAGGTAAGGCGTGGCCAGGATGTCCCAGGCCGGGATTTTCTCCGCAATCCATGTCGGTGACATGTAGGCGGCGTCGATGGTGCCGCGTGCCAATGCTTGTGCCTGCTTTCCCTGTTCGACCAGGGAAGCGCTGTCGAAGACGTCGACTTCAAGATCTGAATTCTCTTCGATGTAGGCCTCCCAATCCTTCATCGCGACCGTGTCGGGATCGCTGGGTGATCCGACCGTCGAAAACTTCAGCGTTTGGGCGTTGGCGGCACCGGCCAACGCCAAGAGCAGCGCAGACGCCGCCAGTCTTATTGCCAAGCGTTCCATTCCATTTCCTCCCTTGGATGTTGCGGCGATACCGCAGCGTGGCATTGACGAACGCTACATAGCATCATAGCATCCTGTCAACATAGCATGCCACTTTTGGTGAACCGCAAAGCCGTCTCAAGCAACAGGACATGAACTGAATGACCGATTTTTCGGGCTATTATGCCGCCCTTCTGACACCCTTCTCCCCCGATGGGTCGGCCATTCGCGACGACGTTCTGGCGCGCCTTGTGCGGCGCAATGTCGATGCGGGCCTCACTGGGCTTTACGTCGGTGGAAGTACAGGCGAAGCCTTTCTGATGTGCGTTGAGGAGCGGATACGTTTAATGGCCGTCGCCTCCGAAGCCGCAGGACGGGCGTGTGTTTTGATCGCCCATATCGGCGATCTCAATCCTGCCGTTTCGCTGCAATTGGCCAAGCAGGCACAAAACCTCGGCTACGATGCCGTATCGGCAGTTCCACCCTTCTATTACGGTTACAGCTTCGCCGAGCTGAAGGCACATTACGCCGAATTGGCACAGGCTACGGCGCTTCCGTTCGTGATCTACAATTTCCCGGCGCTGACAGGCGTTCGCTTGTCTTCGGTCCAACTCGCCGAACTTCTTGAACTGCCGGGGATCGTGGGAATCAAGAATACCTGCGGCGATCATTACGCGTTGGAGCAACTCCGGCGCCTGAGCCCTGATCGCGTTATTCTCAACGGTTTCGACGAGACGCTTCTCGCTGGGATGAGCCTTGGAACGGATGGCGGGATCGGTTCGACCTATAACGTTCAAGCCGACAAGGTTCTGAAATTGGCCGCATCGTTCGCGGAGGGTGATGTCGAGGAGGCGCGACGCATTCAGGCCGCGATGAACGGCTTCATCGATGTCATCACCCATCATGGCGTTCTGCCCTCGTTGAAGTTCGTGCTTGGGCTACAGGGACTCGAGATGGGCGATTGCCGTCCCCCCTTCCTGCCGCTCAGTTCCGGGGCCAAGGCCAGCCTTGAACAGGCAGTGGACAAGTATCTGGATCTGCAGGATATCTCGGTCGCGAGATCAACTGACGGAGAATAGCGATGGATACGAGCCTCGATCGCGTGCGGCTCAGCGAACAGATTCAGGAATCGATACTTTCATCGATCCGATCTGGAGAGTTTCCTGCCGGCTCGAAACTGCCCTCGGAGCGGATGCTGATGGAGATGTTTGACGTTGGACGCCCTTCGGTGAAGGAAGCCTTGCTGATGCTCGAACGCAAGGGTTTCGTCCGCCTCAAGCGCGGTGTGGCTCCGGTGGTGATTTCGCCGACGCCCGAGGATGCGATGGACGCGATTGGCGATATGGTTGCCGCCATGCTTTCGGACGAGACGCATCGTGCTGAATTCTACGATCTGCGCATCATTTTGGAAACGGCGGCAGCCATGGAGGCCGCCAGACAGCAGGATCCCGATGACATCGCCTCACTTGAAGAGGCGCTTGGCGCATGCAAGGCCAGCAGGGGGGAAGCGGAAGCGTTCCGCGATGCCGACCGTGCGTTTCACCGATGCCTGATGGCCGTATCGGGCAATTCGGTGGCCAATGCATTTCACGGCGCTCTGATCGAATGGGGGCTGTTCAATCCCGAAAGTGGTCCCAGGCTGGATCAAATCCACGAACGTGTCATCAGTCAGCACGCCGGTATTGTGAGCGCAGTGCGCAATGGCGAACCGCTCGAAGCCGCCGACGCCCTGCGCCATCACCTGATGACGCGCCGGGACGCCGTTGCCGGAGAACCCGCGACACATGCATGAGATCGAAGGCGTTTGGGCGACAATCCTGCTCGATGTCGCGGATGACGGGCAAGTGGACGCCGATTTCATCGACCGGCAAATTTCCATTCTGGCTGAGGCCGGCGTCGACGGAATCTATAGCAATGGAACCGCAAGCGAGTTTCATTGCCAGACCGACGCCCAATTCGAACTCATTTCACATCGGACCGCAATTTGCGCGCGTGCGGCCGGATTACGCTTTCAGATTGGCGCGTCCCATCCCCTGCCACAAGCGAGCCTCGAACGTGTCCGTTTCGCCGCTTCGTATCGACCCCAAGCCATCCAGGTGATCCTGCCTGATTGGACTGCGATCGATACCGCTACGGCCATCCGCTTTCTTCAAGGTTGCGCCGAAGTTTCCGAAGGTGTCCCGCTTGTCCTGTACAACCCGCCGCATGCAAAGACGGTGTTGTCACCAGCTCAACTTGAATATGTCACCGCAGCCGTGCCTGCGGTTGTCGGAGTGAAGTGCGGAGGCGGAGACGGCACCTGGTATCAGGAAATGGCATCGGTCCTGGAACGCTTGTCGGTGTTCATACCGGGTCACCGGTATGCGAGCGGCGTGATTGCCGGCGCACATGGATCCTATTCAAACATGACATGTCTCAATCCTTTCGCTGCCGTACAATGGGCACGTCAAGTGGAAAGAGACCCAGATGCCGCCGTCGCGCTTGAGCAACGGATTGCGGCGTTCATGAACGAGGCCATCGCTCCGATTATCAGCGCTGGTTTTCCGGGTTTCGCCTGCGACAAGGCGATGGCTGCGGCGGGCGGTTGGGCACGATCGTCCCCAAGGCTTCTCTGGCCATATACAAGCGTGAGCGATGGACTCGTCGCCGGTATAGTTTCGGCCGTCGAGCGACATATTCCCGAGTTTTCCCGCAAAGGCCGCTCACTGTGATCGATCGTCCCAATGTTCTGTTCATCATTTCCGATCAACAGCGACCAGACACAATGGGTTGGCGGGGGCAAACTCCCTGCCGCACACCCAGTATGGATCGCCTCGCGGCAGAGGGAATCAGCTTCGACAGGGCTATGACACCTTGTCCGCTCTGTCTGCCGGCGCGTGCGGCTACTTTTACTGGACTCTATCCGCACGAAAACCAGATGCTTGATAACAAGACCAGCGCGCTTCGAGAGTGCCAATTGCTCGAGACGTTCCGCGAAGGCGGATACGAGGTCAACTACGCAGGCAAATGGCATCTTGGACATGATAATATCGATCTGTTCACGGATCGAAATGCCGGTGACAGCACCAAAGCCTATACCGAATGGTGTCTGGCGCAGGGTTTGAAGGACGGTTGGACTTTCAACGATCCGAGAGTTCGGACGCACCGCAAACCCTCCATGTCCACTCCGCTTGCGCTCGAGCAGGACCTTCCGGTCGATAAAACCAACGATGCGTATATTGCCGATATCGCTATCGGGCACTTGCAAACTCGGGATCGGTCGAGGCCGTTTTTCCAAGTATGCTCATTCAATGGCCCGCATCCGCCCTTTGTCGTCCCGGAGCCTTACTTCTCCATGTACGATCCGATGGCTGCCACGTGCCCGGCGAATTTCGGACCACAGCCGGGCGAGCCGGATGCCAACAAGACAAGCTATTACCGGCAGCTCTTTCTCGACCACGGCGAGGATTTCGACAGTTGGCGCAAGAGCTATGCGGTCTACTGGGGGTTCACGACCTTAATCGACGACCAGATGGGGCGCCTGCTGCGGGAACTCGAAGCGCAGGATATCCTCGACGATACGATCGTGCTGTTTATGTCCGACCATGGGGAAAATCTGGGAGCACACGGACTTTGGCACAAGATGGTGGCTTACGAGGAATCCATCCGCGTGCCACTTGTCATGCGGCTTCCGGCCGTCATCCGTGGCGGTCAACGTTCGTGTGCACCGGTCACGCAGTTGGATATAGCGCCGACGCTTGCCGGGCTTTGCGGTTTGCCAGGTCGACCCGAATGGCGCGGAATCGACTTGTCCAAATTGCTGGCAGGCGAGGACACGATACTTGAAGATCGGCCGCTTTTCGGTCTGCATAAACCGCTGGGCGAGTGGATGCAGGCGGTGCCCTGGCGCATGGTTACGCACCGGAACTTCAAGTATGTGTGGAACCGCGGTGATCGTGACGAACTCTTCGACCTAAACGCGGATCCTTTCGAAACGACGAATGGTATCGACGACCCTGGTCTGGATGATGTGCTGGGCAGGCTTCAAAGGATGCTGGAGGATTTCATGCGCGAAACAGACGATCCTTATCTGGCGGAGTTCAAGGCCGAGATCGAGTCATCATACGACAGTTGACAGATCGACACCCAGACAATGGTCAAGCCGGGCGGCTCTTCGTATTTGGCGCGGGTTGTGCTGGCGCGTTGAGGGCGGGGGCGATGAGCGACCGCCCGGACCAAGAACGCCAAACAGATAGGCAATCAACCTGCTCGCCCTGCCGCTCTCAGGTTTCTAACTTCGTCATAGCGCTTGCTAGCGCTTTACGAAGGCGTTCAGGGCTGCCGCCATGCCGTCGTTCAACATATGGGTGAGCGGCTTTTCGACCGCGAGTCTCCATTCGGGAGATCGCTCAAGTTCCGCTGGAAACAGGCCTGGGAGTCGATGGAACGCTTGCAACAGTGCGGTTGCTTCACGTGGAGATCCCGCCAAGGCCTTCCCGAGTTCCTCCTCGCGCGGATCGCGAAGTGCGTATTTTTCCCCGCTATCGGTTTCGCCAAGGGTATAGCGTATCCATGCAGCCGTCGCGAAACCGAAGGAATCGATCGGCAGGCCGCGGTTCAGCGCCGCCATGGCCGGAGCGAAGATGCGCTGCGGCAGTTTTTCCGTTCCGTCCATGGCGATCTGATAGGTCTGGTGTTCGATGGCCGGATTGCGGAAGCGCGCCCGAAGCGCTTCAGCGTACTCCCCGAGATCGATCCCTTCGAGATCTGGCATCACGCTCATGGCGGCATCAAGGTGTCTCGCAACGAGTACGGCCAAAGCGTCGTCGGCCATCACATCGCGCACATACTTTCGGCCGGATAAAAATCCCGCATAAGCAAGCGCGGAATGGGTGCCGTTAAGCATGGTCAGCTTCATGCGCTCGTAAGCCGATACGTCGGAAACGAAGAGCGCCCCACCGGCCTCCCAACGCGGACGACCATTGCAGAAATTATCTTCGATCACCCACTGTATAAACGGTTCGGTTTCGATGGCAGCGAGATCGCGGCAGCCGATCGCCTGTTCGGCGTAGGCAAACGTGGCCTCTGTCGGGGCAGGTGTGATCCGGTCGACCATGCAGGATGGAAATGCGACCTCCGCTTCGATGAAATCGCCAAGCGCCCGGTCGCGCTCGCGCGCGAAACCGATCACGCCACCCCTCACGAGTGCACCATTGTGCGGAAGATTGTCGCAACTGAGTACCGTAAACGGAGCGACACCGGAGGATCGGCGGCGGCGAAGCGCCTCCGTCAGAAGGCCGAGGACCCCGGTCGGGCGCTCCGGATCGTTTCGGTCGGCGGCCACGGCCGGGTGCTTCCAGTCGGGTCCGGCTGCCGGTCGATCGATTCCATACCCTTTTTCCGTAACGGTCAGTGTGACGACGCGGATCGCCGGGTCGCAAAGCGCTTCCAGCGTTGCAGCCGCATCCACGGCGATGACGTCGGCGAGCGCACCGATGACTCGTGTCTGCGATCCGGCTTCGCTTCGTTCGGTCAGCGTATACAGGCCGTCTTGCGGGTTTAACGCGTTCGCGCCAGAGCGGCTGCGCAGACTGATACCACGAATGCGCCAATCGCCACCGTCGGCCTCTATCGCCTCCTCCGTCATCACGGCTTGATGGGCGCGGTGGAAAGCGCCGGTGCCGATATGGACAATGCCAACGCCAATTGCGGATCGATCGTAACGTGGCAGTCTGACGGAACCGGTCACGTCTTCAAGCGATCCGAGCCTCCTCGTTGCATTCGTCACTGTTTTGCCTCTTCCACTTCCGCCGGATGGTTGAGTGCCGCGATGATGCCACGCAACTCGGCCAGCCCTTTCAGCCTTCCGATCGCCGGATAACCGGGCTGCGCACCGCGCATGTGATCGTCCAGGATCTCATGGCCGTGATCGGGACGAAAGGGAATGGAGATATCGGCGCGGCCAATGTACTTGCGCCGCTTTTCTTCACGAAGCACCGCCGCAATCACCGCGACCATGTCCGTTTCACCGCCGAGATGCTCGGCCTCGTGAAAGCTGCCGCGGATGTCGCCGCTTTCGCGGCGCGTATTGCGCAAGTGCAGAAAATGAATGCGCTCACCGAGCCTCTCGATCATGCCGGGCAGATCGTTACCGGGTCGTGCATCGAGCGAGCCGGTGCACAGTGTGATGCCGTTGGCGCGCAGCTCCACCGCATTCATCACTTTCCGGTAGTGCTCCTCGGTCGACATGATGCGCGGAAGGCCGAGCAGCGGGAAGGGCGGATCGTCCGGATGACAGCAAAGTCGCATGTCGAGTTCATCGGCGAGAGGTGTCACTTCCGCCAAAAAGTCAATCATGTGGTCGCGCAGCCGGTCCTCATCGATCGCGGCGTAGCGGGCCAGATGGTCGCGGACGTCGGCCATCGAGAAGCTTTCGGCCGCACCGGGCAATCCGCAAACGATGTTGTCTCTAAGCGCGCTTCGCGCATCGTCGCTCATCTTGGCATAACGGCGCTCCGCCTCTGCGACGACGTTATCCGGAAAATCCTCTCGCGACCCGGGGCGTTCGAGTATGAACAGATCGAAGGCAGCGAAATCGAAGAAGTCGAAGCGCATGCATTTCGCGCCATTCGGCAAGCGATAGGCCAGGTCGGTCCGCGTCCAGTCCAGCACCGGCATGAAATTGTAGCAGACCGTTTCGATGCCGGCTGTTTTCAGGTGGCGCAGCGATTGCTTCCAGGCATCGAGATGCGACCGCCAATCGCCACTTTGACGTTTGATGTCCTCCGAGACAGGCAGGCTTTCCACGATTTCCCAGGAAAGGCCCGATGGCGAGCCGCCCCGCATGACCGCGATTTCACGCTGCCGTTTGGCGATCTCGTCGGGCTGCCAGACCGTTCCGGTCGGCACATGGTGCAGGGCCGAGACAACACCTTCCACGCCGGCCTGTAGGACGTCGTCGATCGCCACCTGATCCTTCGGACCGAACCAACGCCAAGTCTGCCGCATCACTCACTCCTCATGCGCGCCACTTCAATGTCCAACGACATAGCAGCGAAATTTGCTGTTGACTAGTATGGTAGTATGCTGCAACGTCACTTACGGGAGGAGAATACAAGTGCGCCAGGGCTCAAAATTCATTTCGATCCAGGCTGGGGAGAGAACGCAGGCGGTCGGCCCGCGGCTCTACAGGCTATTGCGCGAGCGGATCGTGAGGGGCGAGCTCGTGCCTGGAACGCGCCTTTCGGAAGTGGATGTTGCAGCCGCCTATCAAGTGAGCCGGCAGCCCGTGCGCGAGGCCTTCATCAAGCTTTCCGAGGAGGCACTGGTCGAGATTCGCCCGCAGCGCGGCACCTATGTTTCGCAAATCAACGTTTCCGCAGTGATGTCGGCTCGTTTCGTACGCGAAGCTGTGGAAGCAGACATCGTTCGCCTGCACGCGCTGCGCAAGGATCCTGCTTTGGTGCGGCTGTTGCGCGAACTGATCGGCGAACAGACGAAGGTGGCGGAAGCCGACGATTCTCATGCTTTCATGCGTCTCGACGAGGAATTTCATCGTGCCATGGCGAGCGCATCCGGTCACGGTCCGAGCTGGGACATTCTCCAGCCGCTCAAGACCCAGATGGATCGCGTGCGCTACCTGAGCGCGCGACAACTGCCTCTCCGCCAGCTCCTCGCGCAGCACGTCGCCATCGTGGACGCCGTGGAAGGCGGTGATTCCGCGGGTGCAGACAGTGCAATGCGGACGCATCTGCGCCAGATTCTGGATGACCTTCCGGCCGTGATCAGCGCGGTGCCCGACTACTTCGATCAGCAGGAGGCGATTGAGGATGCGAAGGAGAGGTTCTCGTGACGAGACTTTCCGATAACGCACGCCTCGCAGCTGCGGACTTCGCGACCGTTTTCGTGCCTGCCTGGTATCAGCATGGGCGCGATCCGCGGGGCGGTGTCGCCGAAGCCCTGGACACCTCGGATCGATCGGTTTTGGACGCCGCCAAGACCACGCTGACCCAGTCGCGTACGGTGTTTACGTTGGCCCATCTGCATCTTGCGACGGGTAACACTTCGCTGCTGCGAGCGGCCCGCGAAGTGCATGCGTTTCTCGATGCCAGTCTGCGCGACACCGACGGTGGCTATCGCTTTTCCGAGGGCGCGGGCGAGAATTGCCGTCTCAGGCGCGCTTACGATCAGTCCTTTGCGTTACTGGCGCTCGTGACGCTTCGTCGGGCGGATCCACAGGCGGTTCCACGCTCGCGGATCGAGGATCTCTGGGCCTTTATCGAGACAGTTCTTGTCGAACCGCGTACCGGTGGCCTGTGGGAAGACGACCGGATGGCGGAGGAGGGGCCCGCAGAAGGCGCCGTGCGGAGTCAGAACCCTCACATGCACATGCTGGAGGCATTGCTTCAGGCCTATGAAATGTCCGGTGAGCGCATCTGGCTCGAGCGGGCGCTGCCTCTTCTCCAGATCGCTCGCGATTGGCTGATCGATCCTGCGACGGGCGCCGTGCGGGAATTCGTGGGGCCGCAACTGCAACCCCTGGAAAGCAGGGATGGCGTGCGACGCGAGCCTGGACACCAGTATGAATGGGCGTGGCTTCTGCATCGCTATTGCGATCTTTCCGGCGATGGCGCGTGGCGTTCCGCAGCCGGCCGGATGGTTGCATTCGCCGAAAGGCATGGCCGGCGCCCTGAAGGCCCAATGGCCGGTGCGGTTTTCGATGGGGTAGACAGCGATGGTCGGCCCATAGAGGACACGCATCTTCTCTGGCCGCTCACGGAAGCCGGGAAATTTTATGCCGCACTGTCCGTCCAAACATCGGATCGGGCCGCCGCCGCCAAGGCGTGCGCGATCGCAAACATCGTCTTCGACCGCTATTTCCCGGCCGCCGACAGCGGCCGCCTGCATTGGGTAAATCGTCTCGACAGGGCAGGGCGTGTGATCTGGCCGGAAGCCCTAAGCCGACTGCTCTACCACGTCGCGCTTTTCGTCACCGAAGGCGCGCGCGCCGGTCTTTGGCCGGTAGCCTCTTCGCCGCACGGCGAGCGGCTCATTCTTGCACACCAGGAGGAGAAAACATGAATACCATCACGAAAAGTCTGCTGTTCGGCGCGGCCTTGTCCATCGCGGCCGGTGCCGCTTCGGCACAGGAATACACGCTCAACCTGTCCACCTCGCAGGTTGCACAAGATCCGCTGGTTATTGCCATGCAGGGTGCGAAGGAGAAGATCGAGGAACGCACGGACGGTGCGGTCGAGGTCACCATCTATCCGAGTTCGCAACTCGGCGAGGACAATGACGTCCTCGAGCAGATCCGAAACGGCGCGCCGATTGCCGTTCTGGTCGATGCGGGACGTCTGGCGCCCTTCTATCCCGAACTTGGTATTCTCGCTGCGCCCTATCTTGTCGACGATTACACGCAATACGCCGAGATTACGGAATCGCCCGTTTATCAGGAATGGGTCGATGAACTTGCCAAAAGCTCCGGCATTCGGTTGTTGAACTACAACTGGTTCCAGGGAACGCGCCAGATGATCACCCAGAACGAGGTCGCTGAACCGGCGGATCTCCAGGGTGTTCGTGTGCGCACTATCGACGCGCCGAGCTGGATCGCCACCGTCAACGCCATGGGAGCGACGGCGGTCCCGATGGCATGGTCGGAAGTTTACTCGGCAATGCAGCTCGGCGCCATCGACGGCGCGGAAGCGCAACTCACCGGGGCCTACGGCATCAAGCTGCAGGAAGTCGCCACCAACATCGCCCTGACCAACCATATACAACTCTTCACCGGCCTTGCGACCTCGCAGGCATGGTGGGAGTCGCTGCCGGATGACATTCGCGGGATCATCGAAGAGGAACTGAAAGCAGCCGGTATGGAGGCGACCAAGATGACGGTGGCCAAGCTGGAAGAGGTCAAGGCAGAGATGGAAGAAGCCGGTGTGGTCTTCAACGAGGTCGACATCGCCCCTTTCCGCGAAGCGACCGTTGGCGTCTATGAGGACGTCGGACTTGTGGAAGCTCGCGAGGCTCTGAAGCCCTACCTGCCATCGAACTAATTGGGCACAGGTGCCGGGCCGCGGCAAATCCGCCGCGGCTCGCACGTTTCGCCTCTCCCAACAGAAAGAAATGGATTTCGTTTCCATGGCTCTCTTCTGGAAGGTCTACGACCGTATCGAGCTGACGATTGCCGTCCTCGCTCTGGTGGCGATGGTGCTGACGGTTTTCGTCGCCGCGACCGGGCGCACCGTGGGTGTTCCGGTTGGCTCGGCGTCCACCTTTGCGCAGCTCTTCCTCATCTGGACCTGCATGCTTGGCGGCGACCTGACGCTGAAGCATGGTCAGCATATCCGCGTATCGGCGTTGCCGGACGTTGTCAGTCCCGGCCTCCGAAAGTCCATGGCCGCCTTCAACGTCCTGCTCATTCTCGCTTTCCTTGGCTTCGTCGCCTGGCATGGCTGGGAACTCGTCGTCAGCAACTGGGCACGCACGCTCGGTGCCTCGGGACTGTCCTACGGTCTCGTGACGCTTGCGCTTCCCGTGGGCGCCGTACTTTTCGCCATCACACTGGTCCGCCGTCTGTTCGTTCTCGGGCTCGAGCATGTCTATGAAGCGCCTGCTGTAAAGCCGGAGTCGGTTCTTTGATCTCCACGCTCATTCTCGCCGGCGCTTTCGCGCTTATCATTCTCGGTATGCCTGTGGCCTTCGCCATCGGCATTGCCGGCGCGAGCTATTTCCTGATCCCGTCCGTATTCCTGCCGGATGCGACCGCCGTGCAACGCATCGTCGCTTCAAGTCAGTCCTTTCCGCTTCTCGCGGTGCCGCTCTTCATCCTACTCGGCAACATGATGAACACGGCCGGCATTACGCAACGGCTGGTCGGACTGGCAACAGTCGTTGCCGGGTGGATGCGAGGAGGCCTCGCGCAGTCGACGCTGATACTGAGTGCGCTGATGGGCGGTATTTCCGGTTCGGCGGTTGCCGACGCCGCCATGCAGTCACGCATTCTGGGCCTGCCGATGACGAACCAGGGTTACGGCCGCGGGTTCACCGCAGCGATCCTTTCGATTGGCGGACTTATCACCGCAACTCTTCCGCCGAGCCTTGGCCTCATTCTTTACGGATATCTCGGCGAAGTGTCGATCGGCCGGCTCTTCATCGCGGGTGTCGTTCCCGGTGTCCTTCTGACCATCATCCTGATGTTCACCACATGGTTCATTGCCATTCGTCGCGGCTATGAGCCGGTTAATGACCGCGCGCCGACGGTGGTTGAGGTGGCAAGAGAATTCAAGCACAGCATCTGGGCGGTGCTCTTTCCCGTGTGGCTTCTCGTCGGCATTCGGTTCGGCTTCTTCACGCCTTCCGAAGCTGGCGCTTTCGCCGTTGCCTATGCGCTTGTCGTCGGTTTCCTTTTGCACAGAGAGATGACTCTTGCCAGCCTGCTCGATGCATTGATCAAGAGCGTCGGCGACATCGGCATGATCATGGTGATCATTCTGTTTTCAGGCACATTCGGTTACGTCATCACTTTCGAACGCGTGCCGCAATCGATTGCCGAAGTCGCACTTGTCGCCGTTTCCAATCCGACGGTTCTGCTCTTTGCCATCGGCGGCCTGCTTCTGGTGCTTGGGATGCTGGTGGAAGCGACCGTTCTCGTCATGCTGCTGACGCCGATCCTGGTGCCGGTCATCACCGCCGCCGGTGTCGATCCGGTCCATTTCGGGCTGGTCATGATGACTCTCGTCACGTTCGGGGGCATGACGCCGCCCTTCGGTGTCTCCATGTTCACCGTTTGCGGCATCCTCAATTCTTCCTACAAGGATTATTCGCTCGAGCTTATTCCTTATGTGGTGGCGGTGTTGGCTCTGGTCTCGATCATGATCACCTTCCCCCAAACCGTGATGTTTCTACCGGACTGGTTAATGTAATGCCTCTTCATCCCGACCGTCTCTTTCCCGCCGATCCCACGACGCGGGACATCGCACAGCGGCTTTATGAGACGGTGGCAGAGCTGCCGATCGTCTCGCCACACGGCCACACCGAACCGCGCTGGTGGGGGGCGAACGAGCCTTTTCCGGACCCGGCAAGCCTGATCGTGACGCCGGACCATTACGTTACCCGCATGCTGATCAGCCAAGGCGTCCCCTTCGAGGCGCTCGGGATTGGCCAGAACGGAGAGACGGATCCACGCGCAATATGGCGAACCTTCGCCTCGAACTTCCATCTCTTCCGAGCGACACCGTCGCGAATGTGGATCGAACACTCCCTCGAAACGGTTTTCGGCATCGCCGAAAGGCCGACGGCGGAAAATGCCGATGACATATATGAGACGATTGCGTCGCAGCTTTCCACGGATGCGTGCCGGCCGCGCGCGCTTTACGAACGCTTCGGCATTGCGGTTATCGCAACGACGGACAGCCCGCTTGACGATCTGCGTTGGCACGAGGAACTGCGACGGTCGGACTGGCATGGCCATGTCGTGCCGACGTATCGCCCAGATTCCGTTACCGATCCCGACCTGCCGGATTTTCGCGACAATCTCGACCAGCTTGCCTGGATTTCGGGCATCGCAACGGACAGTTGGGAAGGCTATCTCGATGCGCACAGAGCACGCCGCAAGATCTTCCGCGAGCTCGGCGCGACCGCGACGGACCACGGGCATGCGACACCACGAACGGCCGACCTTCCGCGAAGCGAGGCGGC
>NZ_CAJXGF010000076.1 GCF_913053745.1 uncultured Nitratireductor sp.
AGGCGCGGGTCAAGCACGTCGCGAATGCCGTCACCGAGCAGGTTGATGCTCATCACCAGCACGAAGATCATGATGCCGGGAATGATCGAGGCATGCGGCGCGGTAAAGAGCTGGGCGCGAGCCTGGCCGAGCATGGACCCCAGATCGGAGGTCGGCGGCTGTGCGCCCAGACCGAGGAAGGAAAGGCCTGCGGTTTCAAGGATCATCCAGCCCACCGTGGTGGACATGGTGATGACGATGACCGGCAACACATTGGGCAGCACTTCGGTAAAAAGAATGGCTGGATGGCTCTTGCCGGAAAGGCGCGCCGCGTCGACGAATTCGCGATTGCGGATGGATACCGTCACGCCGCGGATATTGCGGGCAAAGAAGGGAATATTGACGATGGCGATGGCGTAGAGCGCATTGAGCAGACCCGGTCCCAGCGCCGCCACGATGGCAATGGCGAGCAGGATATAGGGGAAGGCCATCAGCATATCGACAAAGCGCATCAGCACGCTGTCGGTCGCACCGCGCGCATAGCCGGCCACCAGCCCGATCAGCGAGCCGAAAATGGCCGCAAGCGCGGTGGCACTGACGCCGACGATCAGCGAGACCTGCGTGCCCCAGATCAGCCGCGAGAGAATATCGCGGCCCAGATGGTCGGTGCCGAGCAGATGCCCATCGGCAAAGGGCGGCAGCAGGCGGTTGGGCTGGTCGGTAATATCGGGATTGGGCAGCGGCAGCACCGGCGCCAGCACGGCGAGAACGACGATGAAGCCGAACAGGAACAGGCCCGCCGCCGCGAGACGATTGGCCATCAGCAATTGCCAATTGCTGCGGCGCTTGCGGGGCTCGGGGGCGGTAAGGGTCATGTCGGTCATGCCTTGAGCCTCGGGTCGAGCATGGCCTGGGCAACGTCGGCCAAGAGGTTGACGAGGACGTAAAGGGTGGCGGCAACCAGCACGCCGCCCTGCACCAGCAGCAGGTCGCGGGTGGACACGGCCTTGACCAGCATCTGCCCCAGACCCGGCCACTGGAACACGGTTTCGATATAGACGGCGCCACCGAGCACGAAACCGGCCTGAATGCCGATCACCGGAATGATCGAGACCAGTGCGGCGCGAAAGGCGTGCCGGTAGATCACCGCGTTTTCGCTGAGCCCCTTGGCCCGAGCGGTGCGGATGAAATCCTGGCGCAGCACTTCGAGCATAGCCGCACGGGTGAGGCGCGCGACGACGCCCGTCGCGACGATGGCCAGCGTGCCGGCGGGCAGGATCAGGTGGCGCAGCAGGTCGGGCAGATCGCCGCCGCCATAGACGGCGTACATGCCCGAGGCGGGCAGTAGTCGCCATTGCACGGCAAAGAACAGGATAAAAACCAGTCCCAGAAAGAATGCCGGCATGGAAATGCCGATCAGCACGAAGAAGGTGACGATGCGGTCGGTCCAGCCGAACTGGCGCACGGCGGAGACGATGCCGGCAAAAATGCCAAGCACTGAACAGATGAGCAGCGAGGCACCGGCCAGGACCAGCGTGGCACCGAAGCGGTCCAGCACTTCATCGATGACAGGACGATTGAGAATGTAGGAGCGGCCGAAATCGCCCTGCAGCAAATTGCCGATCCAGATGACGTATTGCTCGGGCCAGGAGCGGTCGAGCCCCAGGGCGCGATTGATGCGCTCGACATTGTCCGGGGTGGCATAGGAGCCGAGCAGGGCCTGGGCCGGATCACCGGGTATGAGCTTCATCACCAGGAAGACGATGATGGACAGACCCAGGATGACCGGGATCGCGGCCAGAAGGCGCTTGCCGATATAGGCAGTCATGTGTGGTCCTCCTATGGCTGCGGGGCGCCGAGACATCCCCTCACTGGCCTGCGCGACGCTCCGGCCACCTCTCCCCAAGGAGAGAGGCATAAATGCCGAACGCAGGGCCCGTTTTTCTCCACCTTGGGGAGAAGGTAGTCCGATAGGCCGGGTGAGGGGCATACCCCTCACCCGGCACAACCCTATGGCTTGGAGACGTCGCGCAACACCAGGCCGAAGTCCGGCTGCAGCTCGAAGTCTTCGACGGCACTGGTCACCACGGCATTCTGTTTCCAGTTGGCCACGAAGAGCCAGGGGGCGTCCTCGTTGGTGAGCGCCTGGACCTGCTTGTAGAGCTCTGCGCGCTCGTCCGGATCGGTCGAGACACGAGCCTGATCGAGCAGTTCGTCCACTTCCGGGTTGGAATAATAGGACGAGTTGAACCCGCCTTCTTCCGGCCAGGCCGCCGTGCGCAAGGTGAGGAAGGGCAGTGTGTCGGGGTCGGAGGTCATCCAGGCCATTTCGGCCATGTCGGCCTTGCCTTCCAGACCCGGATTCACCTTACCCAGGAACGTGTTCCACTCATAAGTCTCGATGTTGACCTTCATGCCGACGGCCTGCAGGTCCGCCTGGATGGCGGTGCCCATGGCGATGGGGTCGAGCATACCGGAGCCACCCTCGGTAACGTAGAAGGTGAGCTCCTCGCCATCATAGCCGGCTTCCTCGAGAAGCTGCTTGGCCTTCTCCGGGTCGTAAGGATAGGGTTGAAGCTCATCATTATAGGCCCAGGCGAAGGCCGGCGGCGTCGGACCCGCCGCCACTTCCGCCGTGCCCTGCAGAATGTTCTCGACAAGCGCTTTCTTGTTGATGGCGTAGTTCGCGGCCTGACGGACGGCCTTTTCGGCGAACGGTCCCTCCTTCATGTTGAGGATCAGGAACCAGACGTGCGGGCCGGCTTGTTCGTAGACACTGAAGTTCGCATCGTCCCGAAACTGCTGCAGGCTGTCCGGCGGCACCTCCACCATCACGTCGAGCCCGCCGGAAAGCATTTCGGCGATGCGGGTGTTGGTGTCAGTGATCGGCCGGTAGATAACAGCCTCCAGAGGCGGCGCTCCATCCCAATAGTCTTCATTGCGCGTAACGACGACGCGCGAGTTTGCCTGCCATTCCTCGAACTTGAAGGCGCCTGTGCCGACCGGATTGCGACCAAAATCCTTGCCGTTCTCCTTCACCGCCTCGGGCGAAACGATGAGCCCTGTCGGATAGGCGAGGTTGGAAAGGAATGGTGCGAAGGGCTCCTTGAGCTTGAACTCGACGGTCAGGTCGTCGACCGCAGTAACCTCTTCCACGGCCGAGAAATAGAAAGCCAACGGGAACGGTCCCGTGTCGTGATAAGGATGGTCCTCCTTCAGCATGCGGTCGAAATTGAACTTGACCGCTTCGGCGTTGAGCGGCGTGCCATCGTGGAAGGTCACGCCCTCGCGAAGCTTGAAGGTGTAGGTGATGCCGTCGTCCGAGATCTCCCAGCTTTCGGCAAGTGCCGGTTCGGGCTCCAACGTCCCGTCCTTGTAGCGGGTAAGACCGTCATAGACATTCATGAGAATGCGGAAGTCGTTAACGGCTGTCACCGCATGCGGATCGAGCGACTTCGGCTCGGCGATCTGCCCCACCACGAGAACATTGGGCGGGGTTTGCGAAAATGCCGGCAACGCAAAGAGCATCGACGCGGCGGTGATGGCGGCTGCGATCAGTCTTCTCATGGAGGCTCCTCCGATTATTGCCTATAATTAATCCCGATAATCTACAAACTGGCAACCATTTATTATAATAAATTCACAAAGTACCCGCCCCTTGAATATGTCTAGCGAGACAAGCACTTGAAAAGACAGGCAGAAAACATGGTCACCACACCACGCATCAACTCAACGCGCTTGCGTGCCCTGCTCGACGGTGTGAACGCCTTCGGTCACAATCCGAAAACGGGCGGCTACAATCGACCTGGGTATGGTGATGCAGACATGGCAGTACGCACCTGGTTTCTGGAGCAGATGCGCGCTGACGGATTGGCCGTGTACTGCGACCCCGTGGCCAACCTGTTCGGCCGATACGGGCCGCCGGACGGCCCATGCATAATGGCCGGATCGCACCTCGACACCGTGCCGGAGGGTGGCGCTTTCGACGGCGCGCTTGGCACCTGCGTGGCGCTCGAATGCGTGCGCGCCATGCGAGACGCCGGCATCAAACCGGCAAAGGCGGTAGAGGTTGTGGCAACAGCGGAGGAAGAAGGCCGTTTCGGCGGTATGCTGGGTTCCCAGACCATCGCCGGCACGGTGCGTCGGGAATGGCTGGAGCAGGCGCGCGATGCGGACGGCGTGCGACTGACAGAAGCGATGAAAAAGCAGGGACTGGATGCCTCAAGAGCGCTTAAAGCTGCACGCCCGACCGGTAGCGTGGATGCCTTTCTGGAACTGCACATCGAGCAGGGGCCGGTGCTGGAAGAGGCGGGAATACCGGTTGGCATCGCCGACAGCGTTGCCGGCGTGATCAATCTGGCGGTCTCGCTTGAGGGACGTGCGAATCATTCCGGCACAACACCAATGTCGATGCGCGCCGATGCCTTTCTGGGTCTCTCGGCGGTCGGTCAGGCGGTGCATACGGTAATCGCCGAGCTCGGAACGGCCCGCAGCCGCATCACAATCGGCAAGGTCGATCTTCAACCGAATTTCATTCACACCGTGCCCGGCCGTGCCGACTTCGTCATCAATGTTCGCGACACGGACGCGTCAAGGATGGCTGCTATGGCAAGGGCGATGGAACATACGGTAAAGCAGGCGGCGGAAGCCAATGGGCTTACGTTTTCCATCGAAGAGCAAAGCCGCATGGAGCCTGTGCGCCTCGATGGAACGCTTGCCGAGCTTTTCGAGGAAGAGGCGCGCCACCTGAATTTGAGGGCGCTTACCATGCCTTCAGGCGCGGGACACGACGCCCAAACGATGCAGACGCTCTGTCCCTCTGGGCTGATCTTCGTCCCAAGCCGGGGCGGCATCAGCCATGCCCCGGAGGAATGGACGGACTGGGCGGACATCGAACAGGGAGCCGAACTCATGCTCGCCGCACTCGTCCGGCTCAGCCGTTGAGTTGATGAACGACAAAAATCAACTCCTGATTGTAGCGGCTAGCCGCGCGGAGGCGTTGTTAAGCGCAGCGAGCTTCGCATCGCCGGCCCCGTCCTTGTAAGCAGCGTCCAGCGTGTTCACGATCTCGGTGAAGAGTTCAAGTTCCTCATCCGCGGCCGTCATGGTCAGCGGCTGGTCGTCATAGGCTTCCACGAAACGCTGAGCGGCATAGGCGATCAGCAGAAGGGCGGCCGCGTTTTCCGGCTCGCTGGTGATGCGGGCATGGGCCTTGACCGCGCAGCCTTCATAGGCACGAACGCTTCCGCCCTGCTCGTTCAGATCCTTCAAAAACGTATCAAACATGATCCAGGTCCTTTGGGATTTACTGCGGCAGTTCTGAAATGCCGCCATGGTTCGCCGACCATTCGGTCGGCGCATTCAGGAATTTTTCGACCTCGGCGATCGTTTCCGGCGAAAATCGGTTCTCTTCCTTGCAGACGGCCAGCACATCCCACCAGGTCGCGAGATGATGCAAGCGCATGCCGGCGGCTTCAAGCCGCTTCGGCGTGTCGGGGAAGATGTCGTAGTAGAAAACCGCGAACGTGTCGGTGACCTGCGCGCCGGTGCGGGCCACGGCCTCGGCAAACTTGATCTTGCTGCCGCCATCGGTGGTCAGGTCCTCGACCAGCAGCACGCGTGCGCCTTCGCTCAGCGCGCCCTCGATCTGCGCATCGCGGCCAAAGCCTTTCGGCTTCTTGCGCACATATTGCATGGGCAACCCCATCCGATCCGAAAGCCACGCGGCAAAGGGAATGCCTGCCGTCTCGCCGCCGGCGACGGCATCGAACTGCTCGAAGCCGACATCGCGGAAGATGACCGAGGCCGCGAAATCCATGATAGCGGCGCGAACGCGCGGATAGGAAATCAGCTTGCGGCAGTCGATATAGACCGGACTTGCAAGACCAGACGTGAAGGTGAACGGCTGCTCGGCGCGAAAATGCACCGCTTCGATCTCCAGAAGCATGCGGGCGACCATCTGCGAAATGGCCGTCCGGTCGGGAAAGGTGTTGGAGAACATGTCGTGGTCCTGTTCGTTGATCGGGCCTTTTCGCTAACAGCTATCTCCTGCCTGAGCCAGCCCGGCAATGCAGGGATTCGCGTGCGGGAGAAACCAAACGCTACTCCGCCCTCGCAAGAAAGGCGGAAAGGATGTCCACGCCGGCAAGGAAATCGTCGATCTCCATTGCTTCCTGCGGATTGTGCGAGCCATTGCGGTTGCGCACGAACACCATGGCGGCAGGAACGCCGGCTCCAGCGAACACGGCAGCGTCATGCCCGCCGCCGCTCGGCATGACGAAGGGCTCCTGCCCCACCTGGCGCATGGCCTCTTCGAGCCCTGCAACGAGCCCCCTGTCACACAGCGCCGGTTCCACACGAAGCTCTTCGCCAAGATCGAACCGCACCCGGCGGTCGCGTTCGATCTCCTTGATCTCGCTCTTCAGAAGCGCGCGCATGTCGTCCAGCGTTTCCGGCTTCTGGCTGCGGATGTCGAGACTGAAGGACACGCTGTCGGGGATGCGCGACATGGCGTGTTTGTCCGGATCCGTTGCCACGATGCCGCTGGTGAGCACCAGATCGTCGCCCTTGTTCAGGATCGTCGTCCAGCTTTCATCGAGCCGCACCAGAAGATCGGCCATGGCGAGAACCGGATCGCGGCGGTAGGCCTTCGGCACCGCGCCGGAATGGCCGGCCTCACCGTGGCAGGTGATCGCGCGGTAGCGAATATTGCCACGAATGCCCGAGACGGCGGCGGCCGGAATGTTCTTGCCGATCAAGAGCGGTCCCTGCTCGATGTGGAGTTCGAGATAGGCCTCCATGCGGCTGACATCCATGAGCGGCTTTTGCGCCCGGATATCTTCGACCGGCAGGCCGATATCGGCCATGTGCGCTTCCAGCGTGCGACCATCGCCCTTGTGGGTTTCTTCAAGCTCGCGCTTTGAGAGCGTGCCCGTGAGCACTTTCGAGCCGATATAGCACGGGCCGAACCAGGCGCTTTCCTCACCACGCATGGCAAGCACATGCACTGGCTTCGCAAACCGGCGACCCTCGCGCCGGGCACGGATCAGGCAGATGAGACCAGCGACAACACCGGCCAGCCCGTCGAAATTCCCGCCGAAAGGCACGCTGTCCACATGCGAACCGACGACGACGACACGCTCCGCATCGCGGTCCTCCGGAAGCGAGAAAAGCGCGTTGCAGCCTGCATCGTACCAGACCGCCAGCCCCTCGGCCTTCGCGACATCCTCGAGATATTTCAGCGTCTGCGTCTCGATCTTCGAAAAAGCCGGGCGGCTGACGCCTTCCACATCGGGCGACAGACGCGCAACATCGTCGAAGAGCCGCGCGGCCAACGCATGGTCCTGCGCCCGGACGTCGGCGAAGGGGGCGGGCTGGGCATTCATGGCGCTGCTTCCATGAAGACGACAGCCTCGTCCTGTTCGCCATCGATGACGGAGCCGATCAGGTCTTTCACCGAGGAAAGCCCCTGCCCTGCAAGCCAGTCTTCAAGCCCGTCGATCAGCGCGATCATGGCCGTGGGATGAATGAACGTGGCGGTGCCGACCTGCACGGCGGATGCGCCGGCGATCAGATATTCGATCACGTCTTCAACGGTGGAGATGCCGCCGCAGCCGATAACGGGAATCTTGGTCGCCCGTGCGCACTGATAGGCCATGCGCAGCGCGATAGGCTTCAGGCTGGGGCCCGACAGGCCACCCATGAGATTGCCGAGCTTGGGCCGGCGTGTGTTGATGTCGATGGCCATCGAAAGGATGGTGTTGGCCACCACCAGCGCATCGGCGCCACCCTCTTCCGCGGCGCGCGCCACTTCCGAGGTTTCGCCCGTATTGGGTGTGAGTTTCGCCCAGAGCGGCAGCTCGGTCGCCGCGCGCAGCTTGCGCATCACGTCATGGGTGGAAGATGGGCGGATGGCGAACGCCTTGCCGTCTTCCTCGATGTTCGGGCACGAAATGTTCACTTCGATGGCCGCGACGCCGGGAACGCTTACCTCCGAACACAGCGTTGCGAATTCATCGGCCGTGTTGCCGGAAATGGAAACGACGAGCGGCGTCTCGTAATGCGCGTAGAACGGAACGACCTTCTCGATGAAGGCACCGACGCCCTTGCTCGGAATGCCGATGGAGTTGAGCATCGATCCGTTCACCTCGCAGACGCGCGGCGTCGGATTGCCATCGCGCCAGCCATGGGTGATGGTCTTGGTCACATGTGCGCCAAGCCGGTCGAGATCGAACACCTCTGCAAGATCCTCGGAGAAGGTGCCGGATGCCGGCATGATCGGGTTCTTGAGTTTAAGCCCGGAAATATCGACCGAAAGATCTACCATGCGATCGCCTCCATCATGTCGAAGACGGGGCCTTCGCGGCAAACGCGCAGATGCACCTGCCGGTCGCCGCGATTGAACGGACGCACGCAGCAATGGCACATGCCGATGCCGCAGGCCATCTGCTGCTCCAGCGCGATCTGGCCGGGTATGCCATGCCGCTCGCCGATAGTCTGCAACAGTCTAAGCATGCGGTTGGAGCCGCAAGTGTAAAACGCATCGGCACGTCCGGCCGCGATCAGCCCCTCGATGACCCGTTCGAGATTGTCCAGATCGGACGTGCCTTCCGCGTCGGTCAGGGTGATGACGTCTGCGCCCAGCGACGCGAAATAATCCGTCGACATCAGATAATCGGGATGGCGCGCGCTGCAGATTGCGGTGAGCCTGCGGCCAAGACGGTTGGCCTCCAGCGCCAGCGGAGCAAGCGTGGCAAGCCCGACGCCACGCGCCACCAGCACAAGATCCTGCCAGTCATCGGCAATGGTGAAGGGTTCGCCGAGGGGTCCGAGCACGTTGAGCCGGTCGCCGAGCGCCAGCGTGGCCAGAGCGCGCGTGCCAGCACCCGTCACCTTGTAGAGGAAATGCAGCTCCCCCTTCTCGGGATAGAAGCCGTAAATGCTCATGGGCCGGCGCAAATAGGGCGTCTCACCACCGGCCTGCGGGCAAAGCAGATGGAAGAACTGACCTGCCCGGCAGCGCTTCAATATATCGTGCGGCGCTGCAAGAAGCAGAAGACGGTATTCGCCATTGACCGACTCGTTGCTCTTGACCGAGAGCGGCAGCTCGAAAGCCTTGATTGACGGCACGTCGTCCATCGTTTCAATCCTTTCTGGCATTCCCGTCAGCCGAACACGAGGTTGGGCAGGAAGGTGGAAATGTCGGGCACATAGGTGATGATCGCCAGCACGATGAGGTTCGCGATGATGAAGGGCCACAGGCCCGAAATGATCGTCAGAACCGGCTTGGAGAGCGTCGAGGACGCCACAAAAATGTCGAGGCCGAAGGGCGGCGTGATCATGCCAATCGAAATGTTCAGCGTGACGATCATGCCGAAATGAACCGGATCGATACCGAGCGCCGTGGCCACGGGATAAAGCGGCGGAACGAGGATCAGGAGCGCCGAATTCGGATCGATGAACATGCCCGCGATCAGGAAGCTGATGTTCACAATCAGGAGGAACATGATCGGCCCGGCATGGATTGCGTCGAGAAACGCCGTGATCGCCGATGGCACCTGCGCCAGCGTGATGAAGTAGGAGAGCAGGCCGCCCATCGCCAAGAGAACGAAGATGATGGCGGTGGAGATCGCCGCACGCTCCGTGACGGCAAAAAGCTTGCGCAGCGTCAGTTCGCGGAAGATCACGCCTTCCACGAAAATGGCGTAGACGACGCTCGCGGCTGCCGCCTCGGTGGGTGTGAAATAGCCGCTATAGATGCCGCCCAGAATGATGATCGGCATGCCGAGCGCCCAACCCGCCTCGCGGATCGCGACAAGGCGCTCGCGCCAGCTTGTGCGCGGACCGCGCTCGACGCCGGAGCGGCGCGCTTCGATTGCCGCCATGATGGCGAAGGCAAGGCCAAGCACCAGCCCGACGGCAAGACCGCCGACAAACAGCTTGGCTACCGACGTACCCGTCATCCAGCCATAGATTATGAAGGTGATGGACGGCGGAATGAGGAGCGCCGTCTCGGCGCTTGAAACGATCAGACCGAGCGAGAATTTGTCGCTGAACCCGACCTTGCGCATCTCCGGGTAGACCATGCGCGCCATGGCCGCGACGGTGGCCGGCGCGGAGCCGGAGACCGAACCGAACGCCATGGAGCCGCCAATGGTGGTGTAACCCATGCCACCGCGCAGATGGCCGACCAGCACCTTGACGAGGCCGGTGAGGCGACGCGCGATCTGCCCCTCGCCCATAAGCTCGGCAGCGAGAATGAAGAAGGGGATGGCCAAAAGCGTCGTGTGGTTGATGCCGCCGAGAACCTTCTGGATCACCACCGGATCGGGAAGGTTTCCGTAGAAGAATTCCTTGATCATCAGCGCCGGCACGCCGAGCACGAGAAACATCTCGAAACCGAGGACCAAAAGCAGGACCGCGACGATGATGACGAGTGCGAAAAGGATCATTGTTCCTCCGACGCTTGTCCGGCGAAACGATCGATGCGGCCGAAAAAGCTGAGCGCGAAGCGCAGCGCCATGAGCGCAAAACCGATGGTGGGCGCGAGATAAATCCAGAAGACCGGAATGTTCAGCGTCGGGCTCTTCTGGCCCATGCCGTAAACGAAGGCGGTCATCTGGTAGCCGAGCCAGACGAGATAGATGCAGAACACGAAGCCGACCGCGTCGACGATCTTTCTGAGCGGCAGGCCCGTGGCCCGCGCGATGCGGTCGCGCCAGGTGTGAACGCCGGCGTGACGCCCTTTCTCAAGGGCAAGACCGACCGTGAGAAAGACGAGGAAGAGGCTCATCAGCCGCACGGCTTCCTCGACCCAGGCGAACTCGGAGGCAAAGGTGCCGCCGACCTGCCGGGCGAGCACATTGGCGAAGTAGAGCGCGACCATGACAAGGAAGATGGAGACCGCTGCGACGCGCTCGGCTGTTCTGATGATGGCAAGTGCTTTCAAGGTCTCATTCCTTGGAAAAAAGGGAACCGCTGCCGGGCTCACGGAGGAGCCCGGCATATGAAAGTCAATGCTTTGGTTCGGCTTGGAGGCGGGGCTTACTGTGCGCCTGCCGCCTCATACTCTTTTTCGTAGATGGCGATCAGCTTCTCGCCCTCTTCGCCGGCACGCTCGATATAGGCGGCACGAGCTGCCGGGTACATCTTTTCGCGGAACGCGGCCTTCTCTTCATCGCTCATCTCGCGGATCTCGATGTCGGATCCTTTGATTTCCTCGAGCGCCGCGGCAACCGCCTCGGCCTTGTGGTCGATCAGTTCGGGAATGACCTCGTTGAAGGCATCGACGATTGTCTTCTGATGCTCCTCGGGAAGGCTGGCCCACCAGGCCGGGTTGAAGAGGATCACGTCTTCCATCGCGCCGTGATCGGAAAGCACGAGGTGGTTCTGCACTTCGTAAAACTTCATGCGCTGGATCGTGTCGAGCGGGTTTTCCTCGCCATCGACAACGCCGGTCTGAAGCGCGGTGTAAAGCTCGCCGAACGGCAGCGCGATGGCCGATGCGCCAAGCGAGTTGAACTGCTCGATCAGGATGTTGGAATCCATCACGCGGAACTTCTGGCCGGCGAAGTCCTCAAGGCTTGCAAGCGGCTTGGAAGAGGTAAAGTTCTTCTTGCCGTTGGGCCACAGGCCGATGCAGGTCACGCCGCGCGAATTGAAGCTTTCGCAAAGTGCCTCGCCGAACGCACCGCTGCGGATCTCCTGTGCGGTCTCGTCATTGTCGGGAAGCAGGAAGGGGATGTCCATGATGGAGACGGCCGGGTTGAAGCCGCCAAGGAAGGCAGCCGGAGCCACCGTTGCCTCAAGCGTTCCAAGCTGGACGCCCTCGGTCATTTCGCGCTGCTGACCGAGCTGGCCCTGCGGAAAAAGCTGAAATTCCACCGCCCCGTCGGTGCGCTCATTGACCAGCTTGGCCACCTTCTCGAGATGAACGTGGCGCGACTGCTGCGCCGATTCCAGATGACCGATCTTGGCCACGAAATCCGCAGCGAAGACGCCTGTCGCGAATCCCGCGCCAGCCACGCCCATCACGGCCGTTGCAGCCAATCTACGAATGAGATGATTCATTGTTCCGCCTCCATTGCTTTTTTGAACAAGCAAACTACGAGCCCAATCCTAGGCTGTCAACGAAATTCTCAATTTTGAGACGATTTACTATTTCGTCCAATTTATGATCTTTCAGTGCTAATTTGAGCATACGCGTTGACAAGCCGCCACAGCGCACCCGATAACGGAAGGGGCCGGAACTTGCGAGAAAAAAGCGTGCCACAAGGCGACTTCATCAGATTCAGCGACATTGGCGCTCGCCTGCGTGCTTATCGGCTAGGAAAGAGCCTCGCGCCCGACGAACTGGCAGAGAAATTGGGAATCTCGCGCGCTGCACTCTACCGCGCGGAGAAAGGCGAAATCCGCAAAATCGAGATGCTGACCAGCATTGCTCAGGAGCTGGGGGTCTCACTGCCCAGCCTGATGGGTGTCGGTGTGGAGTATGTGTCGAGCGCCATCGCCTTCTTCGAGCGCATGCGCCAACTTGAAAGCGACTGTCAGCAGGTGATTGGTCTGTTCAGCCCTGTTTCCTATCTCCTGACGTCGGACGCCTATGATGAGGCGCTGCGGGAGGTGTTGCGCGAATCCGTGCCGCCGGAGGTCGATCCAGAGGGAACGTCGGGGCCCGTCGTGGATGCGCTGCTCGACATCCTGCGCGCGCGCAAGGAAGCGTTTCGTCTCCGCCGGCCGCTGATCGTTAGCCTGATCGCCTCAGCCGATCTTGAAGGGTTCCTTCTGCATGGGTTGATCGGCCGCCACGATCTGCCGCCCGACATCGTCGACAAACGACGCCTTCAGGCACGCCGTGAAGCCGAATACATCCTCGCCATGCTGCGCGAACAGCCGATCGGCATTCAGATCGGCATTGTGCGGGAGCCGGTGCCCGCGACCAGTTTTCAGATCTTTCGCCAGCAAGACCGTTCGGTCCTGGCCATCAGCCCCTTCCGGCTCGGGGAGCAGCCCAACATTCGCGTAGGGGTGGCGCTCATCACTTCGGCGCCCGAAGCCATGGCCCTGCATGAAGACATCGCCGAACGGCTTTGGGGTGACGCGTTGAAAGGCGATGAAGCGGCGGGCTACCTCGAGACAATGATCGAGAAATACGCAATCGCCGCTGCGCCTGACCGGCACCCCGGTCACCCCCCTGTAATATAGCCGCAACAAATCTGTCAGCCGTCCGACACAGGGCGATGATACCCGCTGTGTAATGGCCATCCGGCCCGAAAAAACACAAAGGACAGCGGGGCAATCATGCTGAAATTCATCGTCATGAGCGACATCCATCTTTCTCCCGAAGGGGTCGCCACCAACGGGCTGGACACGACCAAGCGCCTTCAGGCGGCAATCGACAGCGCCAACACCAATCATGGCGATGCGGATTTCTGCATTTTCGCCGGCGACCTTGCCGACCGCGGTGAGGTGCCAGCCTATGAAACCCTGGACCGGATGATTGATCAGCTCAGGATGCCGGTGGTTCTCACGCTCGGCAATCACGATCACCGCGGCCGTTTCAAGGAGGTGTTCGGCACCCTGCACGACGATGAGAACGGCCATATCCAGAAGGCCATCGATGCCAAGGGCTACCGCATCATCGTCATCGATTCCTCCGAGCCGGAGATCGTCAGCGGCGTGCTCTGCGATCAGCGCCTTGCATGGCTTGCCGAACGGCTCGAAGAGGCAAAGGACCAACCCGTCATCATTGTCATGCACCATCATGCAAACGATCTCCACATGCCCGTGGATCAGATCAAGCTGCAGGATTCGGAACGCTTCCTCGACGTGTTGAAAACACATCCCGACATTCGCCAGGTGATTGCCGGCCATGTGCACCGGCAGACGACGGGCCTGTGGCACGGTATCCCGCTGACCACGATTTCGGGCAACCACTATGACGTCAACGCGCATTTGCCGGGCATGCCGGGCGATCCGAAGCGTCTTGATGGTCCGGCCCAATACGCGGTGGTCCTCGCAGACGAAAACAGCACGCTCGTGCACTTCCACGACTATCTCCATCGCCACGCGGAAATGGCCGATGGCCTCTTCGGCAAGCGCCGCAAACATGCGGAAAACGGCGCCGAGCGCGAAAAAGTTGCCGGCTAATCAGACACTTGCCAGCTTTCAAATAAGTTTCATTTTGCGGTCACCCGACTGTCAAAGCGCACCGATAGCCAAGTTGCGACCGGTGCTGGTGCCGGCGACCGCTTCTTCCATCCGAGGGAACCACAATGCAAAAGACACTCATTGCAGGCGCGTTCGCGCTGTTGGCACTGTCCACATCGGCCCAGGCCGAAAAGGTGAAGTTCGAATATTGGTACGGGCTTACCGGCCAGCTCGGCGAGCAGGTCCAGGCCACCTGCGACCGCTTCAACGCCTCACAGGACAAATACGAGATTTCCTGCGTCAGCCAGGGCGACTATGCCACGGCGCTCCAGAACACCATTGCCGCCTTCCGCGCCAAGAAGCACCCGACCATCGTGCAGGGCGTCGAGGTTTCCGCGCCCGACCTGATGCTTTCCGGCCAAGTTTACCCGGCTTACAAGCTGATGGAAGATCACGGCATCGAGATCGACTGGGAGTCCTATTTCCCGGGCATCGCCAATTATTATGCCGATTCGCAGGGCCGCCTCTGGTCCATGCCGTTCAATTCCTCCACGGCGATGATGTATTGGAACGCCGACGCCTACAAATCCATCGGTCGCGACGAAGCGCCGAAGACCTGGGAAGAATATGAGCAGGTTCTGCGCGAATTGAAGGAAGCGGGCAGCGCATGCCCTGCCGGTTACGCGCCATCCTCATGGGTCGACCTGGAGCAGTTCTCCATGGTTCATGGCGAGCCGATCGCCACGAAGAACAACGGCTATGACGGGCTCGACGCCGAAGTGGTGTTCAACACCACCCTCCATGCCAAGCATATGAAAGACATCAAGCGCTGGATCGACGAGGGCCTTCTTCTTATCAAGACACGCGAAACCGGCCTTTCCACGCGCGATGCCTTTGCCGCCGGCGAATGCGCCCATTTCTTCGGCTCCATCGCGAGCCACCAGGCCGTGACCGAGCAGGTCGGTGAAGGCTTTGCGTGGGATGTCGCCATGCTGCCGGTCTATGAGGGCACGGAGCGCAAGAACTCGGTCGTGGGCGGTGCATCGCTCTGGACGCTCTCGGGCAAGACCGATGAGCAGTATCGCGGCGCTGCCGAATATTTCAAATTCCTCGCCAAGCCCGAATCCGCCGAGTTCTGGAGCACTGTGACAGGCTACATTCCGGTGACTGACGAAGGCTTCGACTATCTGGTCGAAAAAGGTTTCTACGACGATCGCCCCTATAAGGGCCGCGAGAAAGCCATTGAATCGCTCACCTACACGCCGGTCACCCCGCTGACCCGTGGCATCCGCCTTGGCAGCTTCGTGCAGATCCGCGCCGAGTGGACCTCTCAGGTGCAGGCGGTCCTGAGCGGCCAGAAGACCCCGCAGGAGGCACTGGACGATGCCGTCGAGCGTTCCAACACGATGCTGCGCAAATTCGAGCGCACCTACAAGGGAAAGACGCTTCCCTGAAGCAGGCCAAACCCAGCGCCGCGGCTCGATGAGCCGTGGCGCGTCCTTTTTCGCCTGTCTCCGCAACCCCCGGAACGTCCATGCAAAAGCGCGCTTATTTCAAGGCCAACTGGCTGGCCTATCTCTTCATTGCCCCCCAGTTGCTGATCATATTCGTGTTCTTCTACTGGCCGGCATCGCAGGCCATGTACTGGGCCTTCACCCTTGAGCAGCCCTTCGGGGGCGGCAATCAATGGGTCGGGCTTGAGAACTTCAAGGCGGTCTTCTCCGACGAGACCTACTGGGCCTCGATCTGGCGCAGCATCGTCTTTGCCGTGCTTTCGACCGGGCTTGCCATGTCCATCGCGCTGGTGCTGGCGCTCTTTGCCGACCGCCAATTGCGCGGCTATCGTTTCTTCCGCGTCGGCATGATCTGGCCCTATGCCATCGCGGCCCCTGCCGCCGCGCTCGCGTTCCGCTTTCTCTTCAATCCGCAGTCCGGTGTCTTTGCCTATCTGAACACGCTGTCGCCCGGCCTGTGGAACCCCGCGCTCTCCGGTGTCGACGCCATGACGGCGATCATCATCACCCAGGCATGGAAACAGGTTTCCTACTCCTTCATCTTCTTCCTTGCAGGTCTCCAGTCCATTCCCCGCTCTCTGATCGAGGCCGGCTCCATGGATGGAGCGCGCGTCATGCGCCGCATGCTCGACCTGCAACTGCCGCTGCTCGCGCCGACCATCTTCTTCCTGCTGGTCATCAACATGACGGATTCCTTCACGGACTCCTTCGGCATCGTCGACATTCTGACCGAAGGCGGCCCGGCCCGCGCCACCGAGCTCATGGTCTACAAGATCTATGTGGATGGCTTTCAGGGGCTCGATTATTCCGGTGCCGCGGCCCAATCGCTGGTGCTCATGGGGCTCGTCATCCTCATGACCTTCTTCCAGTTCCGCTTCATCGAACGCCGCGTGCACTACACGTGAGGAGCAAGCCATGATCGAACGCACCCCCCTCCTCAACATCCTCACGCATGTGATCCTCGTCGCCGGCGCCCTGCTTCTAATTATTCCGATCTGGCTCGCATTCGTCGCCGCCACGCTGACAGTGGCCGAGGTCAACTCGACCAATGTGCATTACCTGCCGGGCGGGGAATTGTGGAACAACCTCACCGCCGCATGGACCCGTGCCGAATTCGGCGTGAAGTTCATGAACTCGATGATCGTCGCCATCGCCGTCGTGATCGGCAAGGTGATCATCTCCGCCATCAGCGCCTTCTCCATCGTTTTCTTCAACTACCGCCTGCGCATGGTGTTCTTCTGGGTGATCTTCATCACCCTGATGTTGCCGCTGGAAGTGCGCATCGTGCCCACCTATTCGGTGGCGGCCAACGCGCTCTACCCGTTCCAGACCATTCTCGATGCAACGGGCATAAGTTGGCTCATCGCGCAGATCTCGGGCGTCGAGCTCTCGCTCGAATGGAACATGCTGAACTCCTATACCGGCCTGATCCTGCCGTTGGTGGCAACGGCGACCGGCACGTTTCTCTATCGCCAGTTTTTCCTCACCATTCCCGACGAGCTGGTGGAGGCGACCAAGATGGACGGCTCCGGCCCGTTCCGCTTCTTCATCGAGGTTCTGCTGCCATTGTCGCGCACCAACATCGCGGCTCTTGCCACCATCATGTTCGTCTATGCGTGGAACCAGTATCTGTGGCCGCTGCTCATCATCACCGACCGGGCCAACTACTCCACCGTGGTGATGGAGTTGCGCCGTCTCATCCCCGGCCCTGACGCCATTGCCGACTGGAATGTCGCCATGGCCGGAACACTCATCGTCATGCTGCCGCCGCTGCTCGTCGTTGTCCTGATGCAACGCTGGTTCGTGCGCGGCCTCATCAGCACCGAAAAATGATCTGAGGGAAACCTGTCGTCATGGCCGATATCAACATTCGCAAAGTCGAGAAATTCTACGGCAAGAACCAGGTCGTTCATGGAGTCGACCTCGACATTCAAAATGGCGAGTTCATCGTCATTCTCGGCCCTTCGGGCTGCGGCAAGTCCACGCTTCTGCGCATGATTGCCGGGCTTGAGGAAATCAGCGCTGGCGAGATCGCCATCGAGAATACGGTAGTCAACAGGCTGGAACCCCGCGAGCGCGGCTGCGCCATGGTGTTCCAGAACTATGCGCTCTACCCGCACATGACCGTGGCGCAGAACATCGGCTACGCGCTGAAAGTCGGCGGCATGCGCAAGGCCGAACGGATGCAGAAGGTGGAAGCCACGGCAAAGAGCCTCGGCCTCGACCAGCTCCTCGACCGCAAACCGGCGCAGCTTTCGGGCGGCCAGCGTCAGCGCGTCGCCATGGGCCGCGCCATCGTGCGGGAGCCGAAAGTCTTCCTGTTCGACGAGCCGCTTTCCAATCTCGACGCCAAGCTGCGCGTGCAGATGCGGCTTGAAATCCGCCGCCTCCACCGCGCGCTGAACGCCACCTCCGTCTTCGTCACGCACGATCAGGTGGAAGCCATGTCTCTCGCCGACCGTCTGGTGGTGATGAACGGGGGCCGGATCGAACAGGTCGGCACGCCGGAAGAGGTCTACCATGCGCCTGCCAGCGTCTATGTCGGCGGCTTCATCGGCTCACCGGCGATGAACTTCCTGCCCTCTGGTGTCTCCGAGGACGGCACGTTTGCGGTGATCGACAACACAAAATTCCGCCTGCCCATCGACCCCAGCATCGGCCAGACCATCGCCGGCCAATCGGTCATCGTGGGCCTGCGGCCCGAGGATCTGAAGATCGTGCCGGAAGCCAACGACCCGCACCTTCTGACCGTCGCCTTCGATTTCTCCGAGGAACAGGGCAGCGGCCGCCTCATGCATGGTCGTCTCGCCGGGCGCGATTTCGTGCTGCATTCCGCCGGGCGCAACCATCCCGCACCCGGCACACCCTGCTCGCTCTCGATTGCGCCCGAAAGCGTGCATCTCTTCGACCCATCGTCCGAGAAACGCATCGTGGCGCAAGCCGGCCCCACCGGAAAATCCGCCGCAGTCAGCCAACCCGATTTTGCCGGAGCCATTCAATGAAGCTCGTCAGCTACAACATCCAGTATTCCAAGGGGAAGGACGAGCAGTTCAACCTCGACCGGATCGTCGCAGAACTCGAGGGCGCGGATCTGATCGCCCTGCAGGAAGTGGAAACCCATTTCCCGCGCACCGGCCTTGTCCATCAGGCGCAGGAGATCGGCGCGCGCCTGCCCGATTACCATTGGGTCTATGGCCCCGGCATCGACATCGACGCCTCGATCGTCGGTGATGACGGCACGGTCACGCACCGCCGCCGGCAGGTCGGCAACATGGTGCTGTCGCGTTGGCCGATCCTTTCCTCCATGAACCATCTCCTGCCCAAGATGGCGTTGACGCACCAGTATCACCAGCAGCGCGCAATGATTGAAACCGTGGTCGTGACGGACGCCGGCCCGCTGCGCTTCTGCTCGGTCCATTTCGATCATATCGGCCCGCAGACGCGGTTACCGCAGGTGCATCATGCGATGGACCTGCTCCTCAACGCCTCCCATCGCGGCTCGGCATGGGGCGGTAAGATCGCTGGCGACTGGTATGAGATCCCGCCGCCGCCCGTGCCCGAGCGCACCATCGTGATGGGCGATTTCAACTTCACGCCCGGCAGCGAGGAATATGCGCTTCTGATCGGCGACCGCTCGGAGAGGCATGGCCGCCTCGTGCAGGATGGCGGATTTACCGATGCATGGATGGCCGCCGGCAATGACGAGGATGAAGGGGTGAGCTTCATCGGCACAGGCGTGCGGATCGACCATTGCGTGGTGAGCTCGAACATGGCCGCGAACGTCAGGCGCGCCTGGATCGACATGGATGCGCAGGGCTCGGACCACCAGCCCCTCTGGGTCGAGATCGAAGCCTGAATCTATATCTCGGGTGCCGGTCTCAGGCCGGCATCCGCGGCACACTCGCAAGCAGCTTCTGCGTATAGGGGTGTTTTGGATTTTCCAGAATGTCGGCGGTCTTGCCGCTTTCGACGACCCGTCCCTTTTCCAGAATGACGATCTCTTCGCACAGTGCAGCGACAACGGCCAGATCGTGCGAAACGAGCAGGATCGTCATCTCTTCCGAAAGCGCCTTGAGAAGATCGACAATGCGCGCCCGCGTCGAGAGATCCAGCGCGCTCACCGCCTCATCGGCAAGGATGAGCTGCGGACGTGCGACGATGGCACGCGCGATGGCGATGCGCTGACGCTGACCGCCGGAAAACTCGTGCGGGTAGCGATCTATGGCGTCTGCCGGCAGGCCGACATCGCGGAGCGCCTTCTCAATCGCCTCCTGATGGGAGCCCGGGATACGCAGCGCCCGCAATGGCTCGGCGATGATGGACTGCACCTTCTGGCGTGGGTCGAGCGAGGAATAGGGATCCTGAAACACCGCCTGAACCGCCTTGCGGTAATCGCGCATGAAGGCGCGGTCACGCGGGTTGAGTTCGGCGTCACCGAATTGAATTCGCCCGCCGGTCGGACGTGCCAGCCCCAGCAAAAGCTTCAGGATCGTGGATTTTCCGGAGCCGGACTCCCCCACCAGCCCCACATTCACGCCGGAGCGAAGGCTGAACGAGACATCGTGCAACACCTGCTGTTTGCGCGAATAGCCGAAGGAGACGTTGTCGAGTGAAATCAGGCTCATCGTGCAGGCCCCAGCGCCTTGTCGAACGCGGTCGCCGCATCGACCAGCGAACGCGTGTATTCATGCTTCGGCCCGTCGAACACGGCATGGACCTCACCACGCTCGATCACTGCGCCGCGCCGCAGCACAACGACGTTTTCCGCCACGCGCGCGACCACCGGCAGATCGTGGCTGATGAAGAGAAGCGCCATGCCCTCTTCCCGCATCAGACCGGACAGAAGATCGAGGATTTCCATCTGCGTGGTGACGTCGAGCGCCGTGGTGGGCTCGTCCGCGATCAGCAGTTTCGGACGGCAGGCAAGCGCCATGGCAATGGCCACACGTTGCCGCTGACCACCGGAAATCTCGTAAGGATAGGACTTCACGATCCGGTCGATGTCGGGAAGCGAGACACGCTCAAGCAGCGACCGCACCTCGCGCGCGACGGCTGCGCGGTCGACCGCCTCGCCCGCGCGGCGGTGCCTGCGAACGACCGGTTCCGCAACCTGCTTCCCCACCCTCATCAACGGGTTGAGCGCGGTCAGCGGCTCCTGAAACACGGTGGCAGCCGTCGCACCACGCAGGGGGATCATCGCATTCTCGGACGCTCCCACCATCTCTTGGCCATCAAGTTTGATGGAGCCCTGAACGCTGAACCCACGCGGCAGGAGGCCGATGGCGGCAAGTGCCGTGAGCGACTTGCCCGAGCCGGATTCGCCGATCAGGCCAAGTCGCTCGCCGGGCGCGATGGAAAAAGAAACGTCGGAAACCAGCGTCTGACCGCCGGTGGAAAGCGTCAGGCCGCGAATATCGAGAAGGCTCATTGCCGGCCTCTCCGGGTCGGGTCGCCCGCGTCGCGCAGACCATCGGCCAAAAGGTTCATGCCGATCACCAGCGTGACCAGCGCGATGCCCGGCGCAATCGCGCCGAAGGGCGCGGTGTAGACGGTGCCCTGCGCCTCCTGAAGGAGACGGCCCCACGAGGCGTTGGGTGGCGGTGCGCCAAGACCGAGATAAGAGAGCGAAGCCTCCGCGATGACCGCGAGACCGAACTGCAGCGCGAAATTCACCGCAAGCATCGGCCATATGTTGGGAAGGAGATGACGGAAGACGATGCTTGGCCAGGAGGCCCCGGCCGTGCGCGCCGCCGTGATGTAATCCATCGACAGGATGCGCTTGGCGAGAATGCGGGTGAGCCGCGCGACAATGGCCGAAATGGCGATGCCCAGCGCAAGCGTGGCCGAAAACAGGCTCGCGCTCTCGGTCGCGGCCACCACCAGCATGGCAAGAAGCAGCGTCGGGAAGGCGATCAGAATGTCGAAGGCGGCAGCCAGAATGTCATCGAGATAACGCGTGGCGAAGGCCGACAGAACGCCAAGCGTGACCCCGA